>CAYHHE010000060.1:17152-18373 GCA_964356295.1 uncultured Actinomycetes bacterium | reverse complement strand
CCGGCCGGTTCCAGTGCCCGCTGGAGGAGGGGGCGCACCTGATGAGCGGGTCGACGTACAAGTCCTTCGGCGGGCCACCGGCCGGTTTCGTGGCCACCGACGAAGCCGACCTGGCCGAGCGGCTCGACGCGATCGCCTTCCCGGGGCTGACCGCCAACTACGACCTGGCGCGGACGGCAGCGCTGACCGTTGCCGCCCTCGACCTGCTCGCGCACGGTGCCGCGTACGCGGACGCGTGCATCGCGAACGCCCAGGCGCTGGCGTCCGCGCTGCAGGACCGGGGAGTAGCCGTGCATCGGGTCGCGGGCCGCGGCGCCACGCAGAGCCATCACGTGGCGGTCCCGGCGACGGTGTTCGGCGGCGGGGACCGGGCCGCACGGGTGCTGGAGCCGTCGGGCATCCTCACCTCCTCGATCGGTCTGCCGCTGCCGCCGGGACCGGGCGGGTCGGCCAACGCGTTGCGCCTGGGCACTCAGGAGGTCACTCGATGGGGGATGGACGCCGAGGCGATGGCGAGGATCGCCGACCTCATGGCACGGGTGCTGGTCGACGGGGAGCCGGGCGAGTCGGTGCGCGACGAGGTTCGCGCCCTGAGATCGAGGTTCCGCACGCTGCACTACGTGAGGGCGTGACGCGCCGGGACGTCGCTGCGGTGCAGGATGTTGCGGCGCGAGCGTTTGCCGCGCGGTATCCTGGTGTTCACTGAAAAGCAGTGTTCCGTTTGCCGGGAGGTCAGCGTGCTTCACGATCTGGAAGAACTGCCGCTGGACTCGACGCTGGCGATCACCGCCGCACGGGAGCGGCTGTACGAGGAGTTCGCCGAAAGGGTCGGTCACGAGACCGTCGATGCGGTCCTGGGGGCGAGTTGGGACCACGTCGATGCCCGGGCGCGCCTGAAGCACCACGTCCCGCTGCTTGCCGAGCGCTTCGCCCGCGCCGAGCTGTGGGCGCTGGCCCGGATGGCCGGGCACCACGACGGTGTACCCGCGGTGCTCTTCCTCGACACCCACGACGCGGGACGCGCCGCGATGGCCACGGGTCTACTTGCGCAGCAGGCCGGGCGTGCGGTGCTGGCGCTGTCTGCCGGTACCGACCCGGACCTCGATGTCGCACCGGCCGTCCTCGAGGTGATGCACGAGGTCGGTGTGTCGCTGGACCAGGCATTCCCCAAGCCGTACACGCAGGAGATGCTGCGGGCCTGCGACCTGGTCGTCACCTTCG
>CAYHHE010000060.1:0-17052 GCA_964356295.1 uncultured Actinomycetes bacterium | reverse complement strand
CCAGGTCCATCCGGGCGTGGACGTGCCCGGCGACGACCGCATGCTGGGAAGGGTCGCCGATCTGCTCGATGACCCGCTCGATGACAGCGTGCCGGGCCTCGTCCCCGGTCTTCCCCTCTCCGGTGACCTGAAGGACGACGTCCTCGATCACCTCCTACGCAACCGCTGGCCGATCTGGGCGAGAAAGGGCGTTGGGCCCCAGCGTGACCGGTGGCGCACGGTTCACCATGGGCTGATGCGAGCCTGGCAGGTCGAGCACCCCGGACCCATGCAGGACGGACCGATGGTCTTGGCCGAGCGAACCCTTCCCGATCCGGCTGAGGACGAGATCAGAGTCCGGGTGCTGGCCTGCGGAGTCTGCCGCACCGACCTGCACGTCGCCGAGGGAGACCTGCCGGTGCGCCGCCCGCGCGTCGTCCCGGGCCACGAGGTGGTCGGCGAGGTCGACGCGCTCGGCAGCGAGGTCTCCGGGTTCGCCGCCGGCGACCGGGTGGGGATCGCCTGGCTGCGCCGCACCTGCGGACGCTGCCGGTTCTGCCTGCGGGGGTCGGAGAACCTGTGCCCGAACTCGCAGTACACCGGCTGGACCCATGACGGCGGCTACGCCGAGTACGCGACCGTGCCCGCCGACTTCGCCTACCGCCTTCCCGGCGGGTACTCCGACCAGAGCCTCGCCCCACTGCTGTGCGCCGGGATCATCGGCTACCGGGCGCTCGCGCGGGCCTCGCTCCCGCCGGGTGGGCGGCTGGGCATCTACGGCTTCGGTGGCTCGGCTCACCTGGCTGCGCAGGTCGCCCTCGCCCAGGGCGCCACCGTCCACGTTCTCACTCGCGCGCCGGAGGCCCGCGAGCTCGCCCTGGAGCTGGGCGCGGCGTCGGCAGGTCCCGCTGACGGACGTCCACCCGAGCCGCTCGACGCCGCCATCCTTTTCGCGCCCGTCGGCTGGCTCGTCCCGGTCGCGCTGGAAGCACTCGACCGGGGTGGCGTGCTCTCCATCGCCGGGATCCACCTCAGTGACGTCCCCCCGCTGAGCTACGAGCGACACCTGTTCTACGAGCGGGAGGTCCGCTCGGTGACCTCGAACACTCGAGAGGACGGCCGGGCCTTCCTCGCCTTAGCGGCCGAGCACCGGCTGCGCGTGCAGACCACGCGGTACCCGCTCGAGTGCGCGGACGAGGCGTTGGCTGACCTCGCGTCCGACCGGGTCAACGGCGCGGCCGTGCTCGTGCTCTGAGCACTCTGCCTCGATTCTTGGGTCGACTGACCCTTGATTGCACGTTACTGGCCAGTAATACTGCCCGGTAATATCCGCCGCGTCGCCGATGTGCGGTGCACGCGTCCTCGTTCACCCGAAGGAGTCAGCATGGCGAAGGTGGCTAGCAACGTTGCCGAGATCAAGAAGGCCCAGGCAATGGCCGAGTCACTCGGTCAGGCAAGCGAGATCGTCCTGCCGTCGTTCGGCAAGGAGCTATTCCTTGGGCACTTCCGGCTCGACCTCATCGCGCCCTTCCCGGAGGAGGAGCCTGCGGTCGCCGCCGAGACCGCCGCGTACCTCGAGAAGATCCGCCACGTCTGTCAGACCGAGTGGCGCGAGGTCGGGCCCGAGATCGAGCGTACGGGCGTCATCCCCGAGTACGTCGTCAAGGGTCTGGCCGATCTGGGTGCGTTCGGGATGAAGATCCCGAAGGAGTACGGCGGGCTCGGCCTGTCGCAGGTCGCGTACAACAAGGCACTGGCCAACGTCACCCAGGTCCATGGTTCGCTCGGGGTGCTGCTGTCGGCGCACCAGTCGATCGGTGTCCCGCAGCCCCTCAAGTCCTACGGGACCGAGGAGCAGAAGCGGAAGTACCTGCCGCGCTGCGCGCAGGGTGCGGTGACGGCCTGCCTGCTCACCGAGCCGAACACCGGGACGGACCTCGCGCACACCGGCACCACAGCGGTGCCCACCGAGGACGACGAGGCCTACATCCTCAACGGCGTGAAGCTGTGGACCACGAACGGCGTGATCGCTGATCTCGTCGTCGTGCTCGCCCTCGTGCCGAAGAGCCAGACGCACCGCGGCGGGCTCTCCACCTTCATCGTCGAGCTCGACTCGCCCGGGATCACAGTGGAGCGGCGTAACGAGTTCATGGGCCTGCGCGGCATCGAGAACGGTGTCACCCGCTTCCACGACGTGCGAGTCCCCAAGGAGAACCTGCTCGGCAAGGAGGGCAAGGGGCTCGCGGTGGCCCTGAGCACGCTCAACGTGGGACGGCTGTCGATTCCGGGCATGAGCGCGGGTGCTGGCAAGTGGTCGACCAAGATCGCTGGCGAGTGGGTCGCGGCTCGGCACTCGATGGGCAAGCCGATCGGGAAGTACGAGGCCATCGCCAGCAAGGTGTCCTTCATGGCGGCCACGACCTTCGCGATGGACGCCATGCAGGAGATGACTTCCATCATGGCCGACCAGAAGCGCAACGACATCCGCGTGGAGTCGGCCATCGCGAAGCTCTTCGCGTCCGAGATGGGGTGGCGCATCGCGGACGATCTCGTGCAGGTGCGTGGTGGCCGTGGCTACGAGACGGCTGCTTCCCTGCAGGCCCGGGGCGAGCGTGCCGTCAACGCCGAGGGTTCCCTACGGGACCAGCGCATCAACCGCGTGTTCGAAGGCGCGACAGAGATCATGTACCTGGCGCTCGCCCGGGAGGCGATGGAGGAGCACCAGAAGAACGGTTTCGCCCTGTTCGACCCCGACGTGGACCTCGCGGAGAAGCGCAAGGTCGCGGTGAATGCCGCCAAGTACTACGCCGGCTACCTGCCGACGCTGGCCATCGGCAAGGGACACAACCCGAACGCCTACACCGAGTACGGCTCGCTGGCCAAGCACCTGCGCTACATCGACCGTTGTTCGCAGCGCATGGCCCGCAACGTGATCTACGGCCTCGGGCGCTACGCCACTGGGATGCTGCACAAGCAGATGTTCATGTCCCGGATCGTGCTCATCGGGACCGAGCTATACGCCCAGGCGTGCGCCATCGTCGCCGCTGAACGCATCCGTAGCAAGGTCGGCGGGACGCAGGGCGAGGAGGCCTACGCGCTCGCGGACGCCTTCTGCCGCCAGTCCCGGCTGCGCATCGGTGACCTGTTCGGCGGGCTGTGGAAGAACACCGACGACCTCGACCGCGAGCTGACCTCGCGGTTGATGGACGGCGACTTCTCGTGGCTGTGGTCCGACATCATCGACCTCAGTGAGGGCACCGGCCCGTGGATCGCGGACCAGACCCACGGACCCAGCCAGACCGAGGACCTGCGGCGCGACCCTTACGCGCTCGCCTGAGGTTGCTGCGAGGGGCCCGGGCATCGGCTCGGGCCCCTCGGCCTGTCTAGGGTCGACCTCCGTGGCCGCCCGACCGCTCAGCGACCTCGTCGAGCCCGGCTGGGCGGCGGCCCTCGAACCGGTGGCTGGACAGGTCGCGGCGATGGGTCAGTTCCTGCGGGACGAGATCGCCGCCGGACGCGGCTACCTCCCGGCCGGGCCGAACGTCCTGCGGGCGTTCACCCAGCCGCTGGGCGACGTGCGGGTGCTGATCGTGGGCCAGGACCCCTACCCCACCCCGGGTCACCCGGTCGGCCTGAGCTTCTCGGTAGCTCCCGGGGTCCGGCCCCTGCCGCGCAGCCTGCAGAACATCCTCACCGAGTACCGCGCCGACCTCGGCTTCGCGGCGCCGTCCAGTGGTGACCTCACCCCGTGGGCCGAGCACGGGGTGCTGCTGCTCAACCGGGTGCTCACCGTCCAACCAGGCAGGCCGGCCTCGCACCGTGCCCGGGGCTGGGAGGTCGTGACCGACCAGGCGATCCGGGCGCTGGTGGCGCGCGAGGCGCCCCTGGTCGCGATCCTCTGGGGCCGCGATGCCCAGTCACTGCAACCGCTGCTCGCCGGCGTCCCGGTGGTGGCCAGCGCTCATCCCAGTCCCATGTCGGCCGAGCGCGGCTTCTTCGGGTCCAGGCCATTCAGCCGAGCCAACGAGCACCTGATGGCCCTGGACGGGCAGCCCTTCGACTGGCGCCTCCCCTAGCAGGCCCGCGTCTAGCGGCGCCTGCGCGATCTTGACGTTTCTGTCGATCGGCGCGTCCGGAGTCGACCGTATCGTCAAGATCGGCCGGAGGGAGAGGGCGGCCCGGCGGGCAGCCTGGGTGGGTGGTGCGTGGGAGGATGGGCGCAGCGATGAAGGGTCTCCTGCTCGACCTCGACGGGGTGTTCTACGTCGGGGACGAGGCGGTCCCGGGCGCAGCCGCCACGGCGAGGTGGCTGCGGGCGCAGGACGTGCCGCACCTGTTCCTGACCAACACCACGTCACGCCCACGTGCGTCCATCGTGGCGCGGTTGCGCCGGCTGGGCATCGAGGTCGACCTCGCAGGCATCCTCACCCCCTGCGTCGCAGCCCTGGCCTGGCTGACCGAGCGCGGGCTGACCCGCCCCGCGCTGTTCGTCCCGGACGACACCGCGCACGAGTTCGCCGACCTCGATCCGCTCCGCGTCACCGCGCCGGAGCCCCCTGATGCCGTGGTGGTGGGAGACATGGGCGAGCGGTGGGACTTCGCCACGCTCAACAGGGCCTTCCGCCTTCTCATGACCCCGCATCGACCACCGCTGGTGGCGCTGGGCATGACCCGGTACTGGCGCGCCCCGGACGGGCTGCGCCTGGACACCGGAGCGTTCGTGGCCGCGCTGGCCGCAGCCAGCGGAACCGAGCCGGTCGTGCTGGGCAAGCCGTCCGCGGCGTTCTACGCCAGTGCCGTGCAGGTACTGGGCGCTCATCCGGACGAGGTTGTCATGGTCGGGGACGACATCCGGACCGACGTCGAAAGTGCCCAGTCCGCCGGCCTGGAGGGGGTGCTGGTCCGCACGGGCAAGTTCAGCCAGGCTGATCTCGACGGTGCCGTCAGACCGGCCGCTGTGCTCGACTCCATCGCCGTGCTGCCGGACTGGTGGCAGTCCCGCTCCTCGTGATGGTGCACCAGTGGCCGGTCCAGGCCGAGGCGCTGGTCGCCGAGCAGCAGCGGCTGGCGGACCTCGACCCCGCGCTGTGGCGCCCGCCCGAGCGTGAGCTGCGCACGGCCGCGGCCTTCGTTGCCTTCCTGCGTGGAGAGCAGGGCCCGGGGCATCCGGGGGACCGCGCCTGGGTGGGGGCGGTGCTCCTGGAGGGACCGCGGCTGATGCGCCGACGAGTGGTG
Organism: uncultured Actinomycetes bacterium; assembly: GCA_964356295.1. Lineage (GTDB taxonomy): Bacteria > Actinomycetota > Actinomycetes > Jiangellales > Jiangellaceae > CAVQGZ01. The sequence goes on along the minus strand of CAYHHE010000060.1, from coordinate 11,838 downwards.
GCAGGCGTCGCTGGGGCCTCGTACGCGCCCGGTCTGCTGGCCCTGCGCGAGGGCCCGATGCTTGACCAGGCGCTGGCTCCGCTTGTCGGGCACGCCGACGTCGTGCTGGTCGACGCGACCGGACGAGACCATCCGCGCCGGGCCGGGCTGGCCGTGCACATCGGCACGGTGCTCGACGTGCCCACCGTCGGTGTGACGCACCGACCGCTGATCGCCCGGGGCGCACAGCCGCTGGACCTGCCGGGCGACTCGTCCCCGCTGATGCTGGACGGGGAGGAGGTCGGCCGTTGGGTCCGGACGGTGCGAGGCGTGCGGCCGGTGGTGGCGCACGCGGCGTGGCGCACCGACGCCGCCACGGCGGCCGCGGTCGTGCTGCGGTGCCGGGGCGGCAGCCGAACGCCCGAGCCGCTGCGGCAGGCCCGTCGGGTCGCCCGAGAGGCTCGGGCCGAGGCCGAGGCCGAGGCTGACCACCCGGTCAGCGCCCGAAGGTCTCCATGATGGCCTGGACGTTCTCCGCCGCGCGCGCCGGCGGCACCCGGTACCACGCGCCGCCCAGGATGAGGTGGTCGACCAGCCCGGCCACCTCATCCAGCCGGTCACGGACCTCGTCCGGGGTTCCGGCGATCGCGTAGCGCTCGAGCACGTCGTCCGGGACGGCGGCAGCCAGCGCGTCGGGGTCGCCACCAGTGTCGGCGAACACGCGAGCGAGGTCCTCGGTCAGGTGGGCCTCGCCGTTGGCGGCGAACACCGGGGAGTAGTTCGGCGTGGTGCCGTAGAAGCCGACCTGCGCCTTGGCCTCCTTGACCGCAACCTCGCGGTCCTCGGCCACGCACAGGATCACGCCCTGGGCCAGGGTGAAGGACTCGCGGGCGCGCCCGGCCGCCCGCAGCGCGGCGTCGATGCGCGGCAGCACGTCCTGGCGCAGGTACGCCGGGGACGTGAACGGGTGGCCGAGCATGCCGTCGGCGTAGGTGGCAGCCGTCGTGGTCATCAGCGGACCGACCGCAGCCACGTACACCCGCGGCAGGGCGCGGTCGGTCGCGCTGCCCAACCCGTTGAGCCCCGGCCGCAGCACCTTGTAGATCTCCCCGCGGAACGGCGCCCGCTGACCGCGTTCCATGTTCCACACCGTCCGCATGGCCTGCACGTACTCACCCATCCGCTTGGCCGGCTGGTCGAACGCCGCGGCGAACCGGTCGGTGATGATGCGGCGGACCTGGCTGCCCAGCCCGACGATGAAGCGGTCGCCGGAGATCTCGTTGAGGTCCCAGGCCGCCATGGCGGTCACCGTCGGTGAGCGGGGGAAGGCCAGCGTGATGTTGGTGCCCACGTCGATGCGCTCGGTCCCCGACGCCAGCACCGTGGCCTGCAGGATGGAGTCGTGGTCGGTCTCCGACACCCAGACGGCGTCGAAGCCGCGCGCCTCGACGGCACGACCGAGCTCGGGAAGCGCGGCGTAGGAGCCACCGAGGGCGACGCCGAGGGTAGGGGGATGCGTGGCGGTCACGGCGACTCCTCGATCGGGTGCGGGTGGGCGGTCGACCGGCCCTGGAAGGAGAGGATCTTCGGGTTGCGCACCACCCCGTCCTGGACCTCGATCGCCCCGGCAATCGTCGGCTCGTCGGCCCAGCGGTCCGGGCCATCCATGACCGGCCGCAGGAAGGGCAGCAGCGCCTCGGAGATCTCCCAGGTCGCGGAGTTCCACAGGTAGGACGGGCTGTGGTCGACCCCGTAGTAGTGGATGTCGTGGCCCACGACGAACATCGGGTCGGTGAACGGTGTGGGGCGGGCGAAGTCGAACCCCATGCCCTCGTCGCAGGAGACGTCCACGATGAGGGTGCCGGGACGGACCATCGGCAGCTCGTCGGTAGTGAGGAACATCAGCGGGGCGTCGGTGTCCTGCAGGATGCAGTTGACGATGATGTCGTGCTCGGCGAGGAACTCGTGAGTCGGCTCGTTGCCCGCACGCCGGTGCGTCACAGTGCGGGTCGGGTCGGCCTCGGTGCGCTCGATGTGCCCGAGCAGCACCGACGGCATCGGGGACGGCACCGCGGTCACCTCACGCTTGGTCAGCGCTACCACGTCATGGACGCCCAGGCTCTGCAGGGCGGTGATCGCCCCGCGAGCGGTGTTGCCGTACCCGAGGACCACCGCGCTCAGCCTGCGTCCGTACACCCCCGACGTGCCCATGAGCGTCATGGCGTGCAGCACGGAGGCGTACCCGGCGATCTCGTTGTTGCGGTGGAACACGTGCACGCCTGGGGTGCCCTGGGGGGTCCAGTAGTGCATGGCCTCCCACGCGATGAGCGTGAGGTGCTTGTCGATGGCCAGCTGAGTGAGCTCGGGGTCCTGCACGCAGTGCGGCCACCCCCACAGCGTCTGCCCGTCGCGCATCCCGGCGACATCACTGCGCGTCGGCTTGGGCAGCAGCACGATGTCGCTGCGTTCGAGCAGCTCCGCCCGGTCCACCACCGCGGCGACCAGGGGGGCGAGCTCGCCATCGGTGACCCCGAAGTCCGCCCCGTAGCCGCACTCGGCCACGATGGAGGCGCGCAGGTCGGCGTCGATTCGATCCAGATGCCGAGGGTGGACCGGCAGCCGCCGCTCGTTCTCCTTGGCTGAGGTGCCCAGTATCCCCAGGCTCAGCAGTGTCATCGGCCCTCCTGGACGTTCCTGACTCGATCCGGTCGCAGCGGGCCGCCGTGCGGCAGCTCAGTGGCCGGTGAACGTGGCTTCGCGGCGCTCGAGGAAGCTGCGCATACCTTCGGCGGCATCCTGGCTGTGCAGCACCTCCGGCAGCACGTCACGGATGTTGAGCGCGGCGGCCTCGGGACCGTCGGTCGCGCCGCACCTGGCGTTGCGCAGCGTGGCCTGCACACCCAGCGGCGCCTGTGCTGCGATCAGATGGGCGATCTCGCGGGCCCGGTCGGCCTGTGTCCCGGCGGGGACGACCTCCTGGACCAGGCCGATGTGCAGCGCCTCCTGCGCGCCGAACTCCTCACCGGTGAGCAGGAAGCGCATGGCATTGCCCCAGCCCAGCTGGGCCGGCGCCCGGAAGGTGGCCCCACCGAAGGGCATGATCCCGCGCGCCACCTCCATCTGCCGGAACCGCACGTCGTCCCCGGCGACGACGATGTCACAGGCCAGCGCCAGCTCGATGGACAGCGTGAACGCGATCCCCCCGACGGCCATCACGACAGGCTTGGGCACCGGGTCCTTCCAGATCCCGAACGGGTCGTAGGTGTCGTTGCCGGCGATGATCTGCGGGCCGCGCTGGTTCACCGCCGAGCCGACCTCGTCCAGCTGGAGCCCGGAGGAGAAGTGCTGACCGTGCGAGAAGAGCACCCCGGCGCGGAGCTGCGGGATCTTGCCGAGAAGCTCGTAGGCCTTCCCGAGCTCGTCGATGGTCTGCAGGTTGAAGGCGTTGAACTTCCTCGGGCGGTTCAGGCCCATGAGCAGCACGTGCCCGTCCCGCTCCACCGTGATGTGCGGCTCGGCCGATTCGGTACCCGGCGTCATGGACGGCGACGCTAGCCAGGACGGCCGGTGCGGGGAACCCGTCCAGGAGAAGGAGTGGGCATGAGGTTGGCCACTTGCTCTGGCTTGACGCAGGTCAGGCTGCCTATCGTCGGGACGTGACCGAGGAACGCGCCGCGCACCGCCTCTACGACGCCGACGGGCAGTCGACCCGCGACAAGCCGTGGATCATCCGCACCTACGCCGGGCACTCCAGCCCGAAGGCGTCCAACGAGCTGTACCGCAAGAACCTCGCCGCCGGGCAGACCGGGCTGTCGATCGCCTTCGACCTGCCCACCCAGTGCGGCTACTCCTCCGACGACCCGATCGCCGGACCGGAGATCGGCAAGGTCGGGGTGCCGATCAACACCCTGGACGACATGGAGTTCCTGTTCGAGGGGATCCCCCTGGAGCAGATGAACACCTCCATGACCATCAACGGCACCGCGATGTGGCTGCTGGCGCTGTACGTGGCAGTGGCGCGCGAGCGTGGCGAGGACGTCACGAAGCTGACCGGGACCACCCAGAACGACCTGGTCAAGGAGTACCTGGCCCGGGGCACCTACATCTACCCGCCGACCGAGAGCATGCGGATCATCGCGGAGATGTACGAGTTCTGCCTGGATGCGATGCCGAAGTGGAACGCGTCCAACATCTGCTCCTACCACCTCCAGGAGGCCGGTGCGACCCCCGCCCAGGAGCTGGCGTTCGCCTTGGCCAACGCCCTGAGCCTGCTGGACCTGCTGGAGCAGCGTGGTCACTTCACGCCCGAGCAGTTCGAGCGGGCCGTCGGGCGGATCTCGTTCTTCGTCAACGCCGGCATCCGGTTCGTCGAGGAGATGAGCAAGATGCGGGCGTTCGTCGAGCTGTGGGACGAGCTGCTCGTCGAGCGCTACGGGGTGCAGGACGAGAAGTACCGGCGGTTCCGTTACGGCGTGCAGGTCAACTCCCTCGGGCTCACCGAGACGCAGCCGGAGAACAACGCCTGGCGCATCCTCCTCGAGGCGCTCGGGGTCACCCTCAGCCGCAACGCCCGCTGCCGCGCCCTGCAGCTGCCGGCCTGGAACGAGGCGATGTCGCTGCCTCGGCCTTGGGACCAGCAGTGGTCCCTTCGGCTGCAGCAGATCCTGGCCTACGAGACCGACCTGCTGGAGTACCCGGACATCTTCGACGGCAGCCCGGTCATCGAGGCCAAGGTCGCCGAGCTCAAGGCCGGCGCCCGCGAGGAGGTCGACCGGATCATGGAGATGGGCGGGGTCATCCCCGCCATCGAGTCCGGCTACATGAAGTCCTCGTTGGTGCGATCGATGTCGGAGCGCGTCAGCCGGATCAACACCGGGGACCAGATCGTCGTCGGGGTGAACCGGTGGACCGAGAGCCTGCCGTCCCCGCTGCTGTCGGGGGAGGACCGCGGCATCTTCAAGCTGGACGAGTCCGCGATCCGGGACACCGTCGAGCACCTCGAGGCGACCAAGGCCAGGCGTGACCCGGACCGCGTGGCCCGAGCCCTCGACGCGCTGCAGCAGGCCGCTCGGGACGGGACGTCGATGATGGAGCCGTCGATCGAGTGCGCGCTGGCGCGCGTGACCACCGGTGAGTGGGCCGGAGCGCTTCGCGAGGTGTTCGGCGAGTACCGACCGGCCACCGGTGTCGAGGGCCAGCAGCTCAACCTCTCCGGTGACCGGGTGGACGCGCTGCGCGCCCGGCTCGACGCCCTGACCGATGTGCTGGGCCACCGGCCGCGCCTGGTGGTAGGCAAGCCCGGCCTCGACGGTCACTCCAACGGCGCCGAGGTGATCGCGGTGTCGGCCCGTCACGTCGGGTTCGACGTCATCTACTCCGGCATCCGGCTCTCGGCCGAGGAGATCGTCACCTCGGCGGTGGAGGAGGGCGCGGACGTCATCGGGGCGTCGGTGCTGTCGGGCTCGCACGTGGCACTCGCCGAGCAGATCGTGGACGGGCTGCGCGCGAACGGCGCCGGGCACATCCGGGTGGTGCTCGGTGGGATCGTGCCGGAGTCGGACTTCGAGAAGCTCCACGCGATCGGGGTTCGCCAGGTGTACACGCCGGCCAACTACCAGCTGCTGGACATCATGGACGCCATCGTCGGCATGCTCGAGAGCGACGCCGAGGTTCCGCCGCCGGGTGGGGCGGTGGCGTCCTGAACGACGTCGACGGCCTGGTCGAGCAGGCACTCGGCGGGACCAAGGGCGCGGTCAGCCGACTGGTCGGGCTGTTCGAGGACCAGCGTCCGACGGCGTTGGAGCAGCGGCAGCAGGTCGTCAAGGCATTCGCCGCCCGCGGGGTGGAGCCTGACGCGATCGTCCTGGGTGTCACCGGGACCCCGGGGTCGGGGAAGTCGTCGCTGGTGGCCCGACTCACGACCCATCTGCTCGACCACGACCACTCGCTGCTCATCGGGGTGGTGGCTGTCGACCCGTCCAGTCATCTCTCCGGCGGCTCGCTGCTCGGCGACCGCACCCGACTGCGGCCGTCAGCCTCTTCGGGGCGATTGTTCTTCCGTAGCCAGGCATCGGCCACGGAGCTCGGGGGCCTCGGCCCGTCGTCCTTCCAGGTGTGCCGCCTGCTGGCGTACCTCGTGGACATGGTGCTGGTCGAGACCGTCGGTGTCGGGCAGAGCGAGGCCGACGTCCGGCACCTTGCCGACCAGGTGTACTTGGTGCTGCAGCCGTTGGGCGGGGACGAGGTGCAGTTCCTCAAGGCCGGGATCATCGAGGTGCCGCACGCCTTCGTGCTGAACAAGTGTGACGAGCCGCAGGCCCAGCAGAGCCTGCACCACCTTCAGTCGAGCCTCTGGCTGGCTCGCCCGTTCGACACCGAGCCCGTCCCGGTCTTCCAGACCAGCGCCAAGACCGGTCAGGGCATCGGCGAGCTGGCCGAGGCGATGGCAGCCACCCTGCATGGCGCTCACCCGGGCATCGTGGGCCGCGAGCCCTACTTCTTCGAACGGTGGGTCAAGGACGAGTGGGGCCGGGTGGGCACCGCCTACCTGGAGCGGTCCCTGGGCGGCTCGGCCGATTGTCTGGTGCGGTCGGGTGGGTTCGAGGCCGCGCAGCGGGACTTCCACGACCGGCTGGTGGCCTCGCTCACCCGGGCGCCTGTCGGTGCGCATCCATAGTCAGCGCAGCCAGCCCAGCCGGTCGAGCAGCGTCGAGGCTGCCCGTGCGGCCGTCGTCGAGCCCGCCCGCAGGTCGGCCTCCAGCGCCGCGACCGCGTCTCGGGTCGCGTCGTCGTGGCGGAGCCGGTGCAGCACCCGGTCCTGCACCGTCGACCACATCCAGGCCACCTCCTGGTCGGCTCGCTTGGCCTCCAGCTCACCGGAGGACTCCAAGGCTGACCGGTGCGCGCACACCTGCTCCCAGACGTCGTCGACCCGCTCGCCGGTCAGCGCCGAGCAGGTGAGCACCGGGGCGCGCCAGCCGCCCCTGGCGGGCTCCATGAGCCGCAGGATGTCCGCCAGCTCTCGGGCGGCCCGCTTGGCCTCGATGACGTTGTCGCCGTCGGCCTTGTTCACCGCGATGACATCGGCGATCTCCAGCACGCCGCGCTTCATGCCCTGCAGGGCATCGCCGGTGCGCGCCACCATGAGCAGGAGGAATGTGTCGACCATCTCCGCGACCGTGGTCTCCGACTGGCCCACCCCGACGGTCTCGATGAGCACCACGTCATACCCGGCAGCCTCGACGACGACCATCGCCTGACGGGTGGAGCGGGCCACCCCACCGAGCGTCCCCGAGGTGGGGGAGGGGCGGATGAAAGCCTGGGGGTCGACTGCGAGTCTGGCCATGCGGGTCTTGTCGCCCAGGATGCTGCCCCCGTGCCGGGTCGAGGACGGGTCGACCGCCAGCACCGCGACGCGGCGCCCCTGCCCGGTCAGCATGGTGCCGAGGGCGTCCACGAACGTCGACTTGCCCGCGCCCGGCACGCCGCTGATGCCGACCCGCTGTGCCGCGCCCGTCTCCGGGAGCAGCCGCACCAGCAGGTCCTGGGCCAGGTCCTGGTGGTCCGGGCGGGTGGACTCCACGAGCGTGATCGCTCGTGCCATCGCCGCCCGGTTGCCCGAGTGCACGCCGTCGACGAGCCAGTCGACGTCGACGGTGGCTGCTGGGCGCACCGTCACGCAGTGTCCCCGGTGAGCACCTCACCGGAGAGCCGCTGCTCCAGGTCGTCGAGAAGGTCGAGTGCCGCCTCCGCGATCACCGTGCCCGGCGGGTAGACCGCGCAGGCGCCCGCGTCGAGCAGGGGCTGGACGTCGTCGGGGGGAATCACGCCGCCCACGACGACCATGATGTCGTCGCGCCCCAGGGACGCCAGCTCGGCGCGCAGCTGGGGTACCAGGGTGAGGTGGCCGGCCGCCAGCGAGGACGCCCCGACCACGTGCACGTCGGCCTCGACCGCCTGCAGCGCGGCCTCGGCTGGGGTCTGGAACAGCGGCCCGACGTCGATGTCGAACCCGAGGTCGGCGAATGCGGTCGCGATCACCTTCTGACCGCGGTCGTGGCCGTCCTGCCCCATCTTCGCCACCAGCATGCGTGGTCGCCTCCCGTGGGCGCGCTCGAAGCGTTCGCACCGCTCCCGCACCCGGTCGGCGGCCTCGGAGTCGCCCATCTCCTGTCGGTACACACCGGAGATTGTCCTGATCGTCGCGGTGTGCCGGCCGAAGACCTTCTCCAGCGAGTCGCTCATCTCCCCGACGGTGGCGTGCGCGCGTGCCGCGTCCACCGACAGCGCCAGCAGGTTCTGCTCGAGGCCCCGACCCCGCGTGCCGTCCGCGATCGCCCGCGCGGCCGCGGTGAGCGCGTCCAATGCGGCCTCGATGCGGGCCGGGTCCCGCTCCGCGCGCAGCGCCTCCAGCTTGGCCAGCTGCTCGGCGCGCACCGCGGTGTTGTCGACCTTGAGCACCTCGACGGGGGTGTCAACGTGCGGCCGGTACTTGTTGACGCCGATCACCGGTTGCTGACCGGAGTCGATGCGGGCCTGGGTGCGAGCCGCGGCCTCCTCGATGCGCATCTTGGGCAGGCCGGCCTCGATGGCCTTGGTCATGCCGCCGACGTCCTCGGTCTCGGCGATGTGCTCCCAGGCCTTGTGAGCGAGCTCGTAGGTGAGCCGCTCGACGTAGTACGACCCGCCCCACGGGTCGATGACCCGGGTGGTGCCGGACTCCTGCTGCAGCAGCAGCTGAGTGTTGCGCGCGATGCGAGCACTGAAGTCGGTGGGCAGCGCCAACGCCTCGTCCAGGGAGTTCGTGTGCAGCGACTGGGTGTGCCCCTGGGTCGCCGCCATCGCCTCGACGCAGGTGCGGATGACGTTGTTGAAGACATCCTGCGCGGTCAGCGACCATCCGCTGGTCTGGCTGTGGGTGCGCAGCGACAAGGCCTTGTCGTTGGTCGGGCCGAAGCCCTTGACGATCTTCGCCCACAGCAGGCGGGCCGCCCGCAGCTTGGCCACCTCCATGAAGAAGTTCATCCCGATCGCCCAGAAGAAGGAGATCCGTGGGGCGAAGGTGTCGATGTCGAGCCCGGCGTCCACCCCGGCCCGCAGGTATTCCAGCCCGTCGGCCAGGGTGTAGCCGAGCTCGAGGTCGGCGGTGGCCCCGGCCTCCTGCATGTGGTAGCCGGAGATCGAGATCGAGTTGAACCTCGGCATCTCCGCGGAGGTGTAGGCGAAGATGTCGGAGATGATCTGCATCGACGGCTCGGGCGGGTAGATGTAGGTGTTGCGGACCATGAACTCCTTGAGCACGTCGTTCTGGATCGTGCCGGTGAGCGTGCGGTGCGCGACGCCCTGCTCCTCCGCCGCGACGATGTAGAGCGCCATGACCGGCAGCACCGCACCGTTCATGGTCATCGACACGCTCATCTGGTCCAGCGGGATACCGTCGAAGAGCTGGCGCATGTCGAGGATCGAGTCGATGGCGACCCCGGCCATGCCGACGTCCCCGGGCACGCGAGGGTTGTCGGAGTCGTAGCCGCGGTGGGTGGCCAGGTCGAAGGCGATGGACAGGCCCTTCTGACCGGCGGCGAGGTTGCGCCGGTAGAAGGCGTTGGAGTCCGAAGCGGTGGAGAAGCCGGCGTACTGCCGGACGGTCCACGGCTGGTTGACGTACATGGTCGGGTAGGGCCCGCGCAGGTACGGCGGGTGCCCGGGGTAGGTGTGCAGGAAGTCCAGGCCGTCGAGGTCGGTCGCGGTGTAGAGCGGGGGGACGGCGATCCCCTCCGGGGTGGTCCAGCCGGCCTCGTCCGGGGACTGCCCGACCTCGCGGGTGAACTGTGATCGCCACGCAGACAGGTCGGCGACGGTGAGGGCGTCGGAGTCCAGCGGGACCTCGGCGAAGCTCGGGACGAAGGGATCGGTCATCGCTATACCCCCACTGCTGTCAGGGCTCGGTCCAGCAGGGCGACGGCGTCGTCACCTGCGACGACGAACTCCTCCACCCCGGCGGCCTGCAGATCGGCCCGCAGGTCACCCGGAGCCCCCGCGAGGTACAGCCGGTCGGGCGCCGCCGCGGCGAGGGCTCGGGCCACGTCGACGGCCTCCTGCGCGTAGCGCTCGTTCGTCCCGCAGATGCAGGCCAGCCTGGCTCCTGATTCGGCGAACGCGTCGGCCACCGCGTCCGGGGTGACCGGGCCGGCGGTGGTGGAGGTGATACCGCCGGCAGCGAACAGGTTCGTGCAGAACGTGGCTCGCGCGGCGTGCTCGGCCAGCGGGCCGAGGGTGGCCAGGAACACCGTCGGTGGCTGCCCGGACCGTGCTGCGGTCGCGGCGCGGTCGCGGAGTCGTTCGAAGTCCTCTGCGTAGAAGTGCGGGGCCACCCCAGGGAAGGCCGCGGACACGACGTCGCGTGCCGGCGCTGGCGGGGCCTGGTCGGCGAGGTTCGGGAACTCGCTGACGCCGGTGATCGGTTGCCGTCGGCGGGCGACCCGATCGGCCCGGCGCGCATTGGCCTGGCCCAGCCACTGCTGCACGAGCCCGGAGTCCAGGCCCGCCACGACCCCGCCGTTGCGCTCGAGCTCGGCGAACCTGTCCCACGCCCGTCGCGCCAGGGCGTGGCTGAGTCGCTCGACGAACCACGAGCCACCCGCGGGGTCGATCACCCGACCCAGGTGTGACTCCTCGAGCAGGATCGTCTGCACGTTGCGCGCCAGTCGGGTGCCCAGACCGCCGTCCGCGCCGGCTTCGGCCAGGAGAGCGTCGTGCGGATGAACGGTGAGCGCATCGGCGCCGCCGACGCCTGCGGCGAATCCGGCTACCGTGGTGCGCAAGAGGTTGACCCATGGGTCGTACCGGGTGAGCATCGCTGCGGACGTGACGGCATGCAGCCGCGCGCCCCGAGCCCCGTCAGACACCCCCGCTACCTCGGTCACCCGGGCCCACAGCCGCCGGGCCGCCCGCAGCTTGGCGATCGAGGGGAACTGGTCGTCGCTCACCGCAAGGCGGAACTCGATCTGCCTGGCGGCCGCGTCCAGGGCCATACCGGAGGAAACCAGCGTGCGCAGGTACGTCACTGCCGTGGCCAGGGCCAGCGCGAGCTCGTCGGCATCGGCGGCGCCGGCGTCGTGGTAGACGGTGCCATCGGCCACCAGGGTGAGTACACGCGGGAACTCACCGCTGACCTGCCGGGCGACCTGTGTTGCTGCAGCCAGGCCGATCTGTGCGTCCTCCACCCCTCCGCTGACGGCTGCTCTCCCCACCGGGTCGAAGCCGAGCGTCCCGCGTGCCTCATCGGCGGGCGTGTCGCGTCGTCTCCACAGCTCGAGCAGGGACGATGCGGCATCGGTGGCCACCGGCCCGGGTGCCAAGACGATCGGCACCAGCTCCAGGTAGACCCCGGACAGCACGGCGTCCAGGGTGGGCACGCTCGGCGGCTGCCCGTCCACGTCCAGCCAGAGCGACGTACTGCCTGACTCCAGCTCCTCGAGCACCGCAGCGTTGGTCGCCCTGGTGTCGGGCTGGAGGCGCACCAGCTGTCGGATGTCCCAGCCGGATGGCACCGGACCAGCGGCCGACCGCCCCCGCAGGAACGGTGCCTGCCCCGGGAGCCCTGGATCGCCCAGTACATCCTCGGCGCGGTAGAGCGGCTGCAGCACGATGCCGTCGTCGGTGCGCGTGGTCAGCACCTTGTCGAACAGCCGTGCAAGGTCCTGCGGGGACAGGTCGCCGCGCCGTCGGCCGAGGACGGCGTCCACGCTCGCGCGCCACTGCTCGTAGGTCGACGGCTCGAAGTCCGCGGCCAGGGTCAGTTGCTCGTCCATGCCTGTCACGACTCAATGATCCCTGCTCGGGTGGGGGTCTCCAAGGGCT
>CAYHHE010000059.1:5574-18449 GCA_964356295.1 uncultured Actinomycetes bacterium | reverse complement strand
GCTGATGGCGCTGAGCAGGTGCTCCCACCACGCCGGCCCGTTCTCGACGACGACCACGTTCAGTCGTGTGCCGCTGCTTCAACCGACGAACTGGCCGAGTCGATCCACGCGGATCTCGACATCCGGGACTATGTGCATGAAGCTGTGGGCCTGCTACCCCGGCGTCACGGTTTGGGACGTGGTCCTGACGCAGGATGGGGTGGGCAGCCGCACCGATCGGTACTCGAAGATGGGCGAAGAGGCCTGCGGCCCATCCGCACCTCCCTCACCCGACCGCGCAGCTTCAGGCCAGGAGCACGATGATCACCGCGGCCAGCACGCTGCCCATCACGTGGTAGCCGCCGGTCACCGCACCGAGCAGCAGCGGCCGCGGGATGACCGGCATGACGGCATTGGTGAAGGAGACAGCTGCGGAGAAGCCGATCCCGACCACCAGACCGAGCACCACGGCATCGCCCACCGACCTCAGGCCGAGCGCGGCGACCAGCACACCGATGGCCAGGGCCAGTACCAGCGAGCCGAAGAACGGAATCAGGTAATACAGCGGACCGAAGGCTTGGCCGGAGGTCCGCTGCACGCCGACGGCACGGTCCCAGGTCTTGCCGAACAGCGGAGTGAACCAGGCGGCGCCGAGGACGAAGTACGCCAGGGTGGCAGCGGCCACACCCACCCAGGGCACCGAGGAGAAGGCATCGATCATGCCGGGCAGCCTCACCGGAGCCGGGTGGCGCGGTCTTGCAGATTCCCGACAATGTGCGGGTGAGCGACATCCGCCCCGACGAGCGCTCCGGGGTGATCCACCCCGCCAACCTCACCCGGTTCGCCGCCAGGTGGTTGGACCCGGCACCCGCAGTGGCGGCCGTGGTCGACCGGTACTGGCATACGAGGTGGGCACTGGCCGACGGTGAGGTGATCGGCCAGCGAATCCTCACGCTGCCCGCGGTCACCCTGTCGATCGAGGCAGGCGACGTGCCAGCCGGGCTCGTTCTCACCGGGGTACACCGCCGGGCCTGGTGCCGCGACATCCAGGGCACCGGCGACGTCTTCGCGCTGCGGCTGCGCCCGGCGGGGCTGGTGCTTCTCGGGGCAACCACGCTGACGGGGTGCGCCGATGCCACTCTGCCGGTCGAGGACCCGGGCACGATCGCCCTGCTCGAGGCGGTGGCTGACGGGGCCAGCCCGGACGAGCGAGCGCGGCTGGCCGACGCGGCGATCGGGCAGTGGCTGGCCGCAGTCCAGCTGGACGACGAGCTCCTGCTGGCCAACGCCGTGCTGGACGCGCTCACCGCGCGCGTGCGGACCCGCACCGGTCCAGGCCTGGCAGCCGAGCTCGGCGTCTCGGAGCGCGCGGTGCAGCGGGCCATGCGCCGAACGCTGGGTCAGGGGCCGAAGTGGGTGGCCCGGTGGATTCGCCTGCAAGAACTCGCCCGGGCGCTCGCGGCCCAGCCCGAGCCGGATCTCGCAGCGCTTGCCGTGGAGCTCGGCTACACCGACCAGGCGCACCTCACTCGCGACTTCGCGACCGCGGTCGGCACCACCCCGGGTGCCTACGCGCGAAGCCTGCGCCGATTGGCCGGGGGCTGAGGCTCGGGCCGAGCGGCAGTCGAAGCCGCCGGCGATGCGCTTGCCCAGCGCCTGGACGGGCGACCTGCGAGCCGGGTGCGGCTTAGCGGCCAGGTCCGGCTGCGCCACCTCGCGGTGCAGGCCGCGGCGCGGCTGCCGCGGATGCAACCACACATGCTCCGACATTAGGCGGACGGCAGGGCACATAACCCCGCCGTCCGCCACCACCATGCTCGACGCCGGGGTGGACCTGCGCGACGTGCAGATCGCCGCCCGCCACGCCGACCCGCGCACCACCACCATGCGCTAGGACCGGGCCCGCAAGAACCTCGACCGCCACCCCAACTACATCCTCGCCGCGTACATGGCCTCCGGGACGTAGCCCGCCAGCGTCAGGAGGCCAGGTATTCCTCCAACGCCTCCCGCACGAGCTCGGAGGTCGTGGTGCCGCGCCGCTGGGCCTCCTCGGTCAGCCGCTGCCGCAGGTCCGCCGGCACCCGGGCCTTGACCTCCGGGGACCGCTGACCCGGGGAGGTCAGCGACGGCCGGCCCGCCCTGACCGTGCGGACCGCGTCCTCGGCCAGGTCCCGCGCCCGCTGCTCGGTGATCCGCCGCCCGTGCTGGTCCACCACCACATCGCGGTCCAGGTCGACGTCCGGGCCGATCACATACCCGCCCTTCTTCGGTGTGCTCATCGCCGCCTCCGCCTCAGCCGTGTCGGCATCACATGGATCACCAGCAGGTAGTCCGGCAGGTCCAGCGCCACGACCTCCAACTCCAGACCCCGGTCGTCCACGCCAACCCACACCAGCCGGTCCGGCGCCTCCTCATCGCTGACCCGTGACGGGTCCGCACCCTCGATCACATGAAGGGCGCGGGCTTTGCCGATCCGGTGCCGACGGGCGGACTGGCTGAACCGCACCCTCCACCCCACGATTATGCGCCACACAACCGGGGAAGGCAATGCGCTGTCATGGCCGCGAGTAGGGCGACTGGCGGCCGGAAAGACGCGGGCCGCGAGAGACGAGTGGTTCGAAGCCCGGCTCACTGATCAGGCGCTCGGTGAGTTCAAAGGCTATCCGATCGGGTTGGATGACCCTCCACTGAAGCTGAGGCGTCTGCAGTGAGCATGTCCTTCCGAATCGAGTGTGCCATGATCCGGGACATTGGTTCGCGTTCGGACAGAGGGGAGCCCCTCGCTGGCCGGACGCGGCGAGACTGTGCGCTGGCTGAGCGTGGGTCAGTGCCGGGAGGATGGTACCCGTGGGTGAGGAAGAGCCTGTAGGCAGCGAGATCGGTCAGAAGGCCAGCGAGATGGCCAGTCAGATCGAGTTGACCGCCCGTGACTTGGCACGCGTCGGCCAGGATGCCACCGCCTTGGCCGGTGCGCTGGCACGCAAGGTGACCCATCTAGTCGGCAGCCATCCTGAGGACGCCGAGGGTTCGGAGATCAGTCAGCAGGCTCACGAGGTGGCCGAGGCGGTGCAAAAGACCACCGAGGACGCCCTGCGCATCGCCCAGAAAGCCGTCGAGATGGCGGGCAAGATCGCACAGGCGCCCTCCGGTGGGAGCGGCACGCCGACTGGCTAGGAGCCCCAGAAGACGGGACAGCTGGCCGAGCTGCTTCCCAGACAGGCCAAGCAGTTCGGCCAGCTCCATCGGCCAGGCCAAACGCACGCTCGCCTCGGTGCGCCCGCGTGACATTGCGGCACGCCGAGCCGCGCGCGGTCGAGGTGGGCGTTCGGTTCGACCACGCCCACCGCCTGGACGTCGTTGACTTCAGACGCCAGTGCGCGCGCGAATCCTTTGGGGCATGCGAGGGGGCGTCGGGGTAACTCTCCGGCGCCTCGCTCATTCCGCTGCAGGCACCGAGCAGCAGGGTCGCGCCAATGGCCAGAACTGCGCACGCAACGAAGCCCTCGGACCTCATGCGGGCAACTCCGGGGGGCAGGCCCCGTTGAGGCGTTGTGCCTCACGGCAACGCAAACCGCGGCCTTGCTGACCCGCGTGCGGGGCCGGACCCAAGGGCGGCGCGGTGACGCGACCTCCAGAAGAGTGGCTGGAGGACGTCTCGGTCCCGACTGACCACAAGGGGATCGGTGTCCGGAGCGCTCGGCGTTCGCCTGTGTGTATATTGTGTGTTGTGACTCGACTGAACGTCTACCTCCCGGACGATCTGGCAGCCGAAGCGAAGAAGGCGGGGCTGAACCTCTCGGCGGTGACGCAGGAGGCCGTGAGACGCACTCTCGCCGAGCGTTCGACAGACGCCTGGCTTGCCACAGTGGCCAAGACGCCCTCGGCTGAGCGGGTGCACCATGACAGCGCCCTCAATGCGCTCGACGCAGCGCGGGAGGAGGCCACCACGCGCCATGGCTGACGTGGTGGTCGACGCCTCTGCGATGGTGGATCTACTGCTCGGCAACGAGGTGGGGGGCGCCGTTCGTCGTCGGCTCGCGGGTCACGCGCTACACGCACCGGCGCACCTCGACGCCGAGGTCCTCTCTGCCCTAGGGCGACTGCATCGTGCCGGCGACATCGAAGCCGAGGAAGTCGAATCCAGGCTTCGTCACCTCGTGGCTGCTCCGATCCAGCGTCACGATGTGAGCGACCTTCTCATCGGTGCTTGGTCACGGCGTCATCAGCTGCGGCTGGTTGACGCCTTGTACGTTCAACTGGCCGTCGTACGCGACCTTCCCCTGGTCACCACTGACCGCCGCCTCCACTCCGCGCCCGCCGTAGAGGTCGTCGCCTGAGAACCCTCGCCCGCCAACGTCGCCACCATGGGCGCACCGACGATACCCACACTGGGCGGAAACGACGCTGATCCGGCCAAGACCACTCTGGTCGCGACGCGTCCTCAGGCAGCGCTGTGACGCACCGGCGGCCGAAGCCGTGGGATCTGGGCGCTACTGGTTGCTTTGGCGGCTTCGTGCTTGTCGCCGCAGTGTGTGGACGACGCTGGCGGAGATGGCGAGGACGACTGAAGTGGCGGCGAGGGCCTGGATGAGTAGGCGCGCGTCGACCGATCGGGACAGATCGATGTCGGGGGCGGTTCCGCGGAACACGGTTGCGCACGTGGTGCCGACTGCGACGGCGAGCACGGCGGGCAGGGCGAGGCTGATGCCGACGACGATGGCTTGCTGGTCAGTGGCGAGGGCGGCTCGGATGGCCGCGGTGCTCTCGCGGGCTTGGGTGGCCATCCGGTCGGCGACGGCGTGCGTGGCGGCCAGGGCGAGCAGGGCGATGCCGAGGGTGGCGAATCCGACGATCCACTCGGCGAGGCGTTGCGGTGCCAGGGGCAGCATGGACAGCCAGCTCATGTTGAAGCCGGGGAGGTGGTGTGCGGCCCGGGTGACGGTGGTGGGGTCGAGGCCGGCGCCGATGATCAGGGTCGCGCCGCGGTCGGGGTCGGCTGGGACGGGCAGGGTCTGCGGTGGTTGCACCTGCCAGCCGTAGCGGACGGACACGCCGTCTTCGGGCTGGGGTGTGAGCTCGCCGGCAGGGGTGCAGCTCGCGGTCTGTGGGATGCCAAGCATCTGTGCGGCTTGATCGCAGGTGGCTTCGACGACGGTGACGGTGTCGGCGCCGACATCGATGCTGGCGACGGGCAGCAGCGTGGGTTGCGGTGGGAGCGCGGCGGTCAGGGCTTGCTCGTCTCCGGGTCGCGGGTCGGCCCACTCGAGCAGGACGACCGCGGTGTCGTCGGCAGGGACCTGCTGCTGGGTGGCGATGGCGGTGGTGATGCCGGTGAGGGCGCCGAGCAGGAACACCAGGCTGCCCAAGACCGCGGCAGGGCGGGCCAGGGCAGGGGGCGGGGCTGGTGTGCCAGGCGCCGGCTGGCCAGCCACACCCGCGAGTCGGCGGCTCGGGCGCTCAGCGGTGCGACGCGGCGAACCAGCCAGGGCAGCGCCAGCGGGATCGAGGGCGGCTCAACCCCAGGCGCAGGAGCCGGTGCGCCCGCGCCCAGCGCAGCCTCTCGTCGGCGCGTACCGCGCTCCACGCCAGCAGCAGCGCCGGCAGCACCAGGCCCACCAGCCCGAGGGCCTGGGCGGGGCTGGGTGACTCCTGGTCGGTGAGCACCGCGGCCGTGGGCTGGCCTGGTCGCGGCCCGAATCCGGAGATGCGGGTCAGGTTCCCTGTGCTGCCCAAGTCCCGGCCCGGTGCCGGGGCGGCATAGACGAGCCACGGCGACAGCGTCGCCACCCCTTCCGATCCGATGACCGCGTCCCCTGCAGCACCTGCGGTGGAGGGCTGGAAGCCTAGGGCCTGCGCGTCGTAGCCGGCGCGTACCAGGGCCGGGGAGACCACCACCGTGCCCGGCTCGGGCCAATCCCGCAGACCGGGCGGCGGCGGGCCGGCCACCGGGCCGGGCCTGCAGCCACACCATCGGGAACTGTCGGTTCTCCACGATTGGCCCGAAGATGCGGGCCAGAAGGACGCACGTTCTTCGGCACGATCGGCTGCCCTGAAACCACTTGAGAACCGCACTGACAGCGGCTGTGGGCGGACGGTGAGAGATCTGGGACGAGGGCAGCGCGACCCGATGGCGGTGAGCCAGCATCTGGGCCGCCAGGCGCTGCTCCTCGGAGGCACAACAGGCCGTGCGCGTGCTGTTGTCCCGTGGTCGTCTTGCCCACCCCCTTCGGCCCGTCGATGGCGATCGCGGGGAGCTCGCTGAACAGCACGTCCAACTCGTCGTCGAGGATTCGTCGAACGTAGGCAACCACGCCGATGCGCCGGACATCGGGGGCGGGCAAGCGTGGAGATCGAGCCCGGCCCGAACGTGCCGCTCATCCTCGCCGCGGTCGCCGCCATCGACGAGATGCGGGGCTGACGCCGCAAAGGCGAACTGGTCCCTGGACGTCCGGCGGAAGCACCGCGACCGGGGCGGGTCAGGGCAGCGGGTGACCGGCGCGCATCTCCGCGACAAGGCCGCGCACCACGGCGCCCAGGTCGCCCTCGGCGGTGCGCGCCACGGCGCGCTGGCGTTGGTAGCTGGCGCCCATCGCGACAATGTCGGCCACCGCGGCGAGCTCGGCGCTGCAGCCAAGCCGCTCGGCCACGGGCGCGAGACGTTCGACCAGGTCGGTGAGGTCGTCGGTCACGAGTCGCTCGGTGCTCGTGTCGTCGGTGATCACGATGGCGTCCAGCCCGTACCGCGCCGACCGCCACTTGTTCTCCTGGACGTGCCACTGCGGCAGCGTCGGCAGCGCCTCGCCGCAGGCGAGCCGCTCGTCCAGGTCGACCACGAGGCAGTGCGTGAGCGCGCTCGTGGCCGCCACCTCGGCCAGCGTGGGGATGCCGTCACAGATGCGCACCTCGAGCGTGCCGAGCACCGGCGAGGGGCGGACGTCCCAGCGGACGTCCTTGTAGTGCTCGATGACCCCGGTGGTGAACATGTCGCGCAGGTAGGCCTCGAAGGCAGGCCAGGTGGCGAACTGGAACGGCAGCCCGGCCGTGGGCAGTTGCTGGAACATCAGGGCCCGGTTGCTGGCGTAGCCGGTGTCCTGGCCGCCCCAGAACGGTGAGGACGCTGACAGCGCCTGCAGGTGCGGGAAGTAGCGCAGCAGCGCGTTGAGCACGGGCAGCACCCGTGCCGGGTCGGGCATGCCGACGTGCACGTGGACGCCGTAGACGAGCATCTGCCGACCCCACCACTGGGTGCGGTCGATCAGGGTCGCGTAGCGCTCGCCGGGAGTCACCTTCTGCTCGCGCCAGCTCGCGAAGGGGTGCGTGCCGGCCGAGATCACCTCCAGGCCGAGCCGGTCGGTCACCTCGCGCACCTCGGCCAGGCTGCGGTCGAGGTCGGCCACGGCTTCGGGGACACAATGGCACACGCCGGTGACGAGCTCCACGGTGTTGAGCAGCAGCTCTCGGTGGATGCGCGGGTGCGCGGCGGCACCGAGTGGCCGTACCGCCTCGAGGACGTCGTCGGCCGCCTGAACCAGGTCGCCGGTCCCCGCGTCGACGAGTGCGAGCTCCCACTCGATCCCTACCGAGTGCGTGGCCGACGGCCGGAACGGCACGTGGGACGGCGCGGGCGACCGCGGCACCGTCATATCGAGAAGTCCTCGGTCTCCCACACCCCCACCTCGACCATGTGCATCCCGCGCCCCTCGGTGTGCCCGACGAGCTGCATCTCCAGCGCCTCGACCCGCGCGAGCAGGGTGTGGACGGCGCTGCCGACGGGGTCGGGCACCATGGCGTTGTCGAGGTCGGGCCGGTCGGCGGCGGTGTGCTTGACGGTGCGGGCGATGACCTGGCCGGGCACGCCCACGACCACGGAGTTGTCGTGAACCGACCGCACCAGCACGGCGTTCGCGCCGATCCGGGAGTCGTGCCCCACGGTGACCGCGCCGAGCACCTTGGCGCCCGCGCCGATCGTCACCCGGTCACCCACGGTGGGGTGGCGCTTGCCCTTGTCCAGGCTCGTCCCGCCGAGGGTGACGCCGTGGTAGATCGTGACGTCGTCGCCGACCTCGGCCGTCTCGCCGATGACGACGCCGGCGCCGTGGTCGATGAACACGCCCTCACCGAGCGTGGCCGCCGGGTGGATCTCGATGCCGGTGGCCCATCGGCTGGCCTGCGACAGCGCCCGGGCCGGGAACCGCGCGCCACGGTCCCACAGCCAGTGGCTGGCGCGGTGGGTCCAGACGGCGTGCAGCCCCGGGTAGAGCAGCGCCACCTCCCAGGGCGTCCGCGCGGCCGGGTCGCGTTCGAGGACGGCGGCGACGTCGCGCCGCATCCGGGTCAGCACGCCGCGCCTCAAGTGGCCAGATCGGCGAACAACGCCGTCGACAGGTAGCGCTCGCCGAACGACGGGATCACCACGACGACGAGCCTGCCCGCGTTCTCGGGGCGGCGGGCCACCTGCAGGGCGGCCCAGATCGCGGCACCGGAGGAGATGCCCACGAGCAGCCCGTCCTCGCGGGCGGCGCGGCGTGCGGTGGCCAGCGCGTCCTCGTTCGCGACCTGAACGACCTCGTCGTACACATGCGTGTCGAGGATCTCGGGCACGAAGCCGGCGCCGATGCCCTGGATGGGGTGCGGACCCTTCACCCCGCCGGACAGCACCGGGGACGCGGCGGGCTCGACGGCGACCAGGCGCACCGTCGGCTTGCGCTGCTTGAGCACCTGGCCGACGCCGGTGATGGTGCCGCCGGTCCCGACGCCGGACACCACGATATCGACGCGGCCGTCGGTGTCGGCCCAGATCTCCTCGGCGGTGGTCCGCCGGTGGATCTCGGGGTTCGCCGGGTTCGCGAACTGCTGCGGCACGAAGTACTTCTGCGGGTCGGACTTGGCGATCTCCTCGGCCTTCGCGATGGCCCCGGCCATGCCCTCGGGTCCGGGGGTGAGCACGAGGTCGGCGCCGTAGGCGCGCAGCAGCATGCGGCGCTCGATGCTCATCGTCTCGGGCATGGTGAGGATGATCGGGATGCCCCGGGCGGCACAGACCATCGCCAGGGCGATGCCTGTGTTGCCGCTCGTCGGCTCGACGACCACGGTGTCGGGGCCGATGAGTCCGGCCTCCTGGGCCGCGTCGATCATCGCCACGCCGATGCGGTCCTTGACGCTGTGGGCAGGGTTGAAGAACTCGAGCTTCGCGACCACCTCGGCGTCCACCCCCGCGGCCAGCCGGTTGAGCCGGACGAGCGGGGTGTTGCCGATCAGCTGGGTGATGTCGTCAGCGATACGCACGATGCAGGGTCCTCTCTGCCGGGGTGGGGGTGAGGGAGACGGGGTCGGAGAGCAGGCACTCGAGCCCCAGGAGGGCCGATGCGGAGACTGAGCCACTCCCGTCGGAGTAGTCGCCGAAGCGGGCGTCAGTCACGACGACCGTGGGTGGGAAGTACGGAGAGGGCATGGGGATGACCCGTTCTGCTGGGACGGTGCGGGAGGACCCGCGGGGCGGTGACCCTCAGCGACAACAGGAGCAGGCCCGCGCCGAGACGCTACGAGCCAGGGCCGGCTCCGGAGCAGTCGAGCAGCGCACCCGGGAAGTCAACCAGAGCAGCGGGCGGCCAGCAACGCCAGGCGGGCACCTGCGGCAGCGGTTCGCCCGCTCGCCGGGTCGGGACGTCCGGGCAACGGGCTGCATTGCACGCCTGTGACTCCCCCGGCGGTGCGACCGGTCGCGCAGCGCCACTCCTCCAGTTCACCTGGGCACGTCGCGCAGCTAGTGCGGGGGCGCGTCCTCGACGTGCTGGACGGGTGCCCCGAAGTGCGCGTGTTGAGCGCCGAGGCCGACCCAGAGCACCTCGGAAGCAGAGGCGGCGTGGATCCGGGAATCCGAGGCTGACGTAGCCGGGGGCCCGTCTGGCGAGGGAGATGGCCAGCACGGGGGTGTCGACGTCGTGGTAGTCGTGTACCTCGGCCCGATGTGGTGGGTGCCAGTGAGATGGGCCGCAAGGATGTCCGCGGTGAACGGAAGGTCCCGCCGCTCACGGTTTCGGCCGCCTCCGCGCCAGCCGCCCTCGACCGCGGGCACCCACCCGGACGTCCCGCACCGCCGGTTCTCCCAGCGAACGGCGTAGACGTCCGGGCGTGCCTGGAAGAGCGCGCTGTACAACGCGATCTTGGCTTCTGCTGGCGAGGCAGCGGTAACCGGACCGGGCGGACGGTCGAACCACGCCGACTGGTCCCCTCTGGCGGGCTCCAACTCGCGGCTGGTCAGTCTCAACAGCCTCTTGAGCCGCGCGTTCTCCTGCCGGAGCTGGGCCAGTTCACGTTCCAGGTCGTCCCGGCTCATCGCTCCGTATCCGCCGTGGCGCAGCCCGCGGGAGGACGCCACAGTCGAAGGTCGACATGGCGGGCGGCCAGGTGGAAGTGCTTCTCGGTAGTCAACAGGGTGTGGTTGCCAGCGATGGCGAGCTGGGCGATCAGGGCGTCGATCGTCCCGACCTGGACACCAACGGACCGCAGTGTGGTACGCACCTTCGCGGCAGCGATGTGGTCCCCGCGCGTCGGCGCGAGGTGCTCCAGCGCGGTGAACGTCTCGACGATCTGCGTCCTGACCTGTTCGCGGACCACGCCCTGCAACAGTTCCTGCAGAACGATGCCGGTGGTGGCGACGATGTCCCCACCGGTGAGCGCATCGTGCAGCGCCCGCACCTCCGGCGCCTCGGGAAGCGTGTCGCGGCGCAGCGCCAGCGACCAGACACTGGCGTCGACCAGCAGACTCATCCGCGCGAACGCTCGGCTTGTGATCGTAGGACGGGTCGATCTCGACCTGGCCGAAGAGCTCGAGGATGCGGGCCTGCTCCCGCCGCGCGATGAACTCCTCCAACGCACGCGTCACGGCGGCCTTCTTCGTCCGCTCGCCGCTCACCGACAGGGCCCGATCGAGCAGGTCGGGATCGACTGGGAGGCACCGTGCCACCCCGCATGAACGGTTGCCACCAGCTGTTGGGGAGAGGGTCTTCAGAAGGGGCGGCTGATGGCGGGGTCGCCTCAGAGGTGGCGCCCGTAGGTGCGCACCGCTTCGGCCACCACCCGCGGCCTCCCGCTGAACAGCAGCGACAGCTCGGCGGAGAACAGGTACCCACACTGCTGGCACAGACCGGGGATCTCGACGCAGCGTCCGCAGACCCACTGCTGACCGTCCTCCACGATGAGGCACTGGTGGCAGGGTGTGGGCCAGGCGTTCTCGGCCACGGCCGGCAGCGTGCTGGCCAGGTTGAGGATGGGGTGGCCCTGCCCGATGAGCCGGGCGATCTGCGCGCAGGCCGCGCGCCGCTGCTCCCGCGTCAATGCCAGGTGCTCGGTGCCGGGGTACGGGGTGTGGAGGTTGAACGACGCTGCCCGCACGGTCGGCAGGTCCCTTGCGGTGCGGGCGACGTGCTCGATGTCGGTGAGGTTGAGTCGGTTGATCGCCATGTAGAGGCAGATGTTGTCGCGCGGGGCGGCGGCGATGTGGGCCATGACCCTGTCGTAGGTGGTGCCCCGGATCTGGTCGTGGTGTTCGCGGGTGCCGTCTACGCTCACCATGAGCAGGTCGGCCTCCGGCAGGTCCAGCCCGTAGGTGCCGTTGGTGACGACATTCACCATCGCGAACCCCATCCGCTTGGCCTCGAGCACGACGTCCCGCAGCCGACGGTCGCCGTCCCGCCAGAGGAACGGCTCGCCCCCGTACAGCATCAGGATCCGCACGCCCTGCGACGCCAGGGACGCCATGTCGGACCGCAACTGCTGATACGGGTAGTCGACCCGCCGGATGTTGGCCACGACACAGTGACGGCAGGCCAGGTTGCACCGGTCGGTGAGGATGAGGGAGCCGACAATCGGGTCCTTCCTGCGCAGCAGCACGGTGGTCAGGCCGAACCATGCGAGCTCGATCCACGTCCGCGTCCTCATCGGGTACGTCCCTCGGCCGCGGGCCGCTGGTGGCCACCGGCCGCCGTGAGGCGCAGGTCTTCGACCATCTCCCAGAACTGCTCGCGGTTGAGGTCTCCGCCCGCGTACCGCTCACGAAGCATCGTCATGGCGCTGTCGGGGACGGGCGCGGCGAGCTCGGCGCCCTGGGGGAACCGCCGGTGCAGCTCGCGGGCCGCGACCGCCACCACGACCGCCCAGAACGTGAGGTAGGCGGCCATCGAAACCATCCCGGCCCGGGCCGAGGTTCCAGCCGGTGCGTAGTAGGGATGCACGGTCTCGACCTCCTCCGCGGAACCACCGGCCTGACTCATGCGAGGCGTGCGGGCCCCATCTCATCTCCCGATACGCCGCGCTGGGCCGGTGCGCCAGTGCCGTCCGACCCGCCC
The DNA here is from genome assembly GCA_964356295.1 of uncultured Actinomycetes bacterium. GTDB lineage: Bacteria > Actinomycetota > Actinomycetes > Jiangellales > Jiangellaceae > CAVQGZ01. The sequence continues at coordinate 6,123 of CAYHHE010000059.1, read as the reverse complement.
ACGGTGGACGCGTGCGAGCTCAGTCCGATTCGGGGGGTCGAGGGACCTGCCAGATCTGCTGGCCGTCACCGTCGAGCTAGCCCGACGGCTGGAAGCCCAGGGCCGTGGCGACGCGCTCCGATGGAGCGTGGCCAGGGGCGATGCGCGCGGTGACGTTGGAGACGCCGCGGCGGGTCAGCCAGGCCAGCACGGCGCGTGCGGCTTCCGGTGCGCCGCCGCGTGGTGACGAGAGGCTCAATCGTCGAACTCGCCTGGCCCTCCATGAGGGAGACCCCCGCTTGTGTGGCCAGCAGTTGGTGGTTGCAGCCGGGAGGGCCGCGATCCAGGGGTAGCCAGTCACCTAGCAGGACATCCAGGCCTGGGCAGGTCGTCCCCGTGCGGACCGACGCCACCCTGTTGGGCGCTCTGTCCGAACGCGCCGAGCGCGACCAGGTGAGCCGCTCCGAAGCGATCCGCGCAGCCACCCGGTCCTACCTCGCGTGAAGGTCCACGACTCCGCGCGCAGACACGGAGTCGCTGCGCACGATGCCGTCCAGCCGCCGAACATGC
>CAYHHE010000059.1:0-5474 GCA_964356295.1 uncultured Actinomycetes bacterium | reverse complement strand
TCCGCGCGCAGACACGGAGTCGCTGCGCACGATGCCGTCCAGCCGCCGAACATGCCGTGTTCGTCATCGATCTGCACGAAGACAGTCCGGTCCGTCACGTGCGTCTCGGATTCGACTCCGCCGGCCCCCTTCTCGACGTCGTGGCACTTCGCCTCGACAGCGAGGAAGGGCTACTGATTCACGCCATGAAGGCAACGGCGCGAGTGCCTGGACCTGCCGATCGTGGTTGCCTGACCTCATGCGGGACGTCATCGCTGCCGAGACGGTTGCCACCGGCAGCCAGGTGCTGTCACCCGGGGCAGTCACGATTGAGAACGCAACGATCACCGAGGTGTCGGACGTCGTGCCCGACGGCGTCGAGGTCCGAGCCGGCTACCTCGTCCCTGGGTTCGTCGACATCCACAGTCACGGCGGTGGCGGCGCCACGGTGGTGGGCGCGATCCAGGAGGCGGTTGCCACCTTCGCGCACACCCACCGCCGGCACGGGACGACGACCATCTGCGCCAGCCTCGTCTCGGCGCACCCTGAACCGCTCGTGCGGGACGTCGCGGCGCTGGCCGAGCTGGTCCAGGACGGGCTCATCGCCGGCACTCATCTCGAAGGGCCGTGGATCGCGGCGGAGATGAAAGGCGCGCACGACCCCGCGACGCTTCGCCCACCAGCGCCGGAGGAGGTGGACGCGGTTCTCTCCGCGGCCCACGGCACAGTGCACATGGTCACCCTGGCACCGGAACTGGACAACGGGATGGAGACCGTGCGTCGCTTCGCCGATGCCGGGGCCCTGTCGGCCATCGGTCACACCGACGCCGACTGGAATCAGACTCGGGCAGCAATTGACGCCGGCAGCATCGTTGCCACCCACCTGTTCAACCAGATGCGTCCGATCCACCACCGACAGCCAGGACCCGTCCCCGCGCTCCTGGCCGACCCCAGGATGCACATGGAGCTCATCGCAGACGGCATCCACGTCCACCCTGCGGTCATCGCGATGGTCCACCAGGCGGTCCCCGCTGACCGCATCGTCCTGGTGACCGACGCCATGGCCGCGACCGGGCAGGCCGATGGGACGTACATGCTCGGCGACCTCCCCGTCACAGCGACCGACGGCGTGGCCCGACTGGTCGAGGGACGCGCCTTGGCCGGCAGCACGCTGACAATGGACAGGGCCTTCCGCCTCGTCGTCCAACAGGCCGGCTTCAGCGTGGCCGATGCCGTCCAGTCAGCGTCGGTCACACCGGCTCGGCTGCTCGGGCGCACCGACATCGGCTCCATCGGGGTCGGTATGGCCGCTGACCTGGTAGCGCTCGACTCCGACCTGCACCTCCAGCAGGTCTGGCACAAGGGCGAGGTCGTCGCCGGCTGAGAGGACGCACGTGACTGCTGACCCGTGCACTCGCCTCCTGTGACCAGCAAGGACGGCGCCAGGCTCGAGGGCTGCCGCCTCCGCAGACTCCCGGCTGTGATCCACGGCGGATTCGGTGCGCTGAAGCGTTGATCGACGGCGTGTCTGGTTCCCGCAGCGCACCAAAGGTGCCGTGGATCACCTGCAGGGAGCACCACATCCGCCGTCGATCATGGAGCCGGGGGGTCGCAGCCTGTCCAGGGATGCGCGCCGCTCCACATCCCCTCGGACTCACGGCCGCCGGGCCGCATGACGTGTTCCGGCTCGGGTGGGGCCGGATCCGCAGCACGCGGCGGTGCTGCCTCGCCGCGTGTCGCAGCAGGCTCAGCGCGGATGTCGGAAAGAGGAGCACCGGCAGCAGGCCCGAGCTCACCAGAGCGGCCCCGGTGACCGGATCGAGTCGCCCCGTCTGCTCCCCGATCTGTGCCGCGGCGACGATGAACAGCAGCGAGGTGGCCTGCAGCTCCGCAGCAGGTTGGTGAGCGACACAACCTCCACGAGATCCCCCGGCGGTGCGCGCGTCTCAGGCCGGCGGGTCGGTGGCGGCGGCGTCCCTGCCTGCCTCGAAGAAGCCCATGAGCGCCTCGTCGTCGGCCAGGCTGCTCATCGGCTGAGCCGCCCCGAACGGCTGAGACCAGAAGAGGCCGCGTCGCGGGCTCCACGGGCCCACGTAGGCGTAGGGCTCAGCCAGGAAAGAGTCCCCGGGAGAGACGCCGTAGTTGACCTCGTCGAGGGAGATGCCGACGTCGAAGTGCTCGGGCCACAGCACCGGGGGCGGCGGGTCCTGGCCTTGGTGGCGCGCAGCGAAGCGCCGCAGGGCCTCGTCCCCCCGGGCCAACGCGGCCAGAATCGTCCGGGCAGCGGCCTCGTCGACGGCCACGACCGATGCCTCGTCGGCCCCGGTGGTGTCGGTGTAGACACCCACGGGGGCCCCGGGCTCCACGCCCACGGCGTCGGCCAGCTCGGCGATGGTGCCGGCCAGCGGCTCGATTACCGTGCCAGAGGGCCGGTTGACCAGCAGGCTGACCCCGCGCACCTCCAGGCGGCTGGGGTCACCCGTCAGCGCGACCGTGCTGAAGCCGTCGGACGTGACCGCGAGGCGGATCGTGCCGGCGAGGCGGTGCTGCGGGCCAGCCATGAGCAGCTCGGCCACCGCGTGCAGGCTTCGCCGCGTGGCCACGAGGGTGGCGGGGGGAGGTGTCGTCGATGGTGTGCTCATGCTGGTCCGTCCTCGCCACGACCCCCTTCGTTACGCACCTCGGCGCGACGCAGGACGAGGTCGGTCACGAGTCCGTCCAGCCGGTCTGGTGCGAGACCCCCACATCGCGTCCGGTGTCGCCGTCGAGGAAGATCCCGACGAGCCTGCCCAGAAGGTCGTCCTCGCCGTGGTTGCTCTCGGGGCCGATCATACCGAGGACCGTTCCTCGAGGATCGGATCGGCGCCATTCCAGAGCGCCAGGCCGCCCGGTCACCATGTCTGGTTCTCTTCGCAGACTGCCGCCAGTCCGTCCTCGCTCCACCGGTGGTCCTCAAGCGGGCGAGGTCGGGCGGGAAGTGGCTCCATGCCTCCCCCGACTCGCGGTCGTCCTCCCACACCGTCCCCCAGGCGCGTTCGGACACCTGAACCCCTTGCGCGCCAAGGCTCCCGGCCGGCGTCGCCTGCTGCCAAGCGTCGCCCCTCGATAGGCGCAGGCCGGTGCGCGGCGCTGGTGATCCACGGCGGATCCGGTGCGCGGCGCTGGTGATCCCGAGAACCGCCGTGGATCATGACACGGTGCCACTGTCGAGACGCCGGCCCCGAGACACGTGCCCACCAACGCGGGTGCACACCGGACGACCGTGGTTCACGCCGCAACCCTCGTGCGCTGAGCCCGGCGACAGTGCAGAGGACGCACGAGGAGACGTCTGCACAGGAGCCGGCGGGTGGGACACCCCAGGCGTTGTCGCGAGATAACGGGTGCTCTGGCAGCTACCCAGGCGATCGGTGCTCGAGGACGCTGAGCAGGGCGAGACCGGCGGCGACGATGGCGACCTCACCGAGGGCGGTGGTCTCGATGAAGGCGACGGCTGTGGCGAGGACGAGCGCCCCGACCGTGCGGGCCCGCAGCAGGCGTCGCGAGGCGCGCCACCAGGCGAGGTCGGTGGCCCCGAGGTAGAGGAGAAGGCCGACGGCAAGGGCCGCCCGGACGACCGTGGGAAGCGGGTGGTCGGGGTGCAGGACCATCTCCTCGATACCGGCGGCGATGGCGATGATGCCAGCGACGAGGGGGAAGTGGAGCAGGGTGTACGCGTCGCGGGCCAGGCGGGACTGGTCGGCACCGCTGCGGCGGGAGAGCTGATGCTCCATGGCGAGCTGCCACCAGCCGAAGTACAGCCACCACAGGAGACAGGTGACGGCGACGGCGCCGATGGCGACCGGGATGAGTAGCTCGGACGACTCCGATTGCAGGACACTCTGGCCGGCGACGATGAGGGACTCTCCGAGGGCGATGATCACGAACAGGCCGTGACGCTCGGCGAAGTGGCCGGGGCGGACGTCCCACTGCTGGTCACCGCCGGCGCGGCCGGCAGCGACCAGGTCAAGGACGATGACGGCGAGCCAGACCCAGGCCCGGGCAGGTGAGGGAACCGCCGCGCCGACGAGGACCAGGAGCAGGGGCAGCCCGGAACGAAGGGCGAAGCCGCGGACGGCGGCGAGCTGGTCGGGGTTGCCGGTGGCCACAGCGAGGTAGATGCCCAGGCCGAGGAGTCGCACGGTGACATATGGGACGGCGAACCAGAGCCCGGAGGCGTCAAAGGCGCCCGGGACGTTGACGGCGAGGAGGAACCCGGCGGCGGTGGCCAGCAGGGTGACCAGCCGGACGGCTCCGTGGGTGGTGTCGGCGGGGTTCAGCGCCCAGGTGAATTGCGTCCAGGCCCACCAGATCATCCAGAAGACGACCACCGCCTCGGCTGCCCCCGCCCAAGTGAGGTCCTCCACGACGATCTTGGTGATCTGGGTGAGAGCGAAGACGAATACGAGGTCGAAGAAGAGCTCGACGAAGGTGACGCCTTGGTCCCCGGAGGCACGCAGGCGGCCCCGTACCGCAGAGGTCGGGTTGTCCGGCGTTGTCATCGCGGCACCGCCGGGGTGGGGCGATACTCGCGAGACGCCGCCCACTTCGGCTGGGGGCTGTGCACCACGTCGCCGCCCTCAACGCCGTGGTCCTCGATGGTCCTGCAGCCGTCGATGGCTCCCGCCCCAATCCATTCCGCTACCGATGTGTAACAGATAGCCGGGACCCTAGCAACAGGCATCGAGCAATGCAATACATGCCTGTAGCGAAACTTGATCTGGATTGGCTATCCTGACCGGATGGGCGCCCAGGCCGCAGCGGTCGGCCGCCCCCGCGACACCAGCATCGACAGCGTCGTGCTAGCCACCGCGCGACGCCACATGGCCTGCCACGGCCTGGCTGGGCTGTCGATCGCCGCAGTCGCCGAGGACGCCGGCACCACCCGCCCCACCATCTACCGACGCTGGCCCACCAAGCTCGCCCTCGCCGTCGCCGCCGTGGCCAACCTCGCCGAGATCGCCCCGCCCCCCACCAGCGACGACGCCTTCGCCGATCTCGTCGCCGAGCTCGAGCACTTCCGGCACTGCATCACCGACACCGCCGCCGTCGCGCTGGCCGGGGTGATGCTGCAAGACGGGGTCGACCCGCAGTTCCAGGCCCGCTACCGCGAGCACCTCGTCGCTCCTCGGCGCGCCCGGCTGCGCGCTTGCCTCCAGCGCGGCATCGACGCTGGCCACCTGGACAGCGACGCCGACCTCGCCGTCGCCGGCAGCCTGTTGACCGGATCCTGGTACGCCTTCGCCATCAGCGGCGCCGACGTCCCCGACGACTGGGCCCATCGAGTCGCCGACCTCACCTGGCGCGCCTGCGGCGGCAGCCGCGGACCTCGTTGACTGCCATCCGGAGCCGAGCACGAGGGACGGCAGAGAAGCGAGGTCACCTCGAGGCAGATCTCTCGGATCTAGGCCGAAGTTACGGCCGCTGGTCGGCTTGTTGCGGGGGTTGACCTGCGGGTT
>CAYHHE010000058.1:0-18542 GCA_964356295.1 uncultured Actinomycetes bacterium | reverse complement strand
CAACCGTAGGCCCGCCAACACCAAAAACCTACGTAATTTCTTCGCGTGTCCTTAGACGCTACTCCTGCGTGCGGACCGGTGTCCATGGTCCGGGCTCGTGCTGGCCGGTCCGTGCCCATTGCGTTCCCAGTCCCGTTCCCAGTCCGGTGCCCAGCCACCGTCCGCATCCGCCCGTTCCGATCGGGGGTACTCGATGACCACCCACCACTCCGCGCCAGCCCACCCGACGACCTCGGGCGACATGCTCGTGGTCGAACCGCAGCGGTTCGCCATCGTCCCCGAATGGGTCCTCGACCTCGATGTCTCCGACGCCGCCCTGCGCCTGTACGCGCTGCTCCTCAGGTACGGCGGCACCAGCGGGTCCCGCATGCCGTCCCGCCGGCTACTGGCCGACCGGATGCGCCGCTCCGTCGACTCCGTCGACCGGGCCATGCGCGACCTCGAGACCGCCGGCCTCGTGCGGGTCGAGCGCCGCCGGCGGCGGGGGCGGGAGAACCTCACCAACCGCTACCACGTACGCACCACCAACCCCGCCGACCGCCGACCCCCGGCCGCCGTTGCTGAGCAGGCTGCCGAAGCCGATCGCACTCCCGACGTGACCGAGGGGTAGCCGCAGATCTGCGGCTACCCGCACGACTGCGGCCAGGGGCACGGATGCGGCCAGGGTGGCCGCAGATCTGCGGCCCAACCGAAAGCAAGAGACCGAGACTCCTCCTCCCCCCACCCCTCCACCCCGGCCACCGCGCCGAACTCGAGGACCGAGGGCGGAGGAGGAGCCAACCCTGCCCGACGAGGTGCTCGCCCGATGCGGCATCACCAACCTCGACGAGCTCGCCCAGCGCTGCCAGAACTCACGACAGGCCCTCGGCCTGTCCCCGACCCGGTGGGCCGGGCCGTGTCTGCTCGCCGCCATCCAGCTCGCCCTGCTGCGCGGCTGGCCGCCCGAGCAGATCCCACACGCCCTGCTCACCCTCGCCGCCGATCGCGAGACCAGGTCGCCGATGCGGCTCGCCGAAGCCGGCCCCTGGTGGGACCAACCCCCACCCCCGCCACCCGAGCTCGACGGGGTCGACGGGGTCGACCTGGCAGCGCTGGAGGCCGAGCTCGACGACATCCCCGAGCAGCGCCCCGCCCTCCAAGCCAAAGCCCGCGCCGAGCTCGCTGATGAGCACCTACCCGTCACCCGAGCCACAGTCACCGCACGCGCCGTCCAGATCCTCCACCGATCCCGACAGGAAGTCGCATGACCACAACCCCCCTCCCCCTCACTGACCCGCCGCACGCCACCGTGCGGCCACCCGAGCCCAGACCAACCGAAGATCACCAACCCCACCTGAGCGGCGGAGCAAGATATGCATCTGCTAAGCAGATGCGACCCTCGCAGAGCGCTACGGGGTGGGCGACCGAGCGCGGTCGACCAGCCTCAGCGAGGAACGGGTGGCCGCAGAGCGGCCTGGTGCAACCATGACCGCGCGACAGGGTCGCGACCGTCGACACTCTCGCCCCCGGCGACCGCGGCCGATCTTCATCCGATGCTCAGAAGACGAGTACGCCGCGCTCGCGGCGGCGGCGGCATCAAGCGGTCTGACTCCCAGCGGCTACGCCGCAGAGGCCTCCTTGGCGGCCGCTCGCGGCAGATTGGCCTCCCTGCCAGATCCCGCCTTGGTGCGGGAGCTCCTGGCTACGCGAGCCCAGTTGCGCCGCTACGGCAACAACCTCAACCAGGCCGCCCGGATCCTCAACGCCGGCGGGGACCCGCCGGAGTGGCTGAAGAACGCCATCGCCGCAACCGACCGAATCGTTCACAGCATCGACCAGGCTGTCCAGGAACTGGTCGACCCTCCCCGCAGAGGAGCGTGACCCGATTCAACATTGGCTAACAGGGCGCATGCCCGGTGGGCGGCTTGCTCGGGGTCGAATAGCGCGGAGTCTGCGCCGAGGAGCAGCAGCGTGGGCGCGGCGATCCGGAGCAGCAGGCCGCCGGCGAGCGGGGCTGGCGTGGGCAGCTTCTGGGCGAACTTGCCCAGGGCGGCCATCAGCAGGTCGAGCTGTTCGTCGGTGAGTTCGACGTCTCCGTTCATCCAGGCGTTGAACCTGCGCACGGCCCGGGCCTTGTCCCAAGCCAGCATGACGGCCGCACCTCGCCTGACCAGGGCCGCGAGGGTGGAGCGCGGGATTGCCTGGATGCCAGCGAGCTCGATCAGGGTCAGGGTGGCCACGCGCTCGGGTGCGCTGTGGCCGCAGTGCAGCAGTGCGATCCAGCCGCCCTCGGAGTACCCGAGCAGGTGCACGCGATTCTGGTTCAAGGCGTCGAGCACGTCGTCGAGCCAGCCGGCCCCTTGCTTGGGGTCGGTGATCGGCACGGTCTGCACACTGCGTCCTGGAGCGCCGATGGTGTCCGGCGTGAGCACGGTGTGTCGCCGGCACAGCTGGCCGATGAGTGGGTACTGTCACTTTCTCGGCTGGGCCGTGTCGTAGGCGAGGTTGCTGGCTCCCTCGCCGCGCCCGACGCTGACCCGACGGGTGGTCCAGCGCAGGTAGGTGCCGTCGGAGCGGCGGGTCATCGACGGCTGGCGGCGCACCAGCAAGCCCTCGCGGGGTATCTCGGCGTCGGGCACGAACCGCACTGCCGGATCGTTGAGCAGCCGGCCGAGCGGAGCGACGGGATTGCCAGCGGCGTCGGGCATCCGGCCTTGCTGCAGGTCCACAGCACGGTAGCCCGAGGGCTTCGGCAGGTACGGGATCCACCGGCCCGGGACGCCCGTCTGGAGCAGGTAGTCCAGCTGTGCCTGCGGCACCGGACCCTTTCCGATCGGCGTGGGGTCGTCGTTCTCCCGGGCACGGTCGCGGGAGAAGCCGCTGGGCCCCTGGACGCTGCGCTCGACCGCCCACGCAAGGTTGGCCATCTCGTCGCGCAGGAACAGCACAGTCTCGACGGCCGGGCCGTCCTGGACGGCGACCGCGCCGGGCGGGACCAGCAGACCGTCGACACCCGGGATGGTCCACATCCGCCAGCGCCCATCTGGGCTCACCGCGTCGGTTGGCCGCACGACGTAGTGCTCACCGAAGGTCGTCAGATAGGTCGCCGACTCGACCGACACCAGCGATCCGAACGGCACGTCGACCGGCACCACGAGCCAGTCGTTGCCGTAGGTCAGCGCGAACTCCGAGACGAGGAGTCGAGCGAGGTCCCACGGCTCGGCCTCGACCACGCCGAGGTTGACCTGGGCGTCCTCCATCTCCCAGAGCCGGTCGGCCGGCATGCCGGGGTAGCGCAGCGGGCTGGCGAGCAGCGCGTGCACCCTGCGTTCGTTCTGCGGATCGGGTGCGGGGTCGAGGGCGCCGTCGGCGGCGTCGAAGGTGTGCCAGTCCAGGTCGCCACCCAGGTGCAGCGGCGCGGCCAGGACCTGCTCGCCAGCGCCGATCCGGAAGTGGTACTCGAACCGGTTGCCCACCCACGCGTCCGTGCCGCCCGCGAGCGGCGAGACCTCGGTGCGGTACCACTCCACCCAGGGGTCGATCACGGCGTGCAGAGCAGTGCTCTCGGCGTCGTCGGCCGGCACGAGCCAAGGGGGCAGATCGGGCGCTGCGTCCTCGAACGCGACCGCCAGGGCTTCGGCGTCAGCCAGCCCTCGTCCACCGAGCAGGCGGACCATCCGACCCCAGGCCACGTCGAGATCGGCATGCGTGCCGGGCGTGAGGTCGAGGGCGCAGCTCTGCACCAACGCTTCGCGATGGGCACCCAGACCAGCCTCGTCCACCGCCGCCAGCAGCGCTGAGGCTGACTCGGCCCGGGGTCGTAGACCGGGCGCCGTGCCGTCGGTGGGCTCGCGCTCGACCCACGACTCGAGCAGGTCGCCCTGCAGCGGCTGCGCGGCGCCGTCGAGGCCAGCCGACCATCGGTCCACGGCGACGGTGTTGGTCACCACCCGGATGGACAACGGAGTCCCCGCGTCTTCGCCCTGGAACTCGCCGAGCTGCCACTGCCGGCCCACCAGCCACAGCGGGTCATGCACCCGGGCCTCCAGGCCGGGCGTCGGGTCCCCTGTGGTGGAGACCGGCTCCAGCCGCGTCCACGAGGGTGGCTTGGCCAACGCGAAGGACTCGACGGCCGTGAACCGATCGGTGACGATGAAGTCGAAGCTCATGGCTTCACCGCCAGGAACGGCGTGATGGCCGCGTTCGTGAACTCCACCGCGACCTTCGACCAGTCGATGACCGGCTCCCCCTGCAGTGACCAGTCGCGGAAATAGAGCGCGGGAAGGTACTGCCCGACAAGCGGCACCTGCTCCAAGGTGACGCAGCGCATCCGTGCCAGAGCCAGTGCCTCGTCGAGGACAGCGACCAGCCGATCGCCGTTCCAGTTCGCCCCGTCGGCACTGAGCGCGAGCAGGATCGCCTGGGGCGGCCGGGCGCCCGGCGCGTTGGCGTTCAGCGCGACACCTGTTGTCGTCACGTCGACCACCTCGGGTGGGTCGTCCGGCTTGGCCGGGTCGACCGTTCGCTGGAGTCGCTTGGGCACGACCTCGGTCCAGCCGTCGACGACGACGCCGGCGACTGTTCCTGCCGGGTCGTCGCCCAGCACCTCTGCCACCGTGCTCTGCACCGGCACGAAGGGGGGCACCGCGTCAGGGAAGGGCAGCCCCACCCAGGTGGGGTAGGCGGACGCGGGGGTCTGCATGACGCGCAAACGGGGGGCCGCTCCGAGCGCTTCACGGACGAGCACCGTCTCGCCATACGCTGACGCGGCCTCGCGCATCGTGCCTGCGCGCGCCAGCCAGGGCCGGATGTCGGCGCCGGGTCGAGCCGTGACTCCCGCGGGTCCGCATGCTGCCGCCCACTCGTCGCCGCCTGCCGGAGCAGCCAGCAGCGGCACGGCGACGAAGCCCGAGCCGAAGACGACGACCAGCGCCTGCGAGGCAAGCTCGGCCTGAGCTTTGGCGACCGCGCGCCGCGCTTGGTCCACCTGCTCCTGGGCGGCCTTCTCGGCAAGCGCCTTCGCCCCCACGCCGACCGCGCGGTCCACTTGGGCCTGGCCTGCGGCTTCGGCGTCCGTGATCCGGACCGCAGTCGCTGTCGCGCGGTCGATCAGTGCAGTGGCTTGGGCCGCACGGCGGGCCGCCTCCTCGATGAGTGCCTCGAGTGCTACGGCCTCCTCCTCGGGGGTGAGAGGAAGCGCCGGATCGGCGGGCGGCGGGCGGAGGGAGAACGGTGCGAGGGCTTCGATCGTCCCGACCGCCGTGACGGCGACCAGCGCGTCGCGGGCCGCGGCGGCCCGGCCCAGCAGCTCGGCGCCGTCCGGTTCGCGGCCCAGGTCCAGCGGATGGCCCCGGGTGAGCAATCCGTTCAGGAGCGACGCGACCTCTGAGACGACCGGGTCGAGGTCGGGGAAGCGATCGGCGTCGTAGAGCAGGTCGAGGGCGCAGGCACCGGGTGGGACCGCGACGGCCCCCAGGGCGTGCTGCGCCCACACCTCCAACCTCGGTTCGGCCAACGCCCGAGGCGCGTTCAAGTCCCAGCCGGGCAGCGGTGTCGCGTCGGCCGTCACGACCAGTGCGATCTTGTGCTGCAGCGGCGTGCCCGTGCGCGGCGTCCGCACCACGTCCGGTTCCGGGGGCGGCGCCTCGCCCGCACCGAGCAGGTCCATAACGGCGGCGGCGCGCGGTGGGTTGCCGGCGACGACCTGATGCACAGACTCGGCCAGCAGCAGATCCGCCACGGCGTCATGGGTCTCGGCCAGTGCGGCGATGGCAGCCTGGACTTCTTCCGCTTCGCCCGCGCGAGGGGCGACCCAGGTGCCGGGCGGGATGTAGTTGGTGTCCTTTGGCCCGGCGACCAGGGCCGCCTGGACGTCACCCCATGGCAGCTCGGTGATCCGCAGCCCGTCGACCACGTCGGACGCGGCTAGGCCCTCCTCGACCGGCTGCCCGGGGTCGGTCAACTTTCCTGCCCGAAGCGGCGCCAAGGCGCGCAGGATGTAGATGAAGCGGTCGAGCTCCAGGTCCCCGCCGGACCGCTCGTGCAGGGCCCGCTCCAGCCGGTAGCCCAGCAGCGCACCAAGCGACTGGCCACGCCGCATCCCGTCGAGCAGCGACAACGCGTCGCGTACGCGCGAGCTGGACAGGTCGATGTCCAGCGCCTCGTTGTTCGGGTCGCCCCGGCGGTGGGTGAGCCGCCCGCTGCGCAGCACGCCGGCCGTCGCGGCGTGCACCAGACCCGGGGCGTGAACGAAGCCGCCGTCCATCCCGTCGTGCAGGACGTTGACGCCGTCCACCTGACCGGCGTCCGCCGGCGCCCGCACCGTGATGTCCTCCAGCCAGCCGTAGGCGCCCAGACGCACACCGACCCCGCCCAGATCGCGCAGGTCCTGGACACGACGCGCGGCCGCCGCGGAGATCCACGCGTCCAGGCGGTGCGAGCAGCAATCCAACGTCTCGCTGAGCAGCAGCCGCCGCTCGTCCATCGAGTCAATCGCCGCGATGGTCCCCAGCGCCGCCCGGAATTGCGCGGCGCGGCGGGCGCCGTGGAACACCTCGCCGACCAGCTGCATCCCGAGGCTGCCGGTGAGAAGGCCGAACCGGGGCTCGGTGCCGGCGATCTGCTGAATGGTCGAGGCCGGGGCCAGCGCGGGCACCGGGATACGAGCGGCGACCGTCCCGAGGTCGAGTCGGCCGACCGCACGATCGACCTGCTGGGCGGCCTCGGCGACAACCGGGTCGTCGAAGGCCCGGCCTTCGAGCACCGCCCCCAACGCGCCGATCACCAGCTGCCTGTCGACCTCGACACGGCTGCTCGCCACGGCCTCGCGGGTGATGTCGAGGAAGTCTGGGGGTACCACCTTGCCGCGTGCGTCTGCTTCGACCTCGCGGGCGTGCGCGAGCAGCACCTGCAGGACGCTCTTCGCCGCCGCGGGCCGGGGGACGTCCTCCAGCAGGTTCTTCACGAACTCCTGGTCGGTCTCGTGAACCAGCGGCAGGGCCAGTGACCGGGTCTTCTTGCCCACGAGCAGGTCGTCGTCCAGGGAGGCCGGGTCGATGCCGGCCAGCAGCTCGATCGTGCGGCGGAGCTGCTGGTGCGCGGGACCGGTGCCGATGTCGGGCACGAGGACAGCCGAGGCGGTCTGGAAGGTGGGATCCGGTGACAGCGCGCTGCGCACCCGCAGCGCCCGGAGCACCGCGTCGGTGCCCAGGATCTCCGGGATCGCTTCGTCGATCGGGTGGTTCAGCACGGTGACGACGGCCTCGACAGCGTCCTCCCAGTTGGGGCGCAGCGATCCGTCCAGGAAGGGCACGATGCTGCGCTCGGCAAACGCGTCGCGCAGCGGCTTGTACGCGGGCCCGGTGTCGACCACCGGCAGCACGCCGTACGGCTGGCGGCCGAACCGAAGTGCGGGCAGTGGGCCGCGCCCGCGCACGTTGTCGATCCAGTGGTCACGGACCGCGTCTAGCGACGGACTGTCGAGCCGCTTGTCGCCGTTGTTGCGGCCTGGCCGGCTTATCGTCTCGATCGCCTCGGCCCACGTGGTCGCCCACAGCGCCGTGTTGAACGCCTTGGCCCGCGCCTGCTCGGTGTCGGCGGCCCCGGGCAGGGTCGCCAGCAAGGCAAGGTCCAGGCCGAGGGCGTTCGCGGTCACCGTCGCGTTGGCACCCTCAGGCAATGCAGCCGGTGGGTCGAGAGACGGTGGGCCGAGCGGCGTTCGCCTGCTCCACGACGTACGTGCCGACTCGGTGTTGTTCGTCGGTGTGCCCTGGGCGAGGAATTCCGCCCCTTCGGTGAAGCGGTGCGAGCGGACCAGCTCGGCCAACCGTGCTGCCGTGTCGGCCGACGTCAGGCTGGCCCGCACGCCGTAGGCGGTGAGCCGGCGGATCGGCTTGCCAGGCACCGGCAGCGCGATCGTCACGGCCATCCCGAGGCGCTGCGCCTCGGCGTAGTCGACCAGCCAGCGCAAGCCCTCGTCGACGACCGGCATGTCCTCGCCGTCGATGGTCAGCACCGACACGTCGGCCTGGGAGGTCAGGCCCACAGGCAGGTCGTCGGGGATGACGTTGCCGGTCGCGGTCACTGAAGCGGCGCCGTCCTGCTCGATGCGCACAAGGAATCGGTCGGGCAGCGTGCGCACGACGGCGGGCTTCGTGCCCGGCGGGGCGATGTCGGGGAAGTGCGGGTCGCCACCGGGGCGGTCGGCCAGGTTGTCGGGGCGCAAGGCCTCGGCCACCCAGGGCGCTCGCCGCTGGCCCACCGCCCGCACAAGATCACCCCACGGCGCCTGGGCATCCCCGCCAGTCCACACCGCACCCCAGTAGGTCTTACCGGCGGCGCTCTCGTCGTCGCTCAGACCCTCCTCCAGGGACTGGGTGTGCAGCGCATCGGGGAACAGCCGCACCCGCACGCTGGCCAGGTCGGGCGTCGAGCGCACCTCGATGCGAACCGGCAGCAGCACGAGCGGGACATCGGCCTCCAGGTCAATACCCTGCCCGAGAAGCTCGCCGAGGCCGGGGTTGAACCGGTCGCCGACCTTGCGGCGCCGGGCCCACGCCTTGTCGCGGTCACGCAGGGCCTTGCGGACCAGCGCCCCGGCGCCCGCGACCGCGGCCTCGTCGCCGCCCGCGCGGGCCTTCGCCAGCGCCTCGCGTGCGTCAGCGACGCGCGCGAGCGCTGCCTGGGCCTGGGAATTCGCGGCATCCACCGCGAGGGCGCGTTTGGCGGCCTTGCTGCGCAGCTTGTCCAGCCCGGTCATGGCTTCACCGCTCCTGCCACCATCTTCGTGCCGAGGAACGCCGCCCTGGCGGGCAGCTGGAACAGCAGCGCCGCGACCTGCGCGCTCGTCGTGCCCCACGTGTTCTGGTCGGTGTCGCCGGGGAACGACACCCCGGCCGCCGGCTTGTTCGCGTCCAGGAATCCGCCGATGGCGACCCCGAAGTCGTCCCAGATCAGGTTGTCGCGGGAAATGCCGCCCTCACGCGACGGGTCTAGCCCGAACCGGGGCTCCGTCGGATTCTCCGAGAGCGTGAACCACCACGCCGGCCCAGGCGCCTTGATCGTCTCGACGTCGATGCTGAAGCCGACGAGCAGCACGTTGGGCGGCAGGAACACGTGGAACAGCGTCTTGGCCGGCGAGTCCGCGGCGAAGATCGGAACTCGATCGGGAGCAGGGCCGCGGTCGGCCTCCAGCGCGGCGTGTGCGACGACGCCCGGGTAGCGCCGCACCAGGTCTCCCCGCACCAAGAACACCAGCCGTCCGTCGAGCTTCTTGTCGACGTGGGACCTCAGCTCGCCGCTGCGCCACGGCAGCTCGTGCATCTCGGCGACGAGCTCGGGCTGCCCGGTCCAGAAGGAGTCGAAGTAGGTGCCGCGCTGGTCGGTGGGGTACTCCCGCCAGAGCAGCTCCCGGCCCATCTCGTGGTTCAGCCCGACCAGGTAGGACTCAATGAACTTGTTGTTGGTCAGCAGCAGCGTGGCCATGTCCGGCTGTGGGATCAGGCCGAGCCCGGGCACCATCCACTCCTTGTCGTAGCGATGCAGCGGCTCGTACATCGGCCAGGGGAAGTGCGGCGCGGCCATCACCGGCTCGATCCGCAGATCGGCGAACCAGTCGGGGCGCAGCCACGACGGGTACTTGCCGGTGCCTGCGGTGAGCCGGCCCTGGATCCGCGCCGGCACGGTGACGTGCGGGTCGAGCTTGTCGACCAGGCGCAGGGCGGGCACGTCCACGCGGTCGCGCACGTGGTCGGCGAACCTGTCCTCGACGTCGAGGTTGACGGCCAGCCGCTCGGCGATCACGGACAGGCCGCGCAGCGCTACGTCGCCCAGCAGTCGGCCCCCGCCGTCGCGCAGCAGCTCGGTCAGCCGCTCCGAGGTCCGCTCGTAGTCGTCGAAGGGGACATCTATCTGGTGCTGGCGGACCATGCCGATGGTCCGCTCGGCCAGTGCATCGAGCTGGTCCAGCGGCACCTGGGCGACTGCGCCGTCAAGCTCATGGGCGTCCAGGCCGAGCCGGCGCACGTCCGCCACGGGCAGGCCCACCGAGTCCACGCCGACGTCCCGCGCAGCGGCCATGAGCGAGCGCAACAGCATGGCGTTCGGCGCGCCGGTCGCCGCCTGCTCCGGATCCTGAGCCATCTCGTCGAGGGTGGCGATGCCGGCGACGGCGCGGGCAGCCACCGCGGACCACGACTCGGACGTCACTGCGACGTCGTGCGGTGGCGCGTGCTGCAGCACGTCACGGTCCAGCCTCTCGACCGCCCCCGGCTTGGCCAGCTCGTCGGACCAGTCGCGTATCAGCGTGTCGGGGTCGGCGCCGGTGACCACCTGGTCGGCGACCTGCGCCAGCCGGTCCTTGATTCGTGGGCTCACCGAGTCGATGGTGTCGGGGTTGGCGTAGAAGCGCACCCAGTCGGTGGTGAGCCGGTCGGAGCTCACCGTGAGCCCCGCAACTCGGCCCGCATCCGCCGCGATCCGCCCGACCGGGCCGCGCGAGCGGACCATCCGGCGGAACGCCCCCGACGTGACCGACAGCGGCAGACTGGAGACCTCGACCGACGCCCAGACCGTCTTCGCCGGCGCGTCCAGCACCTTCGCGTGCACGCGCTCGGTGACCGAGAGCAGGGTCGCGTCGTCGAACCGGGCGAGGTGCCGCGCGTGCAGCGAGGCCGAGATCTGCTTGGCCAGCTGCGCCAGCCGCAGCGCCCGGTTCGCCTGCTCGACGCCGAGCACCTGGTTCCATGCGGAGGCCATGAGGGCCTCCTGATCCATCTGCACCACGCGGGTGCCCAGACCCGCGACAACCCGGTTGCGCGGGTCCGTGTTGAGAGAAGAGAACCACTCCGGCTGCCCGGGCTGGATGCGGCGCTGCTGCGCATGGTTGCCGCCGTAGAGCGGCGGTCCGACGATCGGAGCCGAGTCCGGATCGGCCTCCCGGTGGACGTCTGCGTTGTTCACCTTCGCCACCAGCCCGTCGGCGACCGCGGGATCCCACTGCTGCTGAGCCTCGGTCGGCCAGGCCTCCTCCGGGGCGTCCTCCGGCTTCTGCGGCGAGACCACGGGACCCTCGACGACCATCTCCGCACCGGGGTCGTCGGCGCTGAGCTGGGTCGGCGGCTCGCCGAGCCAGGGGTGCGTGGTGTCCACCCGGCGGCGGCCGACCCCGGGCGGCGCGACGCGCGGCTTGAGCTTGTGCGCCAGGCTCTCGAAGTTGCCGGCCTCGCCGGTGGCGAACGACCACGCGTAGTACACCGGCAGGTCGATCTCGTCCGGGCTGTCCGGTCCCCACGAGGGGGTCAGCGTGGTGCCGGGGGTGAGGCCGAGCCCGGCCAGCCGGCCGCAGTCGAACGTCGGGACCACGCACGCGACGTACGCGGTGTGGTCGGCCAGCCGGCGCGGGCAGATCAGCCGGGAGAGGTTGAAGGCCGCGTTGTTCTCGGCCAGCCGCTGATTGAGCGTCGGCGCGGAGTCGGGGGCAGCACCCTTGATGCCCATCACCTGCGCATGCGCCCACCCCCAGGCGTCGTCCAGCGGCTGCAGCTGGTTGGTGGGCAGCGTCGCCCGGCGGACCGCCCCGCGGCGCTCACCCCACTGCACCGCGCTGCGCTCGACGACGACCAGGGTCAACCACGGCATGAGCCGGCCGCCGCTGGGCCCGGCAGGGGTGAACAGCCACGGCAGGTCCGGGCGGTCGAACTCGATGTGCGCGAGGTCGTCGATCTCGGCGTTCGCGACGTCCGCCTTCGGGAACACCCGCACGACCTGACTCGGATCGAGCTCCTTGACGTCGGCCGGGCCATAGACGTGCACGGTCATCTCGGCGTCGATCGATCCGGTGTCGTCGACGACCGGCACCTTCATCTGCACGGTGGTGCGTGCCGGGCCACCCCAGGCGAACGGCATGGTCAGCGCGGCCGCGATCCCCGCGCGAGCGAAGGGCAGGAACACGTAGTTCTGCAGGGTCTGCGGCTCGGGGGTGAGCTTCGGATGCAGAGCGCTAATGACGTCGAGGTCGTGGAACGTGGCCAGGTCTCGCAGCGATCCTGCCATCAGAGCACTCCTGCCCGGACCAGGTCGTGCGTCGCGTCAGTCAGCCGCTCGGCGGCGTGGGTATACGTGAGGTATGAGTCAACTGCGGCCAGCCTCGCCTTGTCCGCCTGGACGACCTCGGCCGGATCGCCCATGACCATCGGGTCGGGGACCGTCGCGTAGCGCGTCCGTGCCCGCAGCGGGCTGACCCCGGCGGCGCCAGCGGCGAGGGCGAAGGCCGCGGAGGAGGCCAGCAGGACGTCGTCGAGGACGAGCCCGCGTCGCGGCGGCGGGTCGTCACAAATGAAGGTCTCGTAGCGAAGCGCAACTCCGCGGCTCTCGGCATACGGCGCCTCCTCGCCGGGTGGACGCATGCGCACACCCGCGGGCATCTGCTCGAAGCTCGGCCGAGACAGCTTCTGGTCGTCGGTGAGCTCCAGGAAGTTGCCCGCAGAGAACTCGTCGCGCACCTCGCTGAGCGGGCCGACAGGCATGCCGTCCGCGGTGGGCTGGCCGAGGTGGACCCGCCTCTCTCTCGCGGGGACGGGGTTGGCTCCGACGCGAGCCAGGTCCGTCTCCAACGGCACCGCATGCTGGCGCACGTCGAACATGCCCATCGGATGCACCGTCACGTCGGTGTCGCTGGGCGAGGCGGGGGCGAGCTTCGCGACCCGGTCGGCGTCCGGTGGGGTGAGCGCCTGCCACGCACCGGGGTTGCGGTGCAGCGCACCGTGCACGAGCTGGCGCGGGTGGGCGGGCAGCGGTGGCGGGTTGTCGTCGTCGCCCCAGGTGAAGGGCCCGACGTCGACCCCGATGGTCCACCACAGGATCTCGACCTCGGCGTGCCCCTCGGCGCGCCACGGCGCCGGGCCCTCGACGTGCAGCTGCACGCTGACTCCGCACAGCGTCACGCCTAGCGCTCGGACGGTGATGCCGATGCCCAGGTCGAACATAAACATGAAGCGCGGCGACCAGACCAGCAGGGCATCGAACCCGAAGTGGCCGCTGATGCTGGCCACGCCCAGGTCGGCGCCCATCTCGACGCGGGAACCCAGCTGCACCGAGTTGGACGTGAGGGCGAAGTATGACTCGGCACGCAGCTGCAAGATCGCCGGCGGCGACAGATCCATCCCGAGGCGCTGCATTCCTGCCAGCTCGGGGGGCGCGGAGTATCGCGGGTGGAAGCCACCGGCACTGATCGCGAACTCCGGCGACCCGCCCCAGCGCAGCAGCAGTCCGATGTCGCCGGTGATCGTGAAGCTGGCCAGCCGGCTGCCGCGCAGGCTGACCAGGACGAGCAGATGGTCCTCGGTGATCTCGCCGTACACGGTGGCGCGCAGGTCGACGATGGGCAGCTCCGGCGCCGGCAGCGCGATGCGGACCCGGCCGATGATCACGACCTTCGGGTTCGGCAGGCTGATCAGCACTCCGAGCTGCGCGGTCAGGAACGACACTGGCCGACCCCAGCCGACCTCGACCATCGGGCCGATAACGATCGAGCCCGGGGACACCGGGAAGACCGCCTCCAGCGTGTCGAGGATCCTCGGTGCCGCGGCCACGACGTCCTCGGGGAACAGGATGTGGTCCAAGCCGCCCGTGGGCAGCTGGGCGCGCAATGCGTCGGTGTCCATGCGGTGCTGCAGGCCGAGCAGCCCGCCGACGGCGTTGAGCGTGAAGCCGAACGTCAGGTCGATGGCCGGCATGAAGCGCACCGACATCACGATCACCAGCGCGAAGTCCGGCTCGAGCGTGAGCAGTCCGACCGCGGTGACCTCGACAGGCCCCAGCCGCAGCTGCAGGGCACCGCCGTACCCGCCCGAACGGACGCCGAGGAACCCGCCGCCGCGGATGATGCCTGCGTCGACGTCCAGGCCGATCCCTGTCGGCGGCTTGATCTGCAAGGACAGCGGGTTGTCGCCGCCGGCCACGGCGCCGGGATCGATGCGCAGGCGCACGCCCGCACCGTCCACAGTGGCCTTGATGACACCAAGGTCCGCATCGATGGTGCTGCCGATGTCGATGAGGTCGCCGCCAGGGAGCTCGAGGGCGACCTCGTCCAGCGCGAGCGGCCCGGCCGCGGTACGCGCAGGGAGCACGACCCGTTTGCCCGCCGAGCCCGAGAGGGTCAGTCCTTGGCTGGTGTCGAAGCCGACCGCGATGTCGGCGCCCACCGATCCCGAGGCGCCAGCCAGGAGGCTTGCGACGGGGCCGCCGCCGACTCCGGCCTGCATCCCGTCGAACGCGACGGACAGGGAGAACAGCGGGGCGGTTCCGTCCAGGCGCAGCTTCGCGGTGAGCGAGGCGCCGTCGAAGCCCAGGGTGAGCGGCGCAGGCGAGAGCGACTTGCCAGGAGCGGACAGGGTGTAGGTCAGGGCGCCGCCGGCGAGGGCCAGTCCAGGCGCCGAGGCGGGCAGCCCCAACTGCCGGGCCAGGCCTTTCGGCGTGACCGTGCCCCAGCCGATCCGCTCGGCGAGCAGCTGCTCCACCGACTTGCCGCCAGGCACCTTCGCAACCGCCTGGTCGACGGCGTTGGCGCAGTTGCCCAGATGCGTGGCACCGCCGATGAAGTCGCGGGCAGCCAGGCTGGCCGTCGCGGCGTCCAGCTCGTTGCGGGCCGTGGTCAGCAGGGCCGCGACCTCATCGCCCGCATCCGCGAAGGCGGGCACGCCGAGTGTCGCGGCGAACGCGTCAACGTCCTGCAGAGCGGCGGCCTTCAGCTCATCGAGCCGCGCGCGGGCGTAGCCGAGGGCAACGGCGAGGAGCTCGTCGCCCAAAGACATTGGGTGACCCCCATCCGCAGGTGATCCGGAGCACAGTCAAGACCTGGCGGAGACGACCGTCAACAGGTCGGCCTCGACGAACTCGGCCTTCCACCGGCTGATTGGCTGCTCCGACACCTGCTCCTTGCGCGCGGCCTCCGCGATCGAGATCACCATCCCGCAGCGTCGCGGTCACCCCGTCGTCGTCGACACCGACGAGGGCGTACGTCCGGGCACGACGACCGAGTCGCTGGCCGGCCTGAAGCCCGCGTTCGTCCCGGACGGGACGATCACGGCCGGCAACGCCTCGCAGCTGTCCGACGGCGCAGCCGCCCTCGTGCTCACCAGCAGGAGCAAGGCCGAGGCTCTGGGGGTCGCACCGGTGGCCGAGGTGGTGGGCTACGGCATGGTCGCCGGGCCCGACCCGTCCCTGCTGCACCAGCCCTTCCGAGTGATCAAGCGGGCCCTCTAGCGCGCCTCCCTCACAGTGGCAGACGTCGGCCTGTTCGAGATCAACGAGGCGTTCGCAGCGGTCGCCGTGGCGTCCATGCACGACCTCGGCATCACCGACACCGTGGTCAACGTCAACGGCGGCGCGATTGCGCTCGGCCACCGCGTCGGCATGTCCGGCGCGCGCCTCGTCATGACCCTGGTCCACGAGCTACGTCGCCGCGACGGAGGACTGGGGGCCGCCGCACTCTGCGGTGGCGGCGGCCAAGGAGACGCCTCCTTGGTTCGGACGCTGTAGCTCGAATCCTCACCGTGGCACGGCGACGTCGACCGACTCGGGCGCCGCCACCGCGGCCAACCTCGCTTCACCGACGGGCTCGACGGCCTGCATCGGCACACCAGCGACGCGTTCGGTCAGCGACTCGACCTCGGCGATGTGGGAGACCCACCAGGGAGGCGGCATCCCAACTCACCTGGTCCCGCAAGCGCGCGTACCCGGTTGACCGCGGCGGCTGGCCGCTCAGCGGCGGTCCCTCGGCCAACCGGAACTCGACATGCCGAGTGACCGGTGGCGACGGCGTGCACATGGTGGCGGCCTTTGGTTGGGAGCCTCCCGGCAGTGACGGTGGCCAGCAAGGGGCCGGGCGTAGGGTCGATCGTGGCTGTTCCTCCGTTGGCACGATCCGATCAACCGTCGTGGCAGGTGCCCGGCCCTGCGGTCCCGCGCGGGTCTGTCCGGCAGCGCTGTGGTTGCCGTGAGCCGGACACTGGCCGCCAGCTCGGCGCGTTCTGCCCTCGGCTGGCCGACCCGGCCCACGGGTCGTGGTCGATCGACGTCACCGTGCCGGGGCCGTTCGGGGTCGGGCCACCGGTGCGGGTCCGCAGCGGCGGCCACCCCACCCGACAGGCCGCGCAGTCCGCCCTGGACCGGGTTGTCGGTCGAGCGCACACCGACGCGGCCGGTGCGGCATGGACGGTGCAGCGGTGGCTGACCCACTGGCTTGCCACCCACCCCCGCATCCGCCCAGCCACCCGCTCCTCCTACGAGTCGCACGTGCGCGGTCACCTGGCCCCCACGCTGGGCAGATACCGACTCGACGAACTGACACCACCGGTGGTGCAGACCGCGTTCACACGCATCGCGGCAACGCGGACGCGCACCGGCCAGCCGCTGTCCGCGGCGACCGTGCGTCGCGTCCACGCCACCCTGCGCGCGGCCTTGAACGCCGCCCTGCGTGACGGGCTCCTCGTCACCAACCCCGCCCGGCACACCCGGCTCCCCCTGGCCCAGCCGGTCCATCCCGAGGTGTGGACCCCCGGTCGGGTCGCGATCTGGCGGGCCACCGGCGAACACCCCACCGTCGCGGTCTGGACCCCCGACCAGCTCGCCGAGTTCCTGCACCACCGTCGCCAGGCAGGTGACCCGCTCTACCCCGCCTGGCGGCTCATCTCCCTGCGCGGCCTCCGTCGCGGCGAAGCATGCGGGCTGCGCTGGGCCGACCTCGACCTCGACCCAGAACACGAGCAGGCAACCGGACAGCTGGCTGGCGGGCATGGGCGGCTGCGTGTCGTGCAAGCCATGGTCCAGATCGGCGGACGCGTCAGCCCCGCACCACCGAAGACCCCCGCCAGCCGGCGCACCATCAGCCTCGACCCCGCAACCACCACCCTGCTCCGGAACCTGCGCGCGGCAGCCGTGACACGGGCCGGCGGTCGGCTCGACCCCACCGCACCCGTCCTCGTCGATCATGCCGGCCGCCCCATCCAGCCCCAGAGGCTCACCGTCGCCTTCCGCCGCGCAGTCGCCGCCACCGGTTTGCCCCCGGTCCGGCTGCACGACCTGCGCCACGGCGCCGCCAGCCTCGCCCTCGCCGCCGGCGCCGACCTCAAGACCGTCCAAGACCTCCTCGGACACTCCACCATCATCATCATCACCACCGCCGACATCTACACCTCCGTCCTCCCAGAGGTGCACGACCGCTACGCCGACGCCGTCGCCGACCTCGTCCAAGCCGCCCAGCAGCGGCATCCCCCACCCTCAGTACTGAGCGCGGCGGCCGTCACCGAATCGTGGTCGCAGGGCACACCCGCGTCACACCTGCGGAACACCCACGTCACACCTGGCCTCGGCGACCCGGCCACGACAGCCTCACCGGCGCTGTTTGCGCAGGTCAAGACCGTGGGCCCCGTGGGACTCGAACCCACACTTCGCGATTAAGCGCTTGGACCTGTTGCGGACTCCTGCGGACTCCCCCCTCGGCCAAACGGGTCCCTTCCAAGAACCACATCGCGCCCTGCTGCTGACCGGCCCGGGAGCTGCACCAGGTGTGCGGCTATGCGCTGGCGGCGCGCTCCTCCTCGAAGGTACGAGCTGCATCGTCGGTGACCACGGTGAGTTGGGCGCCCATCGCCGCGGCCAGCTTTGTCAGGGTGTCGGCGGTCGGATTGCCCACGCCGCGTTCGATCCGGGAGATCTCCGGCTGACGCACCGAGGACAGGTCAGCGAGCTTGCCCTGGGTCAGGTGGCGCGACCGGCGTAGGGCGGCGAGCCGCTTGCCGAGCCGGACGCGCTCGGCAACCTCGGCGTCGAGCTGGGCTGCGAGCTTGCCGTGGATCTCCTGGACGTCGGGGCTCCACTCCGCCCTCATCCGCGCGGCGAAGTCGTCGTACGAGCGGATGGCCACGGAGCGCTCACTTCCTCCCTAATGCAGGTCCAGTATGTGTTCTGACACATGAACCGTCAACCCGAGGATCGCCACGCTCGCAGGTGTCTGCGTGCCTCGGCGATCTCCTTCCGTTGCCGCTTCTCGGATGGGTCGCCGCCCTTGTCGTAGGCCTGGAACAGCAGCACGACCCGATTGCCGTGGACGGTGAAGAACACCCGCACCAGCACCGGGCGCTTCTCCTCGGGACGGGTCGGTGGTGGCGGGTCGGAGAGCCCCCAGGTGCGGATCGCGTGCAGCGAGCGGCGGATGCGCAGCTCGTACAGGCCCTGCCCGAGGGCCTTGCCCCACTCGGAGGATGCCACGGCCATGCCCAGCGGCGCGAGGACGTGGGTGATGCACGCGTCCAGCACCGCTTGCTGGTAGGGGTCGAGGCGGGCCACTGACGCCGCGAACGGGCAGAACCCGTCGTCGTCCTCCCACATCTCGACCGTCCACTGCGGGGCCGCCGTGGGTGACGAAGGCGCCAGCGTACGGCGGCGAGGACTCCGACGGCCCTTGTCCCCGCGCGGCATGCGGCCACCGTAGCGACGGGCCCCGACACCGGCGGGTGTGCCTAGCGTGCACGGATGGGACGACCACCGCTGGCGCTGGGTGCCCA
>CAYHHE010000057.1:0-19232 GCA_964356295.1 uncultured Actinomycetes bacterium | reverse complement strand
CTAGCCAGGCCCGCGAGTCACCGTCGCGGTGGTTGACCAGGCTTGACAGCCGGCTTGGGCAGCCGGAAGCGCCGCAGCTGCGTGGCGCGGATGATCCCGTACATCACGTTGCCCTTGCTGGTGTCGGCCGGGAACCTCTCGCGCAGACCCTTGCGTAGACGGAACCCCAGCCAGGTGAGCTCGGCGATGACCAGCGCGATCGCGGCCAGCCAGACCAGGGTGACACTCTGCACCAGGGCTGGGATGGGAAGCAGCGAGAGCGCGAGGATCCCGAGCATCACCGGCAGGAAGAACTCGGTGACCAGCCGCCGCCCGTCCACCATGTCGCGCACGTATCGGCGCACCGGGCCCTGGTCGCGCGGCGGGAAGTGGCTCTCGTCCCCGCTCTGCATGGCCTGGTAGGTGAGGTCGCGCTCCGTGCGGGACTGCTCCTTGGCCCGCTTGCGCTGCTCCTTCTTGGTCAGCGTCGGCTTCACCCGCGCCTTGCGCGCCGCCTCGGCCTCCTTGCGCGTCGGGGTCGGCCGTCCTTTGCCGGCCGCCGGCACGGCCTCGGCGGTCGGGTCGGCAGGGGTGGGGCCCTGGTCGGGGGAGGAGCTCTGGCGGCGGAACATCGCGGCCAGGATACGCAGGTGCCCGCCACGACGTTCCCCGTGACGGCCGCGACCCACGGGCATAGGCTGGGGGACCTGCGGGCGCCCGGCGGGCGTCCGGACGTCGGCAACCGAGCCAGGGGAGCGTGGTCGAGCAGCATGGGTGCGTTCAGCAGGATGTCGCTGATCTTTCGGTCCAAGGCCAACAAGGCGATGGACAAGATGGAGGACCCGCGCGAGACGTTGGACTACAGCTACCAGAAGCAGCTCGAGCTGCTGCAGAAGGTGCGCCGCGGAGTGGCGGACGTCGCCACGAGTCGCAAGCGCCTCGAGCTTCAGCTGGCTCGGCTCAAGCAGGAGTCGGACAAGCTGCACGGGCAGGCCCAGCAGGCCCTGGGCATGGGTCGCGAGGACCTCGCGCGAGAGGCCCTCACCCGCCGCTCGGGGCTGGACCAGCAAGTCAGCGACCTCGCCGCGCAGCACGCCCAGCTGCAGGCGGAGGAGGAGAAGCTGACGTTGGCCGCGCAACGGCTGCAGGCCCGCGTCGAGGCCTTCCGGACGAAGAAGGAGACGATCAAGGCCACCTACACCGCCGCACAGGCCCAGACCCGGGTCACCGAGGCGGTGTCGGGCATCTCCGAGGAGCTCGGCGACGTCGGACTCGCCGTCCAGCGCGCCGAGGACCGCACAGCCGAGATGCAGGCCCGCGCCGGGGCCGTGGACGAGCTGCTCGCCTCCGGGGCCCTCGAGGACGTCACCGGCACGGCCAAGGACGACATCACCCTCGAGCTGGAGCGGATGGCGTCCACCAGCGACGTCGAGCTCGAGCTGTCTCGGATGAGGGCCCAGCTCGGCGCGGGACCCGGTGCTGCGGCGCCGGCGATCGAGTCCGCTCCCGAGGCGGCAGCGGCACCGGAACCGGCGATCGAGGCGGGAGCCGAGTCCCCGAAGGTGGAGGGGAACCCGGCATGATCGTGCGCATCCTGGGCGAGGGTCAGTACGAGATCGACGCCGAGCAGCTGCCGGACCTCAACGAGCTGGACCGTGCCGTCGAGCACGCGATCGAGGTCGGGGACGAGGACGAGTTCCGCGACGCTCTCGGGCGGTTGCTGAGCGAGGTGCACGCGGGCGGGACGCCTGTTGCCGATGACGTCTTCGTGCAGAGTGACCTCGTGCTGCCTGCTGGGGACGCGACCCTCGAGGACGTCAAGGCGATGCTCAGCGACGAGGGCCTGCTGCCGGGCTGACCCGACCCCGCTGCGGCTACGCCGGCAGCGAACCCGATCCGCCGTGAGCTCGCCCGGGAACGCCGGGCAGAGGGGGGGAGTTGTCCTAGACGTGGCGCGTACCCGTTTCCGTCCCGACCGCGGACTGACCGTCCGCATGGTCATCACGATGCTGCTGCTCGTGCTGCTCTACGTGGCACTGGCGGCGGCGTTGTACTGGTTCTTCGGCAACTCCGCCGGCTTCCTGATCTGGGGTGTGCTGCCGATCGGCATGCTGTGGGCGCAGTGGTACTTCTCCGACACCCTGGCGCTGAAGGGCACCCGCGCCCGCGAGGTGACCCCGGCCGAGGCGCCGGAGCTGCACGCGCTGGTCGACAGGCTGTGCGCGCTGGCGGACATGAAGAAGCCGCGAGTGGCCATCAGCGTCAGCGACGTCCCCAACGCCTTCGCCACCGGCCGCAGCGAGGACCGCGCGGTCGTCGCCGTGACCACGGGGCTGCTCAAGCGCCTGGACGAGCGCGAGCTGGAGGCGGTGCTCTCCCACGAGCTGTCCCACGTCGCCCACCGCGACGTCACCGTGATGACGATCGCCTCGGCCGTCGGGGTCATCGCCGGCTTCATGATCCGTTCGGCGATGTGGTCCTCGATGGGACGGCGGGACCAGAACGGCGCCGCGGCGTTCCTGATCTTCACCCTGATCGGGATCGTCGTCTACGCGGTGTCCTTCCTGCTCACCCGGGTGCTCTCGCGCTACCGCGAGCTCTCCGCCGACCGGGCCGGGGCGATCCTGACCGGGCAGCCGGCGGCGCTGGCCAGCGCCCTGACCAAGGTCTCCGGCGCGATGACACAGATCCCGACCAAGGACCTGAGGGCCGCCGAGCCCTACAACGCCTTCTTCTTCTTCCCCGCCTTCACCACCAAGGGCCTCGACATCGCCTCGCTCTTCTCCACCCACCCACCCCTGGAGAAGCGGCTGGACCAGCTGGCCAAGATCTCCGCCGAGCTCGGACGGCCGATGTAGGTGGGGTTCCTCGACGCGATGCTCGGGCGCCGCAAGCTCAAGGGGCCCGACCTCGACTCCCTGTTCTCGGTGCCGACGGCCGCGCTCACCCTGCAGGCGGCCGCCGGACTCGTCCCGACCGGGACCGCCGGGGTCTGCTACCGGGACCCCGAGGGTGCACCCTTCGACCAGCTCGAGGCCGACCTGACCGCAATGCTGCAGGCGTCGCGTCCGGTGCTGTCTCGCGACACCCACGGCTACACCTGGATCGTCCTGCACGGCTCGTCCGAGGACGTCGGCGCCCTGGTCACCGACCTGCACGCGGTGACGACCTCGCTGCAGATGGAGGGGTTCGGACCGAACATCCTGTGCGACCTGGTGCCCTTCCGGGCCGAGGACGGGCGGGTCGTGGCTCTGGTGTACCTGCCCAAGCGCGGCACCTTCTACCCGTTCGCCCCGGTGCGCGGCGGTGGCCAGACCCGCGACAACGCCCTGGAGCTGCAGGTGCGCGCCGTGGTCGGTGGCGACCTCCCGCTGGAGCCCGACGTCACCCGCTGGTTCGCCGTCTGGGACGCCCCCGTCCTGCAGTAGCCCCCCAGCCGCCGCCCCGCCGCCCAGCCCCCAGCCGCCGCCCCGCCGCCCCAAACGATCACGTCAAGTACGCGCGTATGAGCTTGACGGGGCGTGTGTGCCTCGTCAAGCTCGTATCCGCCTCGTCAGGTGCGGCCGGGGGCGGCACCGGGCGCGCCGGGACGGTTGGCCGAGCCGCTGGTGGGCTCCGAGCCCGGACGGCCCGCGGGCGATGCCACCGGCGCCTGCGCGGAGGTCTCCCCGAAGTCCGCCACAGCGCCGAACGCGGCCCGGCGGGAGGCACGGCGAAGGGCCCGCAGCACCAGCCCACCGGCCAGCAGCGTCAGGACGAGGGTGCCCAGCGCGCGGACGACGTCGAAGCCGAGCGAGGTCAGCAGACTGAAGGCCAGGAAGCGCTGCACGTTGGCCAGGACGGGATCCCCGGCGACGAACGACAGCTGCGAGTCCAGGCCGGTGGTGAACGGCCAGAACCACAGGTTGAGCAGGAACCCGTAGACGACCGACGCGACCGCCCCGTACCCGGCGACCAGCCACACCTCCCGGCGGCCTGAGGCACGCGGCAGCAGCCCCGCCCCGAGGCCCATCCAGGCCGCGCCCAGCATCTGGAAGGGCAGCCAGGGCCCGACCCCGCCGGTGACCACCGCCGACCCGAGCATCGTGACCAACCCGAGGACGAACCCGAATCCCGGTCCTAGCGCCCGCCCGCCGAGGATGACGACCAGGAACATCGGCTGGAAGCCGGTGACCCCGCCACCGAGTGGACGCAGTGCCGCGCCCAGGGCGGCCAACACCCCCAGCATGGCCACAGCCTTGGCGTCGATGCCCCCGCGGGCGATCTCGGCCATCAGCACCACCACGACCATGAGCAGAGTGACCGCGAACAGCAGCGGCGCGTCCCGCTCGTGCCCCAGCCCCGCGTCCGGGTCCAGCACGAACGGCCACCCGAACGCGACCACGCCGATCACGCTGGCGACGACCAGCACCATCGCGCTGCCCCCGCGCAGCCGCAGCGCCGGCGGCAGTGCCGCGCTCATGCCAGACCCGCCAGGGCCGTGCCGACCTCGTCGACGGTCAGGTAGGGCAGCGGCGCCAGCACCTTCGCCACCTGGGGGGCGAACACCGGGGACGCCACCACCGACTCGCGCGCCGGCCCGTCGGTGACCACCTCTCCCTCGGCAAGGATGACCACGCGAGAGGCGACCTCGGCCGCCAGTTCGACGTCGTGCGTGGCCAGCACGACCGCCGTCCCGGACTCCGCACGTCGTCGCAGCAGGCTCACGAGCCGCTGCTTGGTGTGGTAGTCCAGCCCGCGGGTCGGCTCGTCCAGCAGGAGCAGCGTCGGGTCGCCGGCCAGCACGACCGCGAGGGCGACCGCCAGCCGCTGCCCCTCGGACAGGTCCGCCGGATGGCTGCCCTGATCCAGCTGGGGCTGCAGCTGTGAGAGCAGGCCGGCTGCGGTGCCCGCGGCACAGCCGGCGTCCCGGTCGGCGTCCCGGCACTCCTGGACCACCGACTCCGTCCACAGCAGGTCCCGGGGGTTCTGCGGGACGAGGCCGACGGCGCGGACCCGATCGCTGCCGCGCAGCCCGGACGGGTCAGCCGTACCCAGCCGGACGTGCCCGGACTCCGGGCGGTCCAGACCGGCCAGCACCCGCAGCATCGTGGTCTTGCCTGCGCCGTTGCGACCCATCAGCGCGACGACCTCCCCGGCTGTCACCCTCAGCGATGCCCGGCGCAGCGCCAGCACTCCGGGATGGCGCACGGTGACGTCGCTGGCGTCGGCCACGAGCGCCCCCGGCAGGCCGTTGACCGGACCCGGCAGCGCGTCGCTCTGCGCCAGCCGTCGACGCAGCGGCTCCGCGCGGCGACGCGCGTCGCGGACGGACAGGGGAAGCGGGTCCCATCCGGCGAGCCGGCCGAGCGCGACCACGGGCGGGATCACCGGGGAGTGCGCCATGGCCTGCGCCGGGGCGTGGCCGACGACTCTCGCGCCCTCGACGAGCAGCACCCGGTCGGCGTACTGGACGGCGCGCTCGAGACGGTGCTCGGACATCAGCACCGTCATCCCCAGGTCGTGGACCAGGCGCTGCACCGCGGCCAGCACCTCTTCGGCGGCCTGCGGGTCCAGCGCGGACGTCGGCTCGTCCAGCACCAGCACGGACGGGTGCGAGGTCAGCACCGAGCCGATCGCGACGCGCTGCTTCTGCCCCGCCGACAGGGTGCGCAGCGGCCGGTGCCGGAGCTCGGCCAGGCCCAGCAGGTCCAGGGTCTCCTCGACACGCCGGCGCATGAGGGACGGCGGCACCGCCAGCGACTCCATCACGTAGGCCAGCTCGTCCTCGACGACGTCGGTGACGAAGCCGGCGGATGGGTCCTGGTCGACGTAGCCGACGACGTCGGCCAGGTCACGCGGCCGATGGGTGCGAGTGTCCCGCCCGGCGACAGCGACCCGGCCGTCCAGCCGGCCGCCGGTGAAATGCGGGACGAGCCCGTTCACGCAGCGCAGCAGTGTCGACTTGCCCGACCCGGTCGGCCCCACCACGAGCGCGAGCTCGCCCTCGGCGACCTCGACGTCCACCGCGGCCAGGGCGGGAGCCGGCGCGTCCGGGTAGGTCACGCTCACGGCGCGGAACGAGATCACCGGGTCGGCTCCGATCACTGGGCCAGCTCCCTCGGTCGGGGGGCCGGGACGCGCAACGGGCCGGCGGCGGTGGGAACCGGCGGTGACGCCGGGACGGCCAGCAGGCCCAGCAGCACGCCCACCGCCGGTACGAGCGGCAGGCTCGGCCAGGCCGGCGGGCTGGTCGGACCCTCCAGATCGGCTCCGGCGACCGCGGCCAGCAGCACCGCCGCCACGCAGGCCAGGCCGCTGCCGAGCACGCCCCACTCGGGTGCGAGCCACCTGTCCGGGCGGTACACCGTGCGCCCGATGCGCCGGCCGGCCAGCAGCGTCGCGGCCACCGCGACCACCCCGCCGAGCAGCACCATCGGCCATCCGAGCACCGCCAGCCCGGCCACGTCGGGGGTCCCGCCGTCCAGCACCCCGTACAGCCCCACCGCCACGCCGACGAGACCGGCCAGCACCAGCGCCGTGGTGAGGCGGCGGGTGCGGGCCGGCAGCCCGGTGGTGCGTGCGTACCCCCGCGAGTCCATCGCCGCGGCAAGTGTCACCGCCCGCTCGAGTGCGCCGGTGAGCACCGGAAGGGTCATCTCAGCGGCGGCCCGACCGGGTCGCGACTGGCGTCCACGGACCAGCCGAGCCTCCCGGACCCGCCCCAGGTCGGCCACCAGCATGGGCAGCACCGTGAGGATGACGACCACCGCGACCCCGATCTCGTACAGCGCTGCCGGCACGACGCGCAGCAGCCGGCTGGGCAGCACCAGGGCGTTCGCCGCCCCGACGCAGCCGAGGATGACCGCGAGACGAAGTCCTTCGTAGGCCGCCTCCAGCAGGGTGTCGCCGGTCACCGGCCCACCTAGGCGGATCCCGGCGAGCCAGTCCGGGAGCGCCACCTGCGGCAGGGTGAGCAGCACCGGCCCGACGCCCGGACCGGCCAGCACCGCGGCGAGCAGCATCCGGATGCCCACCACCACCATGCCCACCTGGACGAACACGACGAATGCCCGCGACCACGGCCCCGGGACGCGCCGCTCGGCCACCACGACGGCGACCACCCCCAGGATGGCCAGCAGGAGCCACGGGTTCGTGGTGCGGCTGGCCGCCACCGCCATGCACCCGGCCCACAGCCACCACGCACCCGGGTGCAGCAGCCGGGGGAGCGGACGACGCGGGCGCAGGTCAGGCATGACCGCGCTCGCCTTGGTCTGCCGCGACCGCGGGTCGACGCCACCGGTGAGCGGCCGCGCCACCAAGCCCGAGCACCAGGGCCAAGCCGGCCAGGCCGGGCAGCTCTGAGTCCCAGGCCGTCGGGCCTGCCGGGGCCGACGGTGCGGCGTCGGCTCGGGGGGCACACTCGCGTTGGGGGTACCCGCCGATGCCGCAGATCAGACCGTCCCGCTGCCGCAGGGTCGAGTACCCGGCGAGGACGGCGACCCCGGTCGCGTTCGTCTCGGGGACGACGACACACTGCCGGTCGACCCGGGCTGGTGGCGTCTCGCCGTCGGGTGCGTCTGCGGAGTCCCCGTAGTCGACGACCAGCGCCACCCGCACCGAGCCGTCGGGACGGGGGACGTGACCGCACAGGGCGTCGAAGGACGCCGCCTCGCGCGGCGGCTCGGCCCGGCCGGTGCCGCCGACGGCGAAGCGCCATCCCTCGACGTCCCCGTCCGCCACGGCATGGCTGGCGGCCGCCGGGGCGTAGGCCCACTGACCGTCGGTGCCCCACCAGTAGGACCAGAAGCGGTACTGCTGCGCCGTCTCGGACGACGCGGACGCCGGCGCACCCACGGCGAGCGAGGCCGCTGCCATCAGCAGGACGGCGATCGGCCGGCGCACCGGTAGCGGCATGTCTAGGACGTCCGCGTGTCGGACGTGCCTGGGTCCGAGGTGCCTGGGTCCGAGGTGCCTGAGTCTGAGGTGCCTGCGTCGGGGGTCCCTGCGCTGCGTCGGTTGACGACGAACCAGGCCACCGCGGCCAGCACGAGGACCCCGGCGGCGATCAGCCACCAGGTCAGCGTGCCGTCGGTGTCGTCGTCGGCGGCCTGTGTGGGCGGTGAGGTCTCGGACGGCGGGCTCGGCGTCGCATCGGCCGCCTGCGCCTGCGTCTCGGGCGTGGTGGTCTGTGCTGAGGCCCCCAGCCGCGTGGCCTCGATGCGCGCCAGCAGCTCGTCCACCAGGTCCTGCTGCTGGTCGGCAGCCTGAAACGCGAGCGCGACCTTGCCCAGCGCGCCCGCTGAGTCGGTGCCGTCCGGGCTGAGGAACCCCTCGGCGTTGTCGGCGAGCCACACGACCGCCGTGTCGGTCTCGGCGGCGCAGCAGCCGACCGCGACCATCGCCATGATCGACTCCGCGGTGACCGCGACGTCGGGTCCCTCGCCGAAGGCGGGGCTCTGCGGCACGAAGCCGGAGTTCTGCGAGACCTGCCGCGCCAGCCATCCGGCGCCGGCCTCGGCGGCCTCCTCGACGGTGCCCTCGGTGTCTGGGCAGGCGAGGGTTGGGACGTCCGTGGACTGCGGCTGCGGTGACACCGGGAAGAAGGCCCCGGCCGCGCCCGGCACCGCCTGGCTGGTGGCCAGCGCGTTCGCGGTCCCCGGCGGGTCGAACGGGGTGGTGAAGGCCCCCCGGTTGACCTCGTCCGCATCACAGCCGAGGGCGAACCCGACCAGCGCCTCAGACCCCCCCTCAGGGGGCTCGGTGCCGGTCGCGGCGAAGGCACTGAGCACCAGCCCGGTCGAGTTGGCGTCCGAACCGGACCCGGGCACGAACGACCAGCCCCCGTCGTCCTCCTGCACGCTCGCCAGCCACGTGACCGCCGACGTCGCCGACTCGGACTCACCCACGGCGGCCAGCGCCATCGCGGCGTAGGCGGTGCTGTTGGTGTCCTTGCCGGTGAACGCCGCAGGGTCGGGCTCGGCGCACGGCTGGTCGAGGTCGGGCCGGTAGGCCACGAACGCACCGTCGTCGCACTGCTGGGTCAGCAGCCACGCCACGGCATCCTCGGCGGGAGCCTCGCCGGCGTTGGTGAACGCCATCAGTGCCAGGCTCTGGTTGACCACGGCGGCGAACTCGTCAGGCTGGCCGTAGGAGCCCACCACGGCCGGGTCGTCGGTGCTCGCGGCGGCCAGGCTCGGCACCGTGAGCAGGGCCAGGGCGAGAGAAGCGCCAGCCGCTGCCGCCGCTGCGGGGTGATGCATCTGCCTACCTCCTCCGGACTCGGCGACGGGTCCGGACGGAGGTGCTCGGATCGATCCGGGCGCCCCGCGCGGCTCCGTTCCGCTGTCCGCGACGGAACATGTGTGGAGCCTGCCGGCGATGGGCGATCCGGCTTGCCGCGAGAGTGGACACCGGAGCGCTCCGGTGCGCGGCCTACGGTTGCGGGCACAGCGTCGGCGTCCGACCGACTTCCCCCTGTTCACCAGCGAGGTGTGCGCACCCTACCAACGCCCGTCGGGTGGCGACCAGGGCCGGGTCCTCGGGTCAGTCGCGGACGGCCTCCGGCCCGGGCAGGGCGAGCATCCGATCCAGGGCGACCCGCGCCCAGTGCGCGACGTCCGGGTCCACCTCGATGCGGTTGACGACGCGTCCCTCGACGAGGTTCTCCAGCGCCCACACCAGGTGCGGCAGGTCGATGCGGTTCATCGTCGCGCAGAAGCAGACGGTGTCGTCGAGGAAGACGACCGTCTTGTCCGGGTGCTCCTGCGCCAGCCGCTTGACCAGGTTGAGCTCGGTGCCCACCGCCCACGCCGAGCCTGCGGGGGCAGCGGCGATCGTCGCGATGATGTACTCGGTGGACCCGACGTAGTCCGCGCTGGTCACCACGTCGTGAGTGCACTCCGGATGCACCAGGACATTGACCCCGGGCAGCCGCTGCCGAACGTCGTCCACGCACCGGGCGGTGAACCGCCCGTGCACCGAGCAGTGGCCCCGCCACAGCAGCATCCGAGCCGCCCGCAGCTGCTCGTCGGTCACGCCGAAGTCGGGTCGGTGCGGGTCGATGACCACGCAGTCCTCGGCCGACAGGTCCAGCGCCAGGACGGCGGTGTTGCGTCCGAGGTGCTCGTCGGGCAGGAACAGCACCTTGCCCGCACCGGGTCCGCGCTGGTCGAAGGCCCAGCGCAGGGACTGCTCGGCGTTGCTGGACGTGCACACCGCGCCGCCGTGGCGGCCGCAGAATGCCTTGATGTCCGCCGAGGAGTTCATGTAGGTGATCGGCACGACCTCGTCGGCGACACCGGCGTCCTGCAGGCGCTCCCAGGCCTCCTCGACCTGCTGCAGGCGCGCCATGTCTGCCATCGAGCACCCGGCGGCGAGGTCGGGCAGGATCACCTGCTGGGTGTCCGCGGTGAGGATGTCGGCGCTCTCGGCCATGAAGTGCACGCCGCAGAAGACGACGAACTCCGCGTCGGGCCGGGCGGCGGCCTCCCGCGCGAGCTTGAACGAGTCGCCGGTCGTGTCGGCGAACTGGATCACCTCGTCGCGCTGGTAGTGGTGCCCGAGCACGAACAGCCGGTCCCCGAGGGCCCGCTTGGCGGTGCGGGCGCGCTCCACCAGACCCGGGTCGCTGGCCGGCGGGAGGTCGCCAGGGCACTCCACTCCGCGCTCGCTGGACGGGTCTGCTCCGTGACCGAGCAGCAGCAGGGGGAGCGACGGGGACGTGGTCGATGTCGTGTCGGCAGCCATAGCGGGTGCATCGTCCCACGATCAGGTGACCCCGGTCACGTCGAGCAGCGCGGCGTGAGCTGCGGCAGACTCCGGGCATGGCCGCCGGGCTCACGATCCTCGCCCTCGCCGTGCTCGTCGTCGGGTTGTCGCTGTACCTGTCCGCGCAGCGCCGGCTGGAGTCCGCCCAGCGAGTGGAGGCAGTCCTCCGCACCGACAACGCGCGGCTGATGCGCGCCTTGGGGGTCGCCGAGCAGGCCCTGCGTTCGATCGGCAACGACACCCGGCTCGACCCGTCGCTCGCCCTGCAGGTCGACGTCGCGCTGGAGGACGTGCGACGCGTCAGCGGCGAGATCGGGCCCGGCTGAGCCGTGCCGGGCTCCCGCCAGGACGCTCCGCCCATGCGGGTGCTGGTCGCCCCGGACAAGTTCGCCGGGACCCTCACCGCGGTCGAGGCGGCCGCGGCCATCGAGGCGGGCTGGCGACGGCGCCGCCCGGACGACGAGGTGGTGCGCGCGCCCCTCTCGGACGGGGGCCCCGGCTTCGTCGACGCGATGCACGCCGCACTGGGCGGAGGACTGCACGCGCTCACGGTGAGCGGCCCGCTGGGCCGTCCCACCCCGGCCACACTGCTGCTCGCCGGGACGAGCCTCCGCTCGGCAGTGGTCGGCTACGTCGAGTCCGCGCAGGCCTGCGGGCTGGCGCTGCTTCCTCGTGACCGGTCCGGACGACGGCCCGAGGCCGATGTGGCCGAGGTCGCCACGACCACCGGAGTCGGGGAGCTCCTCGTGGCGGCCGTGCAGGCCGGAGCTGTCGAGGTCGTGGTCGGGTTGGGCGGGTCGGGGACCAACGATGGCGGTGCCGGCTTCCTCGCCGCGCTCGGCGCCGCGGCCGAACCCCCCGACGCCCTGACCGGGGGCGCCGCCGGTCTGCCCCGCCTGACCAGCCTCGACCTGGCACCCGCACGCGCCCGACTGGCCCAGGTTCGGCTGGTCGCCGCGTCCGACGTCGACAACCCCCTGCTGGGGCTTCGCGGCGCCACGAACGTGTACGGGCCGCAGAAGGGCCTGTCCAAGGATCGGCTGTACGTCGTCGACGGCGCGCTGAGCCACTTCGCCCATCTCGTGGACCGGGAGACCGCCGACGCCCCCGGGGCCGGCGCCGCCGGGGGCCTGGGTTATGCCCTGGCCCTGCTGGGTGCGACCCGGCGTCCCGGCTTCGACCTGGTCGCGCAGGCCAGTGGGTTCGCTGCCCGCCTGTCCGCCGCCGACCTCGTGCTCACCGGCGAGGGAAGCCTGGACCCGCAGACGTTCACCGGCAAGGTGGTCGCCGGCGTCGCCTCGATGGCCCGCGACGCTGGTGTGCCGTGTGTCGCACTGGCCGGGCGCGTCGACGTGGGCTCCCGGGAGCTTCGCGCGGCCGGGCTCGACGCTGCCTACGGCATGGTGGACGTCGTCGGCCCCGAGCGCGCCCTCGGACGGCCGGCCCAGGCGTTGGCCGACCTGGCCGAACGCGCCGCCCGCACCTGGGGCCGCTGACTCTCCGTCGCGACGGGAAGGTTCCGCGGCCACGACGCGTTACCCCTGCGACAACGTGACGGCGCCCATCTGCTGTGCGACGATGAGCGCACGCCAGCCGCGAGATCGAGCGACATCGAGGAGTGAGATGACGGTCCAGGACGAGACGACCCGCACGGTTGTGCTCACCGACGGCGCCGCCAGCAAGGTCAGGGGCCTGCTCGACCAGGAGGGTCGCGACGACCTCGCGCTGCGCATCGCCGTGCAGCCCGGCGGGTGCTCCGGCCTGCGCTACCAGCTGTTCTTCGACGAGCGTCACCTCGACGGCGACATCGTCACCGACTTCAGCGGCGTGAACGTCGTCGTCGACCGGATGAGCGCCCCCTACCTCGGCGGCGCCACCATCGACTTCGTCGACACCATCGAGAAGCAGGGCTTCACCATCGACAACCCGAACGCCACCGGGTCCTGCGCCTGCGGCGACTCCTTCCACTGAGCCCACCGCCTGCCGCGGACGAGCCGGCGCTGCTGCTGGACTGTCGCGGCTTGCGCTGCCCCGTCCCGGTGGTCCGGCTCGCCCGCGTCATCGCCGAGGTGGACCTCGGGCAGGTGGTGTCAGTCGCGGCGGACGACCCCGCCGCCCGAACCGACATCCCGGCGTGGTGCCGCATGCGCGGGCAGGAGTTCATCGGCGAGCAGGTCGGGCCGGACGGCACCCCGTCCTTCCTGGTGCGGCGCCTGGTCTGAGCACCCCTACAGGCGCTGGGCACCCAGCAGGGCGCGTACCTCGGCCACCGCGCCTGGCAGCACCCGCAGCAGCCGGTCGACGTCTGCCTCGGTTGTGTCGCGGGCCAGAGACACCCGGACGTTGCCGTGCGTGAGGACCCCCATGGCCTCCAGCACGTGGCTGGGACGAAGGGTGCTCGACGTGCACGACGACCCGCTGGACACCGCCACCCCCGCGGCGTCCAACGCGGTGAGCAGCGCCTCGCCGTCGACGTAGAGGCAGGAGAAGGTCACCAGGTGCGGTAGCCGCTGCTGCGGGTGACCGACCACCTCAACGTCGGGCACCAGGCGTGGCACCGCGCCGCGGATGCGCTCCACCCAGCCGCGATGCCGCCGGTCCAGCTCCTCGGCCTGCGCAGCCCGCGCCTGCAGCGCGGCGGCGGCCGCCAACGCCCCCGGGACGTTCTCGAACCCCGGCACCCGCCGCGACCCGCGCTCGTCCTCGGGTACAGGCGAGCGGTACCGCGTCCCGCGTCGCACCGCCAGCACCCCGACCCCGGCGGGCCCTCCCCACTTGTGGGCGCTGCCGGTCAGGACGGACCAGCCAGGCGGCACCGGCATCCGCCCCAGGGACTGGGCGGCGTCGACGACCAGCGGCACACCGGTGGACGCCGCAAGGGCGGCGACCTCGTCCAGTGGTTGAACCGTTCCCACCTCGTGGTTCGCCGACTGGACGGCCAACGCCGCCACACCGTCACCGTCGTCCGGCGTCCCCTGCAGGGCCTCGGCGAGGGCGTCCAGGTCGACCATGCCGGTCCGGTCCACCGAGACCGTCTGGTGCACACCGCCGGACCGGGAGTGCCACGCCCCGGCCTGCAGCACGGCCGAGTGCTCCACCGCCGTGGTGACCAGCCGGGGTCCGGCGCGCCGGCGCCCGGCCAGCACCCCGAGGACTCCCAGGTGCACTGCCTGCGTCCCGCTGGTCGCGAAGGTCACCTCGTCCGGGCGGGCGGGAAGGTGCGCGGCGACGACCTCCGCGGCGTTGTCGAGCAGCAGACGGGCCCGCCGAGCCTCGCGGTACAGCCGCGCCGGGTCAGCCCAGCCCTCGTCCAGCGCCGCGAGGAGCGCCTCGCGGGCCACCGGGTGCAGTGGCTCGGTGGACGCGGCATCGAGATATGTCACATCCCTCACTCTTTCAGCGCGCCAAACCATGGGGGAGGCTGGGGTTTCGCGGGCTGGGGACGCTACTCTCCACCCGACGCGGCACCCCAACCGATCCCAGAGCGAGGCATGAGAACGCAGGCGAACACCTCAGGTACCCCCGGCGGTCCAGTGCTCCGCGGCCACAGAGCCTGGTCGCGACCGGTCCGGCTGGCTGCTGCTGCCGGCGTCCTCGGGGCGTCGGCAGTGCTCTCCGGCTGCGGCATCACCCAGGAGCGGGCGTTCGAGATCTCCGGGCTGCCCGAGCCGGCCTCCGACCGGGCACCGCTGATCGGCGACCTGTGGGTGGGCACCTGGATCGCCGCACTGGTCATCGGGTTCTTCGTCTGGGGCCTCATCGCCTGGGTCTCGATCGTGTACCGACGCAAGAGGAGCGACGAGGGTCTGCCGGAGCAGGTGCGCTACAACATCCCGATCGAGACGCTCTACACCGTCGTCCCACTGTTCATCGTCGCGGTTCTGTTCTACTGGACGATGATCAACGCTGACCAGGTGCGCGCCGCCGAGAAAGACCCCGACGTCAAGATCGGTGTCATCGGCCAGCAGTGGTCGTGGACCTTCAACTACATCGAGGACGACGTCTACGACGTCGGGACGGCCGCGACGATCCCGCAGCTGTACCTGCCGGTGGACCAGGTGGTGGAGTTCCAGCTGAACTCCCCGGACGTCATCCACTCGTTCTGGGTGCCGTCCTTCTACTTCAAGATGGACCTCATCCCGGGTCGCACCAACTCCTTCCAGATCACCCCGACCCGAGAGGGCACCTTCGCTGGACGGTGCTCGGAGCTGTGCGGCACCTATCACTCGCGGATGCTGTTCGAGGTCGTGGTGGTGTCGGAGGAGGAGTACCGGGACCACCTTGAAACGCTCGAGGCCCGCGGTCAGACTGGGCTGGTCGAGGTGCCCCTGCGGGGCACGTCCGACTCCGAGCGGGGCGCGATCGTCCCTGGTGCCGGGCAAGGTCTGGGACCCGAGAGTGCAGGAACCGAGAGCGGAGCAGCCGAATGACGACGTTCGCCGAGCCCCCTGTCCTGTCTGCGCAGCCGGGGGAGCCCCAGCCGCCGAAGAAGCCGCTGGGCAGGCAGATCCTCACGTGGCTGACCACGACCGACCACAAGGTGATCGGCAACCTGTACATGGTCACCTCGTTCGTGTTCTTCCTGATCGGAGGGCTGCTCGCGCTGGTGATCCGGGCTGAGCTGTACTCGCCGGGCACCCAGGTCGTCAGTGACACGGTCTACAACCAGATGTTCACCATGCACGGCCTGATCATGCTGCTGCTGTTTGCGACGCCGCTGTTCGCCGGCTTCGCCAACGCCATCATGCCGCTGCAGATCGGCGCGCCGGACGTGGCCTTCCCCCGGCTGAACATGTTCTCGTACTGGACCTACCTGTTCGGGGGGCTGATCGCTGCAGCGGGCTTCTTCACCCCCGGCGGGGCGGCCGACTTCGGCTGGTACGCCTACGTCCCGCTGTCCACCGAGGTGTACTCCCCGCAGATCGGCGCCGACCTGGGCATCATCGGCCTGACCCTCGCCGGTCTGGGCACCATCTTGGGTGGGGTCAACTTCGTCACCACCATCATCACCATGCGGGCGCCGGGGATGAACTTCTTCCGCATGCCGATCTTCACCTGGAACGTGCTCGTCACCAGCCTGCTCGTGCTGATGGTGTTCCCGGTGCTGGCCGCCACCTTCATCGCGCTGTACTCCGACCGCAACTTCGGCACCC
Organism: uncultured Actinomycetes bacterium; assembly: GCA_964356295.1. GTDB lineage: Bacteria > Actinomycetota > Actinomycetes > Jiangellales > Jiangellaceae > CAVQGZ01. The sequence goes on along the minus strand of CAYHHE010000057.1, from coordinate 3,351 downwards.
AGATCTTCGACCCGGCCACCGGCGGTGTGATCACCTGGCAGCACCTGTTCTGGTTCTTCGGCCACCCCGAGGTCTACGTCCTGGCGCTGCCGTTCTTCGGGATCATCTCCGAGATCATCCCGGTGTTCAGCCGCAAGCCGATCTTCGGCTACAAGGGCCTGGTTGGGGCGACGCTGGCGATCGCAGCGCTGTCGATGGCGGTGTGGGCCCACCACATGTACACCACCAACGCGATCTACCTGCCGTTCTTCGCACTCATGACGATGCTCATCGCGGTGCCGACCGGGGTGAAGTTCTTCAACTGGATCGGCACCATGTGGGGCGGTTCGGTGTCGTTCGAGACGCCGATGCTGTGGGCCGTCGGGTTCCTCATCACGTTCCTGTTCGGTGGTCTGACCGGGATCGCGCTGGCGTCCCCGACGATGACCTGGCACACCTCCGACTCGTACTTCGTGGTGGCCCACTTCCACTACGTGATCTTCGGGACGGTCGTGTTCGCGATGTTCGCCGGCTTCTACTTCTGGTGGCCGAAGTGGACCGGGCGGATGCTCGACGAGCGGCTGGGCAAGATCCACTTCTGGATCCTGTTCGTCGGGTTCCACCTGACCTTCCTCATCCAGCACTGGCTCGGGACGATCGGCATGCCCCGCCGGTACGCGGACTACCTGCCCGAGGACGGCTTCACCGTGTTCAACCAGGTGTCCTCGGTCGGCGCGTTCATCCTTGGCGCCTCCACCCTGGTGTTCCTCTGGAACGTGTGGGTCAGTCGCAAGCACCCCAAGGTCACCGTGGACGACCCGTGGGGCTGGGGCGCCTCGCTGGAGTGGGCGACGTCCTGCCCGCCGCCGCGGCACAACTTCACCCGGATGCCGCGGATCCGCTCCGAGCGCCCCGCGTTCGACCTGAAGTTCCCCGAGGTCGCGGCCGCGGAGCACGGGTTCCACCAGGACAGAGCCAGCGTGCTCACCAGGACTCTCGGGCCGGCGGACCGTGAGCCGGTCGGTGAGGACGACCTGCGCGCGTCCGACACGGGTCGGTCCGGTCGCCCGGAGGACGTCCTCTGATGAGAACCAGTGGGCTGACCTTCCTCCTCATGACGGTGTTCTTCGCGCTGGTGACGCCGGTGTACTGGCTGCTGGCCGGGGATCCCACCGGGACCACGGCGCTGGTCCTGACGTTCGGCCTGAGCGCCATGCTGGCGTTCTACCTACTGTTCGTGGCCAACCGCCTGGGCGCCACGCCTCCCGAGGACCGCGCCGACGGGGAGATCTACGAGGCTGCCGGCGAGTTCGGCTTCTTCTCGCCCAAGTCGTGGTCTCCGCTGCTGGTCGCGGGTGCCTCCGCGGTGATCACGCTGGGGCTGGTGTTCGGGTTCTGGCTGGCCATCATCGGTGTCGCCCTGCTCGTCGGCGCGCTGTTCTTCTGGGTCTTCGAGTACTACCGGGGCGAGTGGGCGCACTGACCCCGAGGCGGCTGAACGTCCTGGCGTCAGGCGGCGGCCGGGACGTCAGTCGGCCGGTACCTCCTGTACCACGGTGAACCGTCGTCCCGAGATCTCCCGTGGGGTGATCCGCACGAACCACTGCTTGGGCGAGGCGTTCCACGGGAACAGCGGGAGCTCCTCGGCGGAGTAGATGTCGGAGAAGCGCTGCAGCACCTGCGCCAGTCCCTTGAGCACCACGCTCCACGCCTCGCCGCTGCCGGGGTCGTAGCCGTCGATCTCGAACGAGACGCGGGAGTTGGCGGCCATCTCGGCGAGCTTGCTCCCCTCGGCGGTGCGGAAGACGATCGTGCGGTCGGCGACCACGAAGTTGATCGGGAAGATGTCGACCTCACCGCTGATGGCGATGGCCAGGCGGCCGACCTCCTCGTCGTCGAGCAGCGCCCAGCAGTCGTCGGGTGAGAGGATCTCCATTCCGTTCCGCGGGTCGATCGTCATGACTGCGAGCCTGCCAGGTCGTGTCAGCGCAGGCCAGGTGAGCATCGGCACAACCGGTCCTACTCTTGGGGACCGTGATCGAGGCGCTGCGGGGGACATCGGTCCGCCCGCTGCTGCTCCTCGCGGGCGCGGTGGCGGTCGGGATCGCCGTCGCGGTGGCTGTGGCCATGCCGTGGACGCCGCTGGACGCCCCGTCGCAGGCCGTGGTGCCACCGGACCCGGCGATGGACTTCACCGCGGTCGAGCAGGCGCGGGCGCAGGCCTACCACGCTGCGGTCCGTCCTCCTGCCTACCTCGCTCTGGCGATCGGTCTGGGAACGACCCTCGCGGTCGGGTTCTCCCCGTGGGGAGTCCGGCTGGTCGGACGGCTGCCCAGCCCGCGCTGGGCACCCACACTGGTCCCGGCGGCGCTGGCCGGTGCGCTGGTCCTGCTGGGCGTCCGGCTGGTGACACTTCCGCTGTCGGCGTGGCAGGAGACGGTGCGCCGCGACTACGGGCTGTCGACCCGCGACTGGGCCGGCTGGGCCAGCGACGTCGCACGCGGGTTCGCTGTGCAGTCGGTCCTGACCCTCGTCGGCGTGCTGGCGATCGTCGCGCTGGCCCGACGGTGGCCGCAGCGCTGGTGGATGATCGCGGCACCCGGGGCGGCGGGCCTCGTGGTGGTCGCGTCCCTGGCCTACCCGCTGGTCGTCGAGCCGGTCTTCAACCGTTTCGAGCCGCTCCCGGACGGTGAGCTGCGCGCGTCGCTGGTTCAGCTGGCGCAGCGGGAGGGGATCGTCGTGGGCGACGTGCTGGTCGCCGACGCGTCCCGGCGCACCACCGCGCTCAACGCCTACGTGTCCGGTCTCGGGCCGACCAAGCGCGTCGTCCTCTACGACACGCTGCTGGAGACCGCGCCCGCAGACGAGATCGAGATCGTCGTGGCCCACGAGCTCGCCCACGCCCGCGAGGGCGACGTGCTGGTCGGGACGCTCCTCGGCGGTGCCGCGGCCGGGTTGGCGGTCCTGCTGGTGGCTCTGGGGGCCTCCTGGAGGCCCCTGACGGCTGCTGTGGGCCTCTCGAGCCCCTTGGGCACCTCGTCCAGGTCGGACGGCTCAGGCGCCGCTGTGGTCGGGCAGGCGGCCGCCGTGCCGTTCGTCCTGGCCGCGGTCACCGTCCTCGGCTTCGTCACCGGCCCGGGTGAGGCGCTGCTGAGCCGGCATGTCGAGGCTCGGGCGGACGTGGTTGCCCTCGACCTCACCCGCGAGGCGTCCACCTTCGCCCGCATGCAGCGCACCCTCGCCACCACCGCGTTGTCCGACCTCGACCCGCCCCGCGCTCTGTACCTGTGGTTCGCCTCCCACCCGACCGCCCCCGAGCGCATCGCGCTGGCGCGCACCTGGGCGACGCTGAACGGCGAGCCCACCCCTCCC
>CAYHHE010000056.1:0-19535 GCA_964356295.1 uncultured Actinomycetes bacterium | reverse complement strand
CGCTTGGACAGCGCGTCAACTGCGATGACGGGGCTCACGACCCTGTCACTCCTACGTCCACGTGAGGCACCTCGTCCTCGTCAGACCGATGTCCGCGCGGCAGCCTCGGCACGGGCGGTGAGGTCGCTGATCTCGTCGACGAGCTGCGGCCACAGCTCGCGGGGCATGTCATGGCCCATCCCGGAGAACCCGACGAACCTCGCATTCCGGAGCAGCCTCGCCACGGCCAGTCCCCCGCTGACCGCGACGAGCGGATCGTGCAGGCCGTGGATCACCAGGGCGGGCACCGTCACGTTCCGCAGCTCGCTCGACCGGTCGCGCTGGGCGGCGATGGCCGCGAGCTGGCGAAAGTAGCCGCCCGGGTCGTACGCGCGGTCGTAGGACCGACCCGCGATGTCGGCCAGGTACTCCTCATCGAACGCGTACCCCCGGGACCCGATGATCCGGAAGGTCTCCACGGCCCGGGCCTGCGCGGACTGCCGGTCGGCCACCACCCGCCCCTTGGTCAGCGCACCGAACAACGCCGGCTTCGGGTTGCCCACGCGCCTGGACCCGGTCGAGGTCATGATGAGCGTCAGGCTTCGAACGGCGTGGGGGTGTCGCACGGCGACCGTCTGGGCGATGAACCCGCCCATCGACGCCCCGACGAGATGTGCCGACCCCAGCTCGAGGGCGTCGATGAGTCCGACGGTGTCGTCGGCCATGTCGTCGATCGTGTAAGGCGGGTCGCGGCGGTGCAGCAGGATGTCGCTCAGGCGCGGCGCGCGCACGTCCCGCAGGTGCGTCGACAGCCCGACGTCGCGGTTGTCGAAGCGCACGACGAAGTGCCCTCGCTCGGCGAGGTCGGCGCACATCTCGTCCGGCCAGGCGAGCATCTGGGTGCCAAGGCCCATGACCATGACCAGCGGGACCCCGCGGGAGTCGCCGAACGTCTCGTACGCGATCTCGATCCCGTTCGCCGGTGCCACACGAATGCTCATCGGGGCCAAGGCTACGGGCAGGGACGCTGGGCATCGGCGCGCTCACCGGCTGCAGCGGCAGCCATGCCGACCGCCGATGGTCATGGCAGCCGACCAAGGTCAGGACTGGGTCGAGTCCGCGGTGCCGCTGGCCTCCGGTACCGGCTCGGGCTGCTGCTCGTCCGGCGCGGGCTCGGCCGGACGGGGAGCCAGCAGGACGGCCAGCGCATAGCCGACGTAGAGCAGCAGCACCACGAGGAGCTGACCCCACGAGCGGCCGGGGATCACCGCGAGCAGCAGCAGGGCGACGACCGCACCGCCTCCGAGGAACCACCCCCGGTGGCTGGCCGCAAGACTGGGCGCCTGGGTCACGATGTCACGGCCGGCCCGCGCGCCGCGCGAGTCGCCCAGCAGGTACAGCGCGACCGCGGCCAGCACTCCGAGCACGACCACGACGACGATGCCGGTGAGCAGGGAGCTGACCACCGTGCCGAAGGCGGCCGCCACCGCGTCGCGAAGGCCGACCTCGGGGACCGAGCCCACCACGGAGGACTGGATCGGCTGGAGTGCCACGGCCACGAGCAGCAGCAGCAGCGCGACCCCGATCACGATCGCGAGCGCCGTGCGCACCCGGCGGAGGGAGACAGCCACCGCGAGGCCGATGAGCACTAGTGCGGCGATGGGCGCCAGCCACGTCGCGACGCGGGTGGTCTGGTACGCCTGCTGCGCGACGGCCAGCTGTTCGGACTCGACCAGCACAACCTGCCCGAAGTCGGCAGGCAGGTCGGTGTCGAGCTGCTCCTCGAGGGCTGCGATCGCCGCGTCGATGTTCTCCGGGGTGACGGTCGGCGCGGTGATCTCCCGGTCGAGCAGGTCGGACAGGAACGCCGAGCCCTCGAGAAGCAGGGCGTTCACCACTGGGGTGATGTCCAGGACGATGACTCCGTCGGCGTTCTCGATGGCAGTGGTGTCCGACCCGGACAGCACGCCGATGCTCAGGCGGTGCCCGCCGGCCAGTGCGGCGTCGAACGCTGCCTGGAACTGCTCGGTCTGCACCAGCGCGGTCGCCCCCTGGGCAAGGTAGTCCTGCGCCGCCGTCGCGATCGGGCCTGCCGCGACTGCCGCCCCCTCAGGCAGCCTGGAGGCAAGGCGCTCCTCGAGGTCGAGGGCCACGACGAGTTGTTCCGCGGCGGCATCCCCGACCGCCGCGGCCACCTCGGGCTGCTCGATGATCGACCCGACCCTGTCGACGAACAGGTCGGTGTCGGTGAGGGTGCGGAAGGTCCAGATCGCCAGCAGAGCGAGGGTCGTGGCGATCACGGCCAGCACGGTCAGTATCCAGGCGAACACCGTGCGGATGCGCGCTGAGCGTGCTGCGCGTTCCGAACCGAGCTGCCGCTGCAGCGTCTCGACCTCACGACGCAGCTGCTCGACCTCGATGGGCTCCGTCGCAGCCATGATTCCCTCCTCGACACACGCCCATCTGGCGCGTCACTAGTGGTCCTTCGAGGGCTCTGCCCTCGTGATCGGTACAGCTGGCCGGCGCAGCAGCGCGACCCTCACAGGCTAGGCCTAGGGTGCGGGCCGTCTGCGCGGCGAACTCCTCTCGGCCCAGCGGCCGGCCTGCCGCCGCGCGACGTTGTTGGACACCGCGGTGGCCGTTCCCGCGGCGACGGCGGTTCGGGCGACGCCTCTGATGAGTCCGGGCATGACATCTCCCGACGTTGCGTGGGTGGCCAATCAGTCTGGTGGGTGATCCTCTGGCGTGTCGTCATGCCATCGGGGGGAAAAGCGAGACTGACGTCGCGCATGCTGCCACATCGATGACGCTCTTCGCGGTCCCCGTCCGGGCAGCATCGACAGCCGCATCTCGGAGGCCCAGGCGCGCTGGGCATGATGGCCCGATGGGCACGACGGCGTCGACTGCGCATCGCCGGCTTGGGGCCTCGGACTGCGAAGCGGTCCACCCGAGCGGCCTGGCTCAACCGGTGGCAGCGATGACGAGCCTGGCGTTCGTCGGGGGGGCCGTCGTTCTCTGGCAGGGAAGGGCTGAGCGTGGCCACCACGAGTGGGTGGCTCCCGCCGGGTACCCCGAGACGCTGGCGCTGACGGGTCTGGGCAGCTGGTGGTACCACGGGCCGCAGGGCCGGGGAGCTCGGGTGCTCCACGACGGGAGTATCGCCCTGATGGTGACCGAGGCAGTCACGGTACCGGTGGTCCGGGTCGCGCGTGGACGCGCGCCGATCCCTCCGGGCGGCCGGCGACAGGCGGCCGTGGCAGGGGGCCTCATGGCGGGCGCCGCGCTCGCCTACGTGCTGGGGCGCACCGGGAGTCCCCTGTGTCGGCCTGACTCCCTGATCCAGTGGCACGGCGCCTGGCATGTCCTGGCCGCGGCCGCGTTCACAGCCTGGGGGGCAGCCCTATGGCCGACGACACCGGCCAGGACATGGCAGGGCCCCCGGTACCGCGCGGAGCACGGGTCGCTCGCCGGTTGGCGGAGGTCGCTGCTCGGCTGACCTACCGCGAGATCGAGGTGGTCGCGGTGCAGGATGCCCCGTCCGGGCCGTCGGTGATGGTGTCCAACCACTTCGGCGGCCTGGCCGACGCGCTGCTGCTGGTGTACCTGTCGCCGCGGTTCCCCCGCATCGTCGCCCGCGACGTGATCTGGTCCACCCCTGTGGCCGGACGGTTCATGCGCTGGATCGGTGCCATCCCCGTGCACCGGCGGGCTGACTCCGCCGATGGTGCCGCCGCCAGCAACGACGCCATGTTCGCGGCCTGCTACGACGCCCTCCGCGAGGGATCGTCGGTCCTCATCTTCCCCGAATCTTCCCCGAGGGAGTTACCCAGGACGACCCCTTTCTCGCCCCGGTGAAGACAGGAGCGGCCCGGATCGCGTTGGGCGCTGCAGCGGCCGGGGTGCCAGGCATCGAGGTGCAGCCCGTCGGGATCCACTACGAGGACAAGGCTGCCTTCCGCAGTCGGGTGCTGGTGGCCTTCGGAGCCCCGCTGGACCTCGACCGCTTCGCTGCGGGACTGCCCGACGGCGGACGCGGCGGGGCCGTTGATCGCGGGCCGGTCGAGCTGCTCAACGCGCAGATCGACGCCTCGCTGCGGCAGGCGGGTCCGGACTTCGACGACTGGGCGGAGGCGGCCGACCTCCAGCTCGCCGCCGAGGTGACGATCCGGTCGGTGGGCGCAACGTCCGACGACGGGGTGGACGTCCCGCTGGCGCTGCGTGAGCCGCTGGCCGGGACGCTGGCACGGCTGCCGCACGCCGTTCTGGCCGACCCTCGGGAGGAGGCCCGGGCGTACCGGACAAGCCTGGACGCGGTGCGCTCGACCGACGCGATCCTGTCTGCTCCCGGCTCGCGGCCTCGGCTCGTCGCCCAGCTCGCGCTCGATGTTCTGCTCGCCGTTCTCCTGCTTCCCTACGCGCTCGTGGGCGCGGTTCTCGGACTCCTGCCCTACCTGCTGACCCAGGCCACTCGACTGATCCCGGCCGCGCCAGCCATGCGCGCCACGATCCTGCCTCTGGTGGCCCTGGTGGTGTTCCTGACGGAGTAGGTGGGCCTGGCGGTGTGGTCCGCAAGCCGGGGTGGCTGGCAGACCGGGCTGCTGATCGCCCTGCTCGTCCCAGCCTTCCTGGTGGCCACGGTGATCGTGGCCGAACGCGCCGTGCAGGCGTGGCGGGGGATCCGCCGGTGGTGGACCTCGGGACGGACCGGAGGTCCGCTGGAGATGGCGCGCCGCAACCGTGATGCGCTGATTCGGTCCGTGACCGAGGCGCTGCGTGAGGTCGGGCCGTGACCGTCGGGTCGACCCCGCTGTACGTCTGGGGGCTGGTGGTCCCGGCGATCCTGGTCTGGGCCGTCACCGTGCTGGACGTGCTGCGACGGCCAGGCCTGTCGAACACGGGCCGCCTGGCCTGGGTTGTCGCGGTGACCGTCGTGTTCCCGACAGCCCTGGCCTGGCATCTCATCCGCCCGGTAGCCCCCCCGGCGCCCGTGCCGCTGGGACTGCTCGACTCCCAGGACCGCCGCGTCCAGCTCGTCCAGCTGGTCCTGGCCCGCCGTCGAGGCGAAGTCGAGGCCGAGCACTACCACCAGGGTCTGGCCCGCCTGCTGCCGCCCGGCTGAGGGCGGCTGGTCCCAGCGCGGGAGGACCCAGGATCGGCCAGATCGGGTGATGCGGGTCCGCCGTGATCGGGCCAGTCTCGAGACGGGGTCCACCCGGTCGCCTGCCGTCACAGGGATCGGGTGGCTGGTTCCCGGAGGAGGAGCGCGTTGTGATGGGCGGGCCACGTGAGAGGGTGCTCCTTCTCGAGCGCCTGCATGGCTTGCTGGGTGGTCGCCGGCTGGTGCGCTCCACCGACGGTGCTGCCGTGTTCGAGGTGAACCGGACCGAGGACCGGCTGCACCAGGTGGTCGTCATCCGAGATCTCGAGGGACGCGACGTCGCACTGCTCGACGAGCGATTGTCCGCCGCGGAGCGGTCCATCGTCGTGCACAGGCCAGGGTCCACGCCGGCCACCGTCCGGCGGGTAGGGGGGATCGGTGACTCCCAGCGTTGGGTGATCGCCTCCCGAGGGGAGGATCGGCTGGAGGTCCTCGGGGACATCTCGCATCGGTGCAGGTTCGAGTCCGGGGGATGCACGGTTGCCGAGACGCAGGACGCGGTCGATGGCGACAGCGCTCTCCGGATGGTCGTGCGGTCGGGTACGGACCCCATCCTCGTCGTGGCTGCGACGGTGGCGATCGAGCAGCTCACGTACTACGCATAGCGGCCCGAGTGGCTTGTCCGTCGCGGCGAGGCCACCCGCCGCCCGACGTTGGCGCCGCTGAACAGCAACCCGACGGGCTCGGCCACAACCTCGACAGACCCACTCCGAGAGATGCGGCGGTCTCAGCCAGGTCCGCGGCCCCGGCCTGTTCGCTCGCCCAGTCCACCATCGTGGCCACCGGGCCCGGGATGCCGGCGATGAGGCCGAGGAACCCGGGGCACCCGCGCGTTCTCGCCAGACTCCTGCTCGGGTGCAGCAGCGTTCTCACTCATGCTGATGGGGCGCCATCTGACGGGGTATCGGGGAGGAGAGGCTTCGGCGGTGCCCGAGATGCTCGAGCCAGGCAACCAGCTGGCGGTACATGGCGTCGGCGCCGACGATACGTCCGGACGGAGGTGGGAGGTCCGCGGGCCAGACGAGCATGGCCCGGTCCTGCCACCCCCCGAGTCCGCCGTGACAACCGACCAGACCCTCGAACGCCGCAACCTCCCCCGTCGACGCCTCGACCATGCTGTTCACCATGATGTCGGGAGACTCCGCCATGGTCGCTGCGCGAAGCACGAACGCGGGGGCGTCCGGCCCGAAGGGGGCGAGCGGATCCGCGCCGGTGACAAGACCGTCGCGCAGCCGGTGCTCACCGTCCTTGCCCAGCACGACCGGCCCATCGTGGCTGTCGACGACGATGAACGAGATCCCCTCGTGCCCCACGAGTCCTGGCACGAGCCCCGGGTAGCGCTTATCGAGCTCGTCGCGGGTGAGCCGGCGCAGCTCGCCCGCCACGTACACCAGGCCGAGGTTCCCCGAGCCGAACACCAGCAGTGGCGGCTGACCCGTCGGCGATGTGCCCGATGCCGCGGCCTGCGCGGCCTCCTCCTGCGAGCGCGCCAGGTCCCGCGTCGCGCTGGAGCCCGTCCGCAGCGCACGACTCAGTCCCGGGACGTCAGACTCACCAGGTGCGACCAGGGCGTCGATCTGGGCAGCGCCCTCGGTGTTCACCTCCGATCCTGCGACGTCGACGTGCGCCAGCCGGCCGACGAGTGTGGAGAGGTCCTCGCCGAACCGGTCAGCGAACACCGCACCTTGTGACTGCCCGTGGTCGGACAGCACGACGAAGCGATACCGGCGGGGGGCCAGCGGCTCCACCGACTCCAGCTGGGCGAGCACCGCGTCGAGCCCGACGAGGGCGTCCAAGGACTCCGGACGCATGATGCCTGCGTGGTGCGCGACGGCGTCGTAGTCGACGTAGTCGACGTAGACGCAGTGCACACCCTCGAGCATCGACTCCGCCACCGTGATGGTGTTGAAGTCCCGCAGCACGCCGTTGAGCGCGGCACGCTCCCCGGCGAACCCCCATCCACGGTGCACCCGTGGGCGCATGTCCTGACGGACCTGTCGCCGTGCCTGGAACCGTTCCCGGATGACCTCGCTCACCGTGCGTGAGAGCCCGCGGGCGAACCCCTCAGGACGAACGAGAAAGCGGTTGAACGCACGCCTGCCTTCACGGGACGTCACCGCCCGTCCGACCCTGCTCATCGTCGCGAATGTGGTGGCCGCGTCGCCGCTGAAGAGGTTGCTGACCGACACCCCGTCGTCGGCGAGCAGACCGCGTCCGTCGGTGTGGGCCGCCTCGATGTCCGCGGCGTCCCTGGGCTTGTTGGCCACGAAGACCCGCCCGTTCGCTCGGTCCAGCCAGCGGAACGCCGGGATCCCCTCGATCGTGCCGTGCAGGATGCCCATCTGACTGGCCGGAGTGGTCGCCGGGAGCATGGGGGTCCACTCCGCGAAGCCGTAGGCACCGCTACGGATCCACCGGGACAGCGTGGGCAGGGTGCCGCCGAGGATCCCCCACTCCAGCACGGGGAACGGGACGCCGTCCAGCTGCACGAACACCACGCCGCCCACGTCCGGGTCCGCGACGGTGTGTCGGGACAGGCGTGCCCGTCTCACGACGTGGGCGACCACGGCGTCGTCGGTACCCGCGGTGAGCAGCCATCCGACGAGCGTCGCGACCGGCGCGACGATCCAGGCCGCCACGAAGGCCGTCCAGAAGGATGCGACCTCGACGCCGGGGGTGAGCGTGAGCGCCACGTAGACGAGCACTGCCTGGCCGAAGATCGCGAGCAGGACTGCGCCGGGCCACCCCAGCAGAGTGGCCAGCGAGACCAGCACGGGTCGCAGCAGCGCCCCGACCAGGGCGAGCAGGAACGCGACGACGAGCAGCGCCGCCCATCCGTCGAGGCGCAGCCCGTCCAGCGCAGCGTCGGCGACCGCGAGGCCCACCAGCGAGGCGACGAAGGCGACCAGGCCTCGGACGAGGTCGGCTCGGGTGACTCTGCGGGCCGGAAGCGGCTGTCTGGACCTGGAGGGGCCGTCTCCCGGGGGGTGGGTCACCACCGCGCACCGCGGGGGACGACGGCCCCCCCGGACCAGCCAGGACGAGTCAGGCCAGCGCCTTGGCCTTCATGGTCTGGAACTCCTCCGCAGTGATCGCACCGGAGTCCAGCAGCGCCTTCGCTTGCGCGACCTGGTCCGCCGGCGACGACGCAGCGCCCCCGGCCACGGTCCGGATGTAGTCCACCTGGGCAGCCTGGTAGTCCTGGGCCTGCTTCATCGAGCGCTGGGCCATGCCCCCGCCCCGGGCGATCAGGTAGACCAGCGCCCCCAGGAAGGGCATGAAGATCAGGAAGAGCGACCACAGCGCCTTGCCCCATCCGCTGAGCTCGTGGTCGCGGAATATGTCCGCGAAGAGCGAGAACAACAGCATCAGGTAGGCGAAGAAGAAGAACCACGAGACGATCAGCCAGAAGAACTCCCAGAAGTCCATCGGTACAACCCCTTTCGGAATGGCGACCCAATGCCGCAGTCACACCGTGCCGCACCTCAGACGGCGATGACATCACCCTGAAGGGATCATTCCCGGCACGACCTGGGCTGACGGGCACGGGGTCAGTCCCGCGGCCGGCGCGACAACCGGATGAGCAGCACGACGACCATCACGGCCGCCAGTCCGAGCGACCCGAAGAACGCCACCTGGCTGGCGACGGCGAGCCGCTGGTCCGCGGCAGCGGCGAAGACCTGCGAGGCCAGGGCCGAACCGACGAGGGCGCCGGCCAGGAGGACCGACACCACGATGAGCGCGCTGATCGAGCGGGCTTGCTCCATCTGCCGGTCCAGCGAGGACGTGTCCACGTAGACGGTGAGCTTGCCTTTCTTCAGCTGGTTCTGCCATGACAGCAGCCCGCGCAGGTACTCCGGGGCGGCCTGCAGGCCCTCGCCGACCACTCGCGCGCCCTCCCGCTTGGCCGCGTCCACCAGGACGTCCCCGGTGACCGCCTGCTGCCCCAGATCCACGGCCGCCTCGAGCGCCGCGGTGGTGAACGGCCGGTCCGGGGGGGCCAACGGCGTGAAGAACGCCGATGCCTGCGTCATCGCCTTCAACGCCAGCGTGAGCTGTGGGTCGAGCCGGTAGCCGTTGTCGCGCAGCACCGAGATCGAGGCGGAGATGATCGACTTGACGTCAGCGCCGGACCCGCGTCCGTACCGACTCATCTTCCGCTCGAAGTCCTTGTCGAAACGCCGGTCGTCGATGTTGTCCCGGAAGGGGACGCTCAGGCTGCGCAGCTGGCGACCCATGGCCGGCACGTCGCCCTGCACGAACGTCCACAGCAGCATGACCAGGTTGGCCCGCTGGGCGAGGGAGATCTGTCCGACCATCCCGCTGTCCAGAAAGGTCACCACGCCGGTCTCGAGGTTCACCAGCAGATTCCCCGGGTGCGGGTCGGCATGGAAGAAACCGTCGATGAGCAGCATCTTGATCGCTGCCCGCAGCGCGGAGTCGCCGATGGATCCCAGGTCCAGCCCGGCGGCCCGCATCGCCTTGACGTTGGAGATCTTCACCCCGCTGATGAACTCCTGGGTGAGTACTCGACGACTCGACAGGGACCGCTCGACGGTGGGGATGTGCACCCCAGGGATGTCGGCGAGGTGCTCGGCCAGCCGGGTCATGTTGTAGGCCTCGCCGTAGTAGTCCAGCTCGTCCAGCAGGGTCGTGCCGAACTCCTCCAGCATGGACGCCAGCCCGATCTCGCGCGCATAGGAGCTGCGCCGTTCGGCGTAGGTGCTCATCAGTCGAGTGACCCCGAGGTCGGCCTTGACCTGGCGGTCCAGGGCTGGACGCTGGATCTTCACCACCACGTCACGGCCGTCGTGGAGCGTCGCGCGGTGCACCTGACCAAGCGACGCCGCCGCGAGCGGGACCCGGGAGAAGGACGCGTACAGCTCCTCCGGCGGCGCCCCCAGCTCCTCTATCACCACCTGCCGTGCCGTGTCGTACGACTCGGCCGGCACCTCGTTCTGCAGCCGGTCGAGCTCGCGTCGCCAGTCGTCGGGAAGGGTGCTGGCCTGGCTGGACACGATCTGTCCGAGCTTGACGTAGGTCGGACCCAGCCCCTCCAGCAGCAGTCGGGTGCGCTCAGCCGCGGACAGGCGTGGTGGCGTCTCCTCCAGGCGGTAGATCCAGCGCTGCATGCGGCGGCGCGGCCCGCCCAACCGGGTGGAGTCGACGGCAGCGTCCGCTGCGAAGTGCAGCGACGCCCCGTAGATCTGCTGCAGGCGAAGGTTCTCGCTGAACGTGTCGAAGCCGTTGCTCACGATTGCGTCCCCCGGCCTCGGGTGTCGAGCACCGGAGGCGTGGCGCCCACAGCCGTCTCGAGCAGGAGCCCGACGATACCCACCACCACCGCTCCGAGCAGCAGCTGCCACAGCCGGTCGTACACCACCAGGTCATCCAGGATCTGGGCGAGCAGGAAGAGCAGGACGGCATTGATGGCGATCACCACCAGCCCGTAGGTCGCCACCAGGAAGCGCAGCGCCAGGAACTCCAGAACTGGCTTGACCAGAGCGCTCAGGACCGCGTAGGTCAGCGCCACCACGCCGAACTGCCCCGGCCTCCAGCCCACGAAGGCCAGGCCCGGGACGACTGCGACGGTGATGACCACCGAGAGGCCGCTGATGACCACCCGCACGAGGAACAGCCGCCAGTTCAGGGCAGTGGCGCGTGCCCACCGGTGACGCGCCCTCGCGGCCGGGACGGCCCCCGCACTTGTGGACGGTTCGAGGGCGGGCGGACCGGGCGTGCCGTCGATGGTCATAGGTCGGGGGCCCTCCTGTACTGCCCGATCACATCATGCCGGACGTGTGGCCACCGTCCCCACCGACGGCACGCCGGTGCTCAGGTCTGAGTGATGTCGCGCCCGTGGGAGGTCAGCGCCCAGATGATGAACACGTCGAGCGTGATCATGACGATTCCCCAGATGGGGTACCAGGGAAGCCACGCGAAGTTGATCACGGCACTGATGACGGCGAGGATCACGCCCACGGTCCGGGCCCATACCTGCCCGCTGAACAGGGCGATACCCGCGAGAACGATGACGACGCCCACGATGAGGTGGATCCAGCCCCACGTCGTGATGTCGAACTGGAAGACCCATTCCTGCCCCACCACGTAGAACTCGTCGTTCACCAGTGCGACGAAGCCGGCGATGGCCTGGAAGACACCGATCATGATCATCATGACGGCGGCGAACACGGTCAGCCCGACGGCGGCGCCGGATGTCGAGGACTGCTGTTTGCTCATCAGATCCCTTCCTGTGTCGCTCCCGGTATGACGTCCGGGAAACCCACCCTCAAGCATGCAGTCACCGGCGCAGCGCGACATCATCCCACCGGGACGATTCCCCCCACCAGCGATCGGGTTGCCGGTGGCGGCGGGCCTGCTCACGGTGAGGGGAGCAGCCCCAGCTCCCGTGCTTTGGCGATGGCCTCGCTCCGGGTATGGGCACCGAGCTTGCGGTAGCTGGACAGGGCCTGGGTCTTCACGGTGTGGCGCGAGACGAAGAGCTCTGCAGCGATCTCGGGGAAGGAGAGGTGCGTGGGGAGGTACTGGAGCACCCTCACCTCAGCTGTGGTGAGGACGGGTGACCCGGAAGGACGCGTCGCAGGCGTCCGGAGGCGCTGCAGAGTCTCGGCCATCATCCGGTCCCCAAGCGGCGATCGGTTCGCGGGGCCGTAGGCGGCCTGCGCGTCGGCAAGCAGGACGACGGCCTGTGCATGATCACCGAGGGCGAGGAAGAGGTTCGCCAACGCGAGTCGGCTGTAGACCTCGTTCAGCGGGCCCAGGACGCGCATCAACGATGTGAGCCGAAGCGCCTGCCGGGCCTCGTCCCTGGCCTCTGCGGGGCGACCCTGGGCTAGGGAGCATCGAGCGGAGGCCACGAACACCGGTGCTGAGGTCGTGATGTGGTCCAGGCGATAGCGCGCCAGCGCTTCTCGAGCCTCGACGATGTACTCGCTCGCTCGGCGCGTGTCGCCTCTGGCGAGGCTCTGCTCGCTCAGGGCGGCCAGGCATCGAGCACGCATGGCAGGGAAGCCGTGCAGCCGAGACAGCCGATCGGCCCGCTCGAGCTCCGCCCGGCCCTGCTCCGGCTGTTCTTTCAGCACGAGCGCCACCCCAAGCAGGTAGTGCGCGACGGTGAGCCACTCCTCGTCCGGGCCCTTGGCCGCGATGAACTGCCGAACCAGGGTCTCCATCGCGTCCAAACCGTCGACCGTCATCGCCGCCTTGAGCAGACCCACATCTGCCATCAGCGAGGACTGGTCCCCCACGGCACGTGCCTGCGCCGCCAGTGCGAGCTGGCCCATCCGGAGGTCGTCGCCGACCTGCACGGCGATCCAGGCCGCGGTCAGCGCGAGGCCGGCGTGCGAAGTGAGGCGGGCCATGCTGACCCCGTCGAGCCAGCGTTGCACCACCGGCATGCGCCCGGCACCGATCAGCCTGCCAGCGTGCCCCCAGACGAGCGCTGCCAGCCGCGCATCGTCACCGGCCTGCACAGCGTGGAACACCGCGGAGTCGAGGTCCCCGGCGGCCTCCCGGCAGCGACTGGCGGCGGCATGGGCGTCATGCCAGGCCCTGGGGTCGGTTGCCCGGAGCTCGTCGTCGAGAACGCCCGCCAGCAGGGGGTGCATGCGGAAGCGACTGGCCGTCGAGTCGAGCGGGACGAGCAGATGGTTGGATCCTGCGAGCCGCCGAAGCCGGGCGAGGGAGGCATCGCTGCCGGTCACGGCGTCGCACGCGGGCTCATCGAGCTCGGTCAGCACGGATGAGCGCAGGAGGAACCGCGCGTCCTCCCGGTCGAGTCGACGGAGGATCTCCTCGCGCAGGTAGTCCGACAGCTCTCCGTCCGGGGTGAGATCCAACCGGTGCTCGACCGATCGACCTGCACTGATGGCGCGTCCTGCCAGGTGGACGGTGACCGGCCAGCCTTCGGTGTCCTGCAGCAGCGACATCAGCCTGTCATCGGTGAGGTCGGCCTGGAGCATCCGCATCAGCTCGGCACCCTCGACGGCATCGAGGGCCAGCTCGCCCGGCCCGATGACGAGCACCTGGTCTGCCCTGCGCAGTCGCCGCAGCGACGGCGGCAGCATCGTGCGGGTACCGAGGGCCAGCTGGGCCCCCTCGGGGAGACTGGTCGCGATCGAGCCAGCCAGGCAGTTCCACTTCTCCCCCGACAGTGCCCCTGCGTCATCGATGACGATGACGAACGGACGCTGCGCCGAGGCGAGTACCGTCTCGAGCGCCGGGAGGACGCCCAGGTGCCACGTCACCGCGTCCGACCCTTCGGGCAGCGCGGCGCGCTGGCCGACCAGGCCTGACTCCTCGAGCGCCTCGACGATGGCGCGCGCGACCCACTGCGCGTCGGCAGCCTGAGGTCGCACGGTCAGCCAGAGGACGGGTCGCCCGTCCTCTGCGGCCCACTGCGTGAGAACGGTCGTCTTCCCGTAGCCACCTGGGGCCTGCAGGCACACGACACGCGCGCTGCGTGACCTCTCCAGCAGGTCGAGGATGCGGTCGCGCCGCACGGTCGTCGCGCCGAAAGCGCTGGCCCCGCCGCTCGCCCGACGCCCAGCACGGATCCCGGCCCGGGCCACGATGGTCACATCCGCCAACGATATCGGAGGTGTTGTTTCGTCCGTTATATTCTAGTCGAGCGGATGCAAGGTGTCGCGCTCAGAGCCGGGACGCACACCCGGGAGCCTCCTCGAACGCATTGCGCACCGTGGCGGAGCCTTCTTCCGCTGACGACCTCAGCGTTCCGGAGAACGCCTCGGCGGCCAGCCGAGCCTCGGCGAACGAAGCGGCCACCGATCCCACCCCCGCCACGACGGCTGCCGGATCCTGGGCGTCCGCCAGCGTCGACGCAGCATCGCGCAGCCCTGCGACCGACTCCTCGAGTTCGGCACGGTCGTCCTCGAGCTGCTCGGCAGCGGCGGCCAGGTCGGGGCTGGACGGGACCGCGCTGACCGCTGAGGCGAGCGCCCGGACGTCGTCGCGCACGACGTCGACCTGGTCGCGGACCTGCTGACCGATCTGGTCGACCACGTCGCTCGCCACTGCGAGATCCACGTCGATGCTCGTACCGAGCTCGTCCAGCGACTGCTCCAGGTCATCGGCAGCCACGCAGACACCGTCGGCCCAGTCGATGGCCTCGGTTGTCACCGCCGCCTCCGACCCGTCCGCGGTGGACGTGGCCTGCGAGGTCGGGGCTGTGGTCGGCTCGGACTCGGTGTCCGTCGTCCCCCCGCAGCCGCTGAGGCAGGCAACGAGCAGCGCGGCGGTGACGATGGCGGTGGTGTGCTTCATGGTGGTCTCCTCTACCGAATTCGCCATCGTGCCTCACCGCACGACGGCCGCCAGGCCAGCCCGTCCGGTCCTCTGGCGCTCGTCCTACTAGGTAGCAGTGTCGCACTCGACGCCGTTGCTGATCTCCTCGAGGGCCGACTCGTGAGACGCTGTCGAGGCCGAGACCGCGGTCGCGGCGTCCCCGAGCGTGTCCTGGCCGCTGACCTCCTCGACGGCTGAGGCGATCTCGTCGCGCGCCGCTGACACCGCGGTGGCATCGGCCTCCGGCACATCCGCTGCACTCTCCCGGAGCTGGTCGACCGACGACGACAACCCCTGCTCCGCGTCCTCCACCTCGTCGAACGTCGAGTCGGCGTCGAGAGCCGCGACGTCAGCGACGGCGGCCTGGACCTCCGCGTTGCTGTCGCACACGGCTGCCTCCGCCTCTTCCTGGCTGGGTTCACTGGTGCAGCCACTCACGAGCGAGCCGGACAGGGCGAGAGCCGCCACCAGGGCGGGCACGGTGCGCGAACGGGTGGGCCCGGTGACTCCTTCGTTCGTGGGACGTGGGCCCGAGCGAGTCTGGCTTCTCACCGACGATCGGGCATCGCCCGCACCGGATGATGCAGAGAGCAACGGCAGGGAGCCAGCCGCACGGTCATGATTGCGCCCGTGGGGTGGGGCGAGCGTTGGCGGTCGTCCCACGACGTGCTCGTCGCCGGGTACTGGGACGGCCGGTCGGGGCTGTTCCGCACGATGCCCGGTGCGTGGGCTGCGCTGCGCTGGCGCAAGCAGGCCGGGGCGTGGCACTACTGGTGGCAGGCCCACGCGCTGGATGCGCTCGTGGACGCCGTGGCGGCGGGCGATGCGGCGGCCGGCGACCTCGTGCGAGCTCACCTGCAGGGGATCCTGAGGCGCACCGGCGGGGACATTACGGCCAACGACTACTACGACGACCTCGCCTGGATCGGCCTGGCCACCCTTCGCGCCCACCGACTCGGACTCCTCGACGCGCAGGTGCCGATGGCCCTGGCCGAGGCAGTGCTCGGCGGCCACGACCCCGAGCTCGGGGGGTTCCGGTGGAGGGTCGGATCGGCGTTCCACAACGTGGCGGCCTCGGCGCCGGCGGCGATGCTGCTGGCAGGCACCAGCGACCTGGCTCGGGATCCCCGACGCCTGGACCTGGCCCGTGACACCGCGCAGTGGCTGCACACCCATCTGGTCTCTGCCTCGGGAGTGGTCCTGGACGGCTGTCGGGTGCGCGACGGGGCGCTGGTGCCCGGTGGACGGGTGTGGTCGTACAACGTCGGCGTGGTGGCGGGGCTCGACGTCGTGCTCGCTGCGACGGAGGGCGGCGCCACCGCCCGAGCACGACTCGAACGCGCGGCCCGGGTGGTGCGGGCCGGCACCTCCGTTCTGAGAGGCCCCGCCGGTGGGCTCGACCCAGCCTCTGCAGGAAGGGCCGGCGTGTGGCGGGACGAACCCGGCCCCGATGGGCACCTGTTCCGGGGCATCCTGGCCCGGTACGCCACCGCCTTGGTGCTCGCGGACCCCGACCGGACTGCGGACATCGCCGCGGACGTCCTCGTCCAGGCCCAGGCGGCGTTCGACGCCCGAGACGAACGGGGCAGGTACCCCGCGAGTTGGGTCGGGGCGGCGCAGGGTCAGCCGTCCCTGGCCGCGCACCTCAGCGGGGTCTTCGCGGTCAGTAGCGCTGCCCGTCTGGAGCGGCTGGCCACCTCGGCCGACGGTCCGGTGCGTGATGGCGGAGCCGTTGACCATGCGTTCCGTCGTCGGCACCTGGCCGACGAGGCTGATCCGATCCGGGGCCACCTCGAGCGGGGCGAGCGCTAGGTGTTCGCCGCGGCCATCGACTGGCCAGGACCACGTCGGGGAGATCGAGGATGCAGCGACGTTCCCGCCCAGATGTCCGACCGTGCCCACCGTCCAGGCCATGATCCACTGCGGACGCAGCGCACCGAGACCACCGTGGATCACCAGGGTTGGGCGTGCCACCAGCCCCTAGCGCACCCGCTGCCCAGCCGCTAGCCCAGCCGCACGGCGGTACCGGACGCGCTGACCATCAGCATGTTCTGACCCACGGTCTCGTAGTCGATGTCGACTGAGAGCACAGCGTCCGCCCCCAAGGCGGCGGCCTGCTTCTCCAGCTCCTCAAGCACTGCCGCCACCCCGGAGCCCAGCTCGTTCTCGTAGGCCTTGGATCGGCCGCCGAACACGTTGCGCATGCCTGCGGCGACGTCCTTGAAGGCATTCACTCCCAGCACGGACTGCGAGCACACGACTCCGAGGTACCCGGCGACTGCGCGGCCCTCGATGGCATTGGTGGTGGTCACGATCATCAGTGGCTCCTTCGCGTGAGTCCGCGGTGAGGACACCGTAGCCCTGCCGGCCACCAACCAAGCAGGTTCCGTGCTGTCCCGACCCTGCGCCGCGGTGCACGGTCGGCCGGCGCGCCTGCTCGCCGCATCCACCCAGGTGCTGAGCCGTCTCCGGGCCTGACCCTTGATCCACGGTGGGCGCCGTCGGTCGACGCCGGCGATCGCGGGCGCCGACCGCGCCTCGTCGAGCGCACGCCCGCTGGGGAGGTATCCCCAACTGGTGCGCGCCCTGCTACACCTCCACCGACTCCGAGGTGGTGGACGTGCTTCGACGTGAGAGCCACAGGAACAGCGCCAGACCGATGAGGACCGTGATCCCGACTCCGATCAGGCCGGCCACTCCCACCGGGATGCCGCCGACCTCTCCGTAGTCGGCCAGGGCGAGGTCGGCCAGCGGCGAGTCCTCCGCCACCTCCAGGAAGCCCTCGGTTTCGGCGACGTACTCCAGGCCATCGGGGTTCGACGACGCGACGAAGCTCACCGCCCCGGCCAGGATCAGCGTCACTCCGAGGCCGCCGACCAGCAGCGGCCACGGTGAACGACGTGCGGCCTCGGCCGTCGCCGGCGTCGCCTCAGCAGCACCAGCCGCGATCTCCTGCCCATCCGGGGCGCGCAGCACGAGGTCGTGCTGCAGGTCGCGGGCGGCGTACACCAGGTCCGGGCGGACCGCGATGACAGCCCCGACCGTCGCGGCAGTGATGAACGCCTCGCCCAGCCCGATGAGGGTGTGCCAGCCGAGCATGGTCGCCAGCAACGGGCCGAACGGCAACTCGGTTGCCCCACCGACCATGTAGAGCAGGACGAACACACCAGCCGACGCCGGGACCGACAGCAGCGCCCCGACGAAGGACGCGGGTATCACCGACGTCGGGCGCTTGGGCAGCACCCGCAGCACCAGTTTGGTGACCAGCCAGCCCACCCCGACCGCCACGATGCCCATGAGCAGGATGTTGGTGCCCAGAGCGGTCAACCCGCCGTCGGCGAACACGAGAGCCTGCACGATGAGTACGACGCTCATGACGAGGATGGCCGTCCACGGACCCACCAACACCGCCGCCAGCGCCCCACCGAGGAGGTGCCCACTGGTGCCCACACCGACCGGGAAGTTCAGCATCTGCACGGCGAACACGAACGCCGCGGTCAGCCCCGCCATGGGCGCGGTCTTCTCGGTCAGCTCGGACCGGGACTTCCGAAGAGCCACCGCGATGGCGCCGGCGGCCACCACACCGGTGACGACCGAGGTCTGGACGTCGAGGAACCCGTCGGGAACGTGCATGCGCCGAGTCTAGATGCGACCGCGTCGCATCTGCACGCCCTGGGTACCGAGCGTCCCCGCCCATGCGGTCGCGGTGTGGGGCTCGGCTGATCGCGACGACCCGTCCAGTGGTGCGTCCGCCTCAGGCTCGGACTACGGTTCGGCGGCGTGACCCGACTCACCGCTGGTGACACCGCCCCTGGCTTCACCCTGCCGGACGCCTCAGGCGTCCCGGTATCGCTGGCTGACCTGCGCGGATCGCAGGTGATCCTGTATGCCTACCCAACCGCTGGCACCCCCGGCTGCACCACGCAGGCCTGCGACTTCCGCGACAACCTGGCCTCGTTGCAGACCGCCGGATACCACGTGGTCGGCATCTCCCCCGACGCCCCAGCCGTGCTGTCCCGGTTCACCGAGAAGCAGTCGCTCCCCTTCCCGCTGCTGTCCGACCCCGACCACAGCGTGCTGACCGCCTACGGGGCCTACGGCGAGAAGAAGCTGTACGGCAAGACAGTCACAGGGGTCATCCGTTCGACATTCGTCATCGACCCGGACGGCAGGATCGAGAAGGCCTTGTACAACGTGAAGGCAGCGGGACACGTCGCCAAGTTGCGGCGCGACCTGGGCCTGGACTGACACAGGGTCGGGCCACCCCGTCCGGGTCTGGGCACGAGTTCTCCCGCGCAGGCGTCCAGGTACGTATCCTGCACGCATGTGCCTGACCTGTGTCGCGGCTGCGAGCCCGGAGGTGGCCGTGGCCGCTGCCGGGTACGCGGTGGTGCGTGTCGGGCGGCCTGTGGAGCGACTGCGGGCGCGGTTCGTGCGCCGGTCTGAGCCGTTGGGAGCCGCCGACTCACGCGCTGGCGAGGCGAGCAGCGCCGAGCCGGCCCCGACGAGAGGTCCTGCGAGCTCAGGTCGAGTGCCGACCCACGCCCGGTAGTCCACGGGATCGGCAAGCCAAGCCTTGCCGTCGCGTGCCCTGACTGGTCGCGGCCGGATGCGGCACCGCCACGTCCGGTGTCATCCGGTAGTGCCCGCAGCGGTCAGGCTCCCACGAACACCGGGCGACAAGACTCCCACGAACACCGGGCGACAAGAGTGATCACGGTCAGCTGGATCGTGCCGATGAGCCCAGGACGCAGGGCTGCTGGGAGGACCGCCCGGGTGCGCATGCACCCGGCGTAGTCCCGCGCCAGGCGCCGGCTCACCTCCCACCACGACGCGATCCCCCTCGCGGACATCTTCACGCACCAGCCTCACGGGCCACGTGATCTCGGGTGGGAGTGTGCAGTTGGCGGGGGTCCTGGCCGGGAGCCTCGATCCCGGGCTTGGTCCGGGTGCCGCACGGTGCGGCCGGTCGTCGCCGACGCGAGGGGCGTCGGTGCCGCGTCGGTCTTGATCAGGGCGGGTTCGTGGTGCCTGAGGCATGATCACGGCGCCCTGGTGGTGCCTGAGGCATGAT
>CAYHHE010000055.1:3048-19915 GCA_964356295.1 uncultured Actinomycetes bacterium | reverse complement strand
GTGGGCACCGTCGGCCGGGACGAGGCCACCCGCGGCAGACTGTCGGCCCGAGCGAGACCTACTCCAGGCGCAGGCCCTCGGCGGTGAGGACGAGTTCCTCCAGCGCCACATCGGTGCCCGATGTCGCGTCCAGGCTCGGGCCGGTCCAGCGCCTCGGTTGGGCCCGAAGGAGCCGGAACTCCAGGACCGGCTCGCGTGCCTGGTTCAACAGGGTGATCGTCACGTCGCGCGGGTCCGGCACACCGTCGGCGACGTGGCGAAGCCACTCGAAGAGGTCGGTCGACCCGATGACCCCACGCTTGAGTGTCACGTCATGGACCCGGTGCAGGCCGGGCACCTTGCGGACCGTCCCCTGCTTGTCGTTGCCGTTGCGGTACTCCGCGTACTGCACCTCGAGCCCGAGGCCGACGACCTCGGTGAACCCGGCGACCACGCTCGCCGGGTCGGACCCTCCGCCGAGGGAGACCACGAAGTTGAACCGTCCGTACGGTCGTCGCGAACCACGCTCATGTCAGGTCACCTCTCAGGCTTGGGGAACCGCCACTCCAGGCGGTCATAGGTCAGCTCGAGCTCCTCGACGGCCACACCTGCGGCCATCGCGTCCAGATCGGGCCCGTACCACCGCACCGGTCGGGCGCCGAGAAGAGCCCAGACCGCGACAGGGGTGTCGGCGCGGCTGCCCCACACCTCGACGAGTACCTCGCCGCGACGGCGCTGGGTCGAGGCCGCCCAGTCGTAGAGCCGGCGGTCGCCGGTCACCGCGCGACACAGCGTCACCCGGGGCTCGTCGGTGTCCGCGCGCGTTGGGTCGGCGGCCGGCATGGACAGGCCCCGGACGCTGGACACGGCGACCTCGCCCTCGTCGAGGACGACCCGGAAGCGACCCGCCGAGGCAGGCTCGCCGTCCTCCGCCGGTCGACGCCCTGGCACGTGGCCAGGCTAGTCTCCCGCGGCGGGCGGCCGCCGTCGGTCCACCGATGCGCGGGTCAGGACGAGAAGCCGGATCGAGACGGCGCTCACCCAGAGCAGCGAGGGCCACATGCCCGCTCGCTGCAGCAGCCCGTTGGCGCCCGCGACAACCTCGGCCGCGATGATCGGACCCGAGGCGAGGCTGAGCGCTCCCAGCACGAAGGATGTCAGCTGCCAGCCGATGCTCCACCGCCCGTCGCGCCCGAACACCAGGGCCGACACCATGGCTGCGGCAGGCAGACCGATCGCGCCGGGGGCGCTGAACACCCCGTGCAGACGTCCCGTCGTCGTGACGTCCACGCACCCTGGATCGCAGGGGAAGAAGCCGACCACCACCATGCCCACCCCTGCAACGACGAGCAGCGCCGTCGCCACCCACGTCGGCCACCCCGGACGCAGCACGATCGCGTAGGCCCCGGCGAAGGCGAGGATCGACACCCCGAGTCCCATGAAGCCGGCCACGTTCATGACCACCTGCACCGGGGAGTCCATCGCGCCCAGCTCGCTCTGGGTGTCCCGGACCGGGTCGTAGCCGGTCCAGGTCAGCCCGAGCACCATCGTGAGACCCACGTACAGCATGGGGCCGACGGCGCCGACCGCCGCGAGCGCCCTGCCGACGGCCCACACTCGCGGTGGGCGCTGCTGCTCGGCGTCCGCGAGTCCAGGCGTCACGACCAGCTCACCTCCACGGGCTCGTCCAGGTAGACCGCATACCGCGAGAACGCGTCCTCGGTGCGTTGCCGCTCACGTTGGCCCAGCGGGACGAGCGGGTGCACCGTGACGCGGGTGTGCGCGGCCGTGCGCGAACGTCGCCACGTCCCCACCACCCGACCGCCGAGGACCACCGTCGGCTGGAAGACCCCGTTGCGGCCGGGGATGATCGCGTTCGCGTGCTGCGGGGCGAGCATCAGTGACCGGTCCTTGTAGCCGAGCAGGTACTCGTCGAAACGCGGAAGGACACGCACCCCGTCGGGGTCGGGTGACGGGACGGAGCGGGACAGCGCCGCCGCAGCCAGCAGCATCTCGACACCCTCGACCGGCACGGCGGTGAGGGCGTCACCGGCCACAGCGACACCGCGGCGGCCGTCGGCCATGGTCAGGCCGGCCCAGCCGGCGAAGTCCTTGACAGTCGTCGGTCCACGGCCGCGGACGTAGCGCAGAGCCAGCGTGCCCAGCGCCTCCTCCCGGTCCGGAAGGTGCGGGTTCGGCGCCCACTCGTCGAGCAGGGCGAAGGACTGCTCGGCACCGACGTTCGCTGCGATGCACGCCACCGCGGTCTGGCAGGCGTACCAGAGCAGGTGGTACCCGCGCTGGCCCTGCACGCTGATGCCCCCGGCCTGAAGGGTGGCCAGGCACTGGCTGCGGGTCAGACGCCCCCCGCCGGCCAACGCGGTGCCCAGCACGTCGACCGCTCGCTCGGCGGTCCTCTCGCTGATACCCAGCGACGACCGTCGCTTTGCCGCGCCGGCCAACGCCCGAGCACCCGTCAGCTCCACCATCCATCGGGCGTCGCGGGACGGCACGAGGTGCACCGTGCCGCGCAACGGCCAGGTGCGCAGCGCCTCACGGCGCTCCAGGGCCGCCTCGATCTCCGCCCGGGCCAGTGGCAGTCGCACTCCGAGCGACCACAGGACGCTGGCGAGGTCCTGAGCCTGCATCGCGCCCATCCAGGTGGCGACCTCGGCGACGGTGGCCGGCCGGGAACCCGCGCCCGCGGACGGCCCGTCCAGCAGCAGGCTGCGCAGCCGCAGCGCCAACGCCTGGGACGCCGTCAGCTCCACCGCGGTCATCCTGCCCATCTCCGGGCGTCACGTCCGGCGGGTGGGTCGCTTCTTCGGTCGGGGGCGCGCAGGAGTGCTCGTCGCGGTGGAGGGCTCGTAGGAGTCGTAGAAGGCCGCCAGCCAGGCACGAACCCGCTCCTCGGTGAAGCCGGACGCGTGCGCCTGCTCGAGCGCGGGCCCGGCCAGCGCGAGCGCCCAGTCCGTCGCCACGTCGACGGTGACGCCGAGGTCGGCGAGCAGGTCGGCCACCGGTCGGGACCCGTGCGAGGCGAAGAACGACCCCACCGCCTCACCGACCAGCCGTTCGTAGAGGGGGGTTCCGCGCACCTGCTCCCACTGGTACCAGACGACCTCGAGCAGCGCCCGCAGCTCGTCACGGTCCAGCGCCGGCGGGATCGCGGCCAGCGAGCCTTCCGCGGCTCCTGCCCACGCCTCCTGCGACACCTCGACCACGAGGTCCGCATCGAACATCCCGTTCAGGAAGTGCTTGCTCTCCCGCACGGTGTCGGAGATGTTGGCGTCCACGAACGCGATCAGCTGGCGGTCGATGTTCTGCTCCAGACCCGGCGCGGCCGCCCCCAGCCCGCGTTGGCCCAGCCGCACCAGCGACGACGCGCCCGGGATGCGCTTGGCCAGCACGTTCTCGGTCAGCACGTAGCGCTTCACGCCGCTGTAGACGACGTGCGCGACCAGGCGGGTGTACATGCTGCTGCTGGTCACGGACTCCAGCACCTGTGACCGCGCATTCTCCATCCCGGACAGCGCCACTGCCCAGCGCTGGACGTCATGGGCGCTGACCACGTCACCGACCGTCTCGGGCGTGTCGGCCAAGCCGGCCAGCACACCGTCCAGGATGTCCTCGAGCAGGCCGAGGGCCGGCTCGACCCGGCGGGACGCATCGACAACCACCTCGGTCACCGCCGCCGGCGTGGCCAGCTCGGACAGCGACACCTGTCCGAGCCACTCGAACACGGCCGCCACCTCCGCCGCGACCGTCGCATCGCCAGCACGTCCGGTCAGACGTGCGACATCGAAGGCGACATGCGCCTCGAACATGGCCTGCTGGTCTGACACGCTGCCTCCTCGTCCGGCCGGTGGTCCCGGCACGCAAGCACAGCATGGCGCATGGTGGCGTCTGGTTCACTCGTCGCAGGTGAGCCGGCTCGCGCGAGCCCGACCGGCCACGCCAGCGGAGGAGGATCGATGAGTGCCTCGACCGCCCTCCCTCCCATCCCCGGGACGGTGATCGACCCGCCCCCGAAAGCGACCCCGCAGAAGGTCAAGGACCTCGACGCCCGGGAAGGAGCGGTCGGAACCGGCGTAGGGGTGGGGTTCCGGGCGTTCACCCGCTTCTCCCAGGCCAAGGGCTCGCTGCTGGCCGCCGGAACCACCTACTACCTCTTCCTGGCGATGTTCTCCATCGTCGCCTTCGCCTACGGCCTGACCACCGCGCTGGGAGCAGAGCAGGTGGCCACCTATGTCACCGAGGCGGTCTCCGAGGCGTTCCCCGGCCTGCTCGGGGACGAGGGCATCGACCCTGAGCAGCTGCGCAGTGTCGGACAGGCGACCTCGTTGGTCGGCGCGATCGGTCTGCTCTACGCCGGCACCGGCGCCGTGGTGGCCACCTCCGGCTCTCTGCATGCGATCTACGGCGCCCCGAAGGACCCGCGCAACGTCGTCGTCGCGCGGTTGCGGGCGCTGGGCTGGCTGGCGCTCATCGGTCCGCTGATCCTGCTGTCGTTCGTCGCGACGACCTTCACCGCCGACCTCTCCGAGCAGGTGTTCGCCGCGCTGGGCATCGACTGGCAAAGCCCCGGGGTCCTGCTCAGTGTCGGCTCGACGGTCCTGACGCTCGGGGTGAACTTCATCGTCGTGTACCTGCTGCTCGGGAACCTCGGCGGCATCCGGCCGCCGCGCCACGCCCGGGCGCTCGCCGCGGGCGTCGGTGCTGTGGTGATCGAGATCCTCAAGAACCTGATGACCATCCTGGTCGGATTCACCATCGACAAGCCCCAGTACGGCGCCTTCGCAGCCCCCATCGGGGTGCTGTTCGTGCTCTTCCTGCAGAGCATCGCGCTCTACGCCTCGGCGGCTCTGGCGGCCGGGATCGCGGAGAAGGACGTCCCGCTCGAGGTGCTCGAGGCCACCGCAACCACTCATGCGCAGGCAGCCGTCCAGGACGCCACCGACCAGATCGAGGCCATCCGCCAGGACGAGCAGCGAACCACCTGAGGGCGTCAGGCCGAGGACTCCAGGACCACGCGCCGCTCCTGGTCGGCCAGCCAGGTGCCGATCTGAGAGCGCGACAGGGTCCACGGTCCGCACTCGCACCACGCGGGCAGCGCGTCGTCGGCGAACTGGTCGGCGACCAGGAAGTCCTGCCAGTGCCGAGGCTGGCGTCCGCCATGGTGCGGCGTGTCGGCGCGGTCTCTGTCTCCGTGCGCCCGTCGACCCGGTGTGGTCTGTACCACCGGGCCCTCGGGCGTGCGGTAGACCGCGGCCACGTGGTGGCCGTTGGCGCAGTGGACGGACAGCGCGCGTGCGTCGCGAAGGGAGTGACCAAGAGCCGCAAGGATCTCGGCGGCGTGGCGCTGCCTCACACTCGGTGTGGACATCGATCCGCTCACACCCCACTGTAGGCACGTCCACCCGTGCCGGGCACCAGTCGAAGGTCCCCGGGTGGCCCGCGGCACCTTCTCGCAGGTCGACCGCGATCAGCGCCGACCCTGGCGTGCCAGAGTGTGCCCATGACGCAGTCGCCTCCGTCCGAGGCGGGCACCGCTGCGGAGACCGACGGGCTCGCCGGCCTGCTGCTGCGGGCAGCGGTCCTCGGGCCGGTGGCGGCGCTGGCCGTCGCGGTGTTCATCGTCGCGCAGCACCATCTGCAGATCCTGCTGTGGGAGGACCTCCCGGACCGGCTGGGCCTGGACGGTGTCGCGTGGTGGTGGGTGATCGGTGTGCTGGTCCTGGGTGCCCTCTTGACCGCGTTGGCCCTGCGCTTGCCCGGAGGAGGCGGACACTCCCCCCTGGACGGGTTCGCCTTCGACATCGGCCCTCGGCAGGTGGCCTCCGTCCTGGCGGCGGCCCTGGCGTCGCTGTCGTTCGGTGCGGTCCTGGGCCCGGAGGCGCCGGCACTGGCGATCGGGACGGCCCTGGGTGTCGTCGCGGCAGGGGCAGCGGGTGGTGCAACCCGGCCGGCCGCGCAGCAGCAACGCATGATGCTCATGCTGGCCGGCGGCGGCGCTGCGTTCGGGCTCGTGCTCGGCAACCCGCTGGCAGTCGCGCTGATCATCGTCGAGGCCGCGCTGCTCGCCCGGCGCGCCTCCAACCCGCTGGCGCTCCTGCCTGTCGCGGTGTCGTTGGCGCTGGGCTACCTCGTCCAGGTGGGCGTCGCTGACTGGCCCGGGATCGGCGAGACCACCCTGGCCATCCCCGGGCTCGACCCCTATCCCGAGGTACAGCTGGCGGACGTGCTGCTGGCCGTCCCGCTGGCGGTCGCGGTCGCCGCCCTGACCGCGGAGTCGCTGCACAACGCTCGCCGCTTCCGGGCGTGGGCGCACGGTCGACCACCTGTGGTGCCGCTCGTGCTGGCCGCCCTCGGGGTCGGCACGGTCGCGGTCGTCGTCCAGGCGATCACGCAGGAGCCTGTGGATGTCGTCCTGTTCTCCGGGCAGAGCGCCATCCCGCTGGTGCTGACCGCGACGTCGGTCGGGACGCTGCTCGTGATCGCGGTGGCCAAGGCGGTGGCGTACGCCCTGAGCCTGGGCGGTGGCTTCCGCGGCGGTCAGATCTTCCCGGCGATCTACCTCGGTGCCGTCCTGGCGTCCGCGGTGGCGCTGGTGGTGCCGTCCTCGACGCTGCAGGGGCTGCTGCCGGCGGCACTGGCTGCCGGCGCCGCGGCCGTGCTTCGGCTGCCGTTCTCCTCGGCCCTGCTGGCGGTGCTGCTCACCTCCTCAGCCGGCCCGGCCGTGACCGCGCCCGCGCTGCTCGGGGCGGTCGGCGGGTTGCTGACCGCCTCCGCGCTTGACCGGCTGCGACGCGTCCCGGGCGTCCCGCCCTCCGATGACCCCGAGCGCGAGGACACCAAGGCCCTCCGTCCCTGACGGCTGGCTTCGCCGAGGTGTTCACTGGGCAGGACTGCGGAGGTGGTCGTCATGTTGGTGCGCGAGTCCTCCCACCCCACGACTGCGTGGCATGCGCTGCCGGACGGACGGCTGCAGTGCGACGTGTGTCCGCGCGGCTGCGCGCTGCACGACGGGCAGCGGGGGCTGTGCTTCGTGCGTCGACGGCTCGGCGCCGAGATCGTGCTCACGACCTACGGGCGCAGCAGCGGCTTCTGCGTCGACCCGATCGAGAAGAAGCCCCTCAACCACTTCCTGCCGGGATCGGCGGTGCTCTCGTTCGGCACCGCCGGCTGCAACCTGACCTGCCGGTTCTGCCAGAACTGGGACATCTCCAAGAGCCGGGTGGTCGACACCCTGGCCGACCAGGCCACCCCGCAGCGCATCGCCCGTATCGCCGAGGACCTGGACTGCCGCAGCGTCGCGTTCACCTACAACGACCCGACCATCTTCTACGAGTACGCGCGTGACACGGCCATCGCCTGCCACGAGCGGGGCATCCGTGCGGTCTCGGTGACCGCGGGCTACATGCTCCCCGGGCCCCGCGCCGAGATGTACCAGCACATGGACGCGGCCAACGTCGACCTCAAGGCCTTCACCGACGAGTTCTACCACCAGGTCTGCTCGGCGCACCTGCAGCCGGTGCTGGACACCATCGAGTACCTGGTCACGCAGACCCCGGTGTGGGTCGAGCTGACCACGCTGCTCATCCCCGGGCTCAACGACTCCGACGACGAGATCGACCGCATGACGACCTGGGTGGTCGAGCACCTCGGGCCCGACGTCCCGATGCACTTCACCGCCTTCCACCCCGACTTCAAGATGCGCGACCTCCCGCCCACCCCGCCGGCCACGCTCACTCGCGCCCGGGGTATCGCGATCGGCAACGGTGTGCGCTACGCCTACACCGGCAACGTCCACGACCGCGGCGGCGGCTCTACGACCTGCCCGTCCTGCGGAGTCACGGTCGTCGAGCGCGACTGGTACACCCTGACCGGCTACCGGCTCACCGACGACGGGCACTGCGAGGCCTGCGGCACGCCCATCGCCGGGGTGTTCGACGGCCCGGCCGGGACCTGGGGGGCCCGGCGGTTGCCGGTGCGGCTCGCTGACCCCCTGGGGGCGTCCTGACCATGACCGTGCGGGCGCCCGTGGTGGCCGGGCAGTTCTACCCGCGTGACCCGCGCGTGCTCGCCGCGCAGGTGGACGGGCACCTGCACGCGCCGGCGCCGAGCGGCGAGCCGGCGGCCGCACCGGACCTGTGCGCACTGGTCGTGCCGCACGCCGGGTACGTGTACTCGGGTCCGACCGCCGGCGTCGGGTACCGGCTGCTGCCGCCGCTGGCTCATCGCCTGCGTCGGGTCGTGCTCCTGGGGCCGGCGCACTTCGTGCCCTTGTCCGGGATCGAGGTATCGGCCGCCGACGCGTGGGCCACCCCGCTCGGGCAGGAGCCCGTCGACGTGGCGGCGCGGGGCTGGTTGGCCGCGCGCGCGCCGTCCCGCCGGCTGCACGTGGCGGTGGCCGACACCGCCCACGCCCCGGAGCACTGCCTGGAGGTCCAGCTACCGTTCCTGCAGGTCACCCTGCCTGAGGTCGCCATCGTGCCGGTGCTCGTCGGTGAGAGCGCCCCGGACGACGTCGCCGACCTGCTCGCCCCCTGGTGGGGTGCGGCGGACACGCTCCTTCTGGTCAGCACCGACCTGTCCCACTACGAGCCGGCCTGGTCGGCCGAGCAGCACGACGAACGCACCTGCGCGGCCATCGAGAGTGCCGACGCCGATGCGATCGGTGACCACGACGCCTGCGGCGCCCGGCCGCTGCGGGCGCTGCTGGCACTGGCGCGCCGCCACAGTGCCCGGGTCCGACGGCTCGACCGTCGGACATCCGCCGACACTGCCGGGTCGCCGCACCGCGTCGTCGGCTACGGCGCGTTCGCCGTGGAGCCCGGATGATCACCGAGACCGACCGGCTCCTCGCGCTGGACATCGCCTACACCGCCGTCGTCGTGCCGCTGCGGGGCGAGCCTCGGTGGCTGCCCGAGCCGCAGGAGCTCACCGGGGATCTGGCCGAGGCCGGGGCGTGCTTCGTGACCCTGCGTCGCGAGCGAGCGCTGCTCGGCTGCATCGGCTCGCTGGCCCCGCGCCGGGTGCTCGGGGTGGACGTGGCGCACAACGCGGCCGCTGCAGCCTTCGACGACCCGCGGCTGCCCGCCGTGACCCTGCTCGACGTGGAGTGCATGGACGTGCACGTCTCGGTGCTCAGCCCGATGGCAGCGCTGCCCGCCCACGGCTGGGAAGACCTGCGGGAAGGTCTGCGCGTTGGGGTCGACGGGCTGCTGATCGAGGTCGGCATGTACCGCGCGACGTTCCTGCCTGCGGTGTGGGAGTCCCTGCCCTCGCCTGCGGAGTTCCTCGATGCGCTGTGGCGCAAGGCGGGTCTGCCGCCGCGCGTCTGGCCACCGGGGCTGCGTGCGTCGCGCTATCGCGCCACGGAGTTCGGCGCTCCTGCCGCCGAGCTGCGCGCCCAGGCGTGACGGGTTGGCTGCGCCCTGCGTCCCAGCCGGAACCGGAGTCAGGCCGAGACGGGCATCCGCAGCTGGTCGAGCAGCGTGAGGACCCGCCGCTCGATCTCGTCCCTGATCGGTCGGACGGCCTCGACGCACCTGTCCGCGGGATCGTCGACGACCCAGTCCTCGTACCGCGTGCCGGGGAAGATCGGGCAGGCGTCCCCGCAGCCCATGGTGACCACCACGTCCGCGGCTCGCACGATCTCCTCGGTCCACGGTTTGGGGTACTCCTGGGAGATGTCGATGCCCACCTCGGCCATCGCCTCGATCGCCGCGGGGTTGATCTCGGTCCCGGGCGCCGAGCCGCCCGACCACGCGATCGCGCGTCCGCGCGCGTAGAACTCGAACCAGCCCATGGCCATCTGCGAGCGTCCGGCGTTGTGCACGCACAGGAACAGCACCACGGGCACCGTCGAGTCTGACCTGCCCTCCACCCGCGCCAGGGCCGTCAGGCGCTGCCGGGCGAACCGCTCGGCGAGCAGCGGCAGCCATGCCACCGTCGAGGCGCGATCGGCGAAGTCGTCGTAGGAGCTGTACAGGAACTCCCGGATGGTCTCGACGCCGTAGATCCCCTCGAAGCGCTGCTGGAGGTTCGCAGCTGCGGTGCGCAGCGCTACCTGCTGGTCGAGGGTGATCAGGTGTTGGGGGCGGGCGTGCCGCATGAGGGGGACTCCTGCTCAGACGCTGAGACCATCATCTCACTCAGGCCACGTTCTCGCCCCGTGTCTGTCACACCGACACAGACTCGTGCCAGGGGTGATCACCGGGGGTGGGGACGCTACAGTCGCGGGCGTGGCCGATCCCCGTCGACGTCAGGAGGTCGAGCGCGTCGTCGTCCAGCTGACCCGCCTCGGTCTGCAGCTCTCCGACGCAGCGGCGGACGCGATCGGCGACCGGGAAGTGGCATCGACCCTGCACACCAGCCTGCTGTTCGCCCTCGATGTCGACGGGGCACTGCGCCCCACGGCGATCCAGGAGCTCACCGGCCTGTCCAGCGGCGGCGTGACCAAGTTGATCGAGCGGCTCGAGGAACGGGGCATGGTGGTCCGCCGGACCGGCGCGATCGAGGGTGACCGGCGCGGCGTGTCGGTCGAGATCACCCGCAAGGGCCGCCACACCGTCCGGTCGATGGCCGACGCGATGGCCGCGCGGATGGCGGACGTCGCCCCGCTGGCCAAGGAACTCGACGACATCGTCGGCTCCTGAGTACAAAGACCCTCGTCGCGCCTGCCTGTCGCCCGTATCGTCCTGGACGAGCGTCCGAGGAGGCTCTCATGGCTGTCTCGACAGCACCGGCCACAACTCCACGACGGCCTGGCGTGCGCGCCAGGCGCGTCGGCTACCTGATCGCCGCGGCGATCAACGGCATCCTGCTGTACCTGGTCAACGTCACGCCCGGCTGGGAGAACATGTCGTTCCTCACCGAGGACTTCTCCCGGGTCGTCGACATCCTCAACCTGTCGCTGGTCGTGGGCGCGGTCGTGAACCTGCTGTGGGTCGCAGCGGACCCGCCGTGGTTGCGGTCCCTGGGCCAGCTGGTGCAGGCAGGTATCTCGCTGGTCGTCACCCTGCGGCTGCTGGACGTGTTCCCGTTCGACTTCTCCCACTGGGCCTTCGACGTCACCTTGCTGGTGAGGGTCGTGCTCGTCGTCGCGGCGTTCGGGACTGCGGTTGGCGTGATGGTGGAGACGGTCAGGCTGGCGCGGATCGTCCTGGGCCACCGGGAGCGCTGACGTCGGCCGCGGGCTAGCGTTGGGGCTAGCGTGCAGCGATGGCTCGTGCCCTCGCCGTGGTCGACACGCCGCTCTCGGTGGACGAGGCGTTCGCGTTCATGTCGGACATGCGACTGTTCGCCTCGTGGGACCCCGCCATCCTCCGAGCGGTCCAGGTGGCCGGGCACGGGCCGGGCCCGGACGCGGTGGTGGACCTGGTCTTCGCTGGGCTCGGGCCCGCCCGCACGCTGCGCTACCGGGTGAGCGAGTTCGACCCGCCGCACAGCATGGTCATCGACGCTCGCTCGCGGATGCTGCGCTCCCACGACCAGCTCTGGGTGGAGCCGCGAGGGGAGGGCTCTCGGGTCACCTACGACGCTGAGCTCGTGCCCGTCGGGCCGCTGGCGCTGGCCGGCCCGGCGCTCGCCGTCGGGTTCCGGCTGTACGGCGGCATCGTCGCCAGTGGGCTGGCGCAGGCGCTGGGGGGTGAGCTGGTGGACGGCGGGTTGGGTGCGCCCGGACGGTGATCCACGTGCGTTCTGGTGCTCGGAGCGCACCGATAGCGCCGTGGATCACCGGGGTGTGGCGGCGCCGCGCGGGCACCGGACGCCAGGCCGTACCGTGAGCGGGTGAGCATGCTGGACGTCGCGGCGGGGTTGCCGCTGGTGGAGTACCCCAGCGGGACGACCGTCATCGAGCAGGGCGCGTCCGAGGTGCGCCTGCTCGTGCTCGTCCGCGGGACCGTCACGGTCGAGCGCGACGGCGTGACCGTGGCCCGGATCAGCGAGCCCGGCTCGGTGTTCGGGGAGATGGCCCTGGCTCTGCGGCGTCCAGCGACCGCGACGGTGCGGTGCGAGAGCGACGCGCAGTTCCGGGTGGCGCAGGAGCCCGCCGCGTTCCTGGCCCACAACCCCGGCGTCGCGCTGGAGCTGCTGCGGATCAGCGCAGCCAGGGTCGACGCGCTCACCAGCTACCTCGTCGACGTCAAGCGCCAGTACGCCGACCAGACCGGCCACCTCGGCATGCTCGACACCGTCCTGGGTGCGTTGGTGCAGCAGCAGCCCGGACGTGCTCGTCCGGGCTCGGTCCGCGATCCTGAGGTCTGAGCGCTCCGGGTTACCAGAGGTCGATCGTCTCGCGTTCGCCCAGGCCGTACCAGGTCGCGGTGGCGTCGTCGGTGTCGAGCCAGACGTGCGGGGGCACCTTGCCCACCTGCTTGCCGGGGTTGACCACCAGCGTCCGGCCGAGGCGGTCGTACCACCCCCCGCCGTCGGCCCACGGCGCCTGGTGGATGTGCCCGCACAGCACCACGTCCGGCTCGTGCCTGGCGACCCACGCCGCGAGCGCCTCGTCCGGGAACGCCCGCTTGCCGTCGAAGCACAGCCGCGTCCCGGCCGGCGGGGAGTGGTAGACCCAGATCCAGCGCTCGGGACGGTCGCGGGCGGCCTCCTCGAGCAGGCGGTCCACCTGGGCGCGCGTGCGCTCACCGTCCCACCAGCCGGCGACGGTGAGGCGCACGCCGTCGCGGTCCAGGCTGGCTCCGTCGGTGTGCACGCCGGGTGAGTCGATGCGGTGCAGCCAGCCGGCCTCCTGCTCCCCGGTCGGCCCGGGACCGTCGAGGTCGTGGTTCCCCGAGGACGCGAGCACCGTGGTGTGCTCGGCCAGCCGAGTGAGGTAGGCCGTGACGACGACGGCCTGCGCCTCGTAGGGCACCGGCGTCACGATGTCGAGCATGTCGCCCGAGACGGTGACCACGCTGGCGTGCTGGGACGCCTCGAGCAGCCAGTCGAACAACGGCAACCGGTAGTGCAGGTCGGTGACAGCGAGCACCCGCACGCGCGAACCCTGTCACATGGCACCGTTGGGGTGTGTCGTCGACGTCGCGTCCGGTGCTGTTCCTCGACGTGGACGGGGTGCTCAATGCGTTCGGCGCCTGGGAGCTCGTGGACGCGTCCGGGCCGCTGAGCCGGGGCAACGTGCGCCCCCCCGAGGGATTCCGCGCGGCCCGCGCCGACGGGTACGAGCTGCTGCTCCGGCCCGAGCACGCGCAGTGGGTGCAGCGGCTCTCCCGACGCTTCGAGATGGTGTGGGCGACGATGTGGCAGGACCGGGCACCCGCCGCGCTCGCGCCGGTGCTCGGGTTCGGCGCGGACTGGCCGTGGGTCGACTTCGCCGCCCACCGGGGGTTCACCATCGACCAGCGCACCGGCATCGGGGTGGGCGGCTACAAGTTCCCGGGAGTGGTGGCCACCGCAGGCGACCGTCCGATGGTCTGGATCGACGACGACCTGGAACCGGCCATCTACGAGTGGGCGGCGGACCGGTCGGCGGGTGGGATCCCCACCCTGCTTGTGCAGCCGTGGCCGGCGCAGGGCTGGACGTACGCCGAGCTGGAGGCAGTCGAGGCCTTCGCCGACGCACTCGGCGACCCTCACGGGCGGACGTAGCGGTCGGCCATCCCCATGTCGGTCGCGATGCCGCGCAGCATGTGCTCGAAGACGGCGTCGGAGTCGTCCAAGGCCCAGCTCAGGTGGCCGAACAGCTCCACGCTCACGGTTCCGTAGATGCGGGTCCAGTAGTTCACGAACTGCCACCGCGCACCGAGGCTGATCTCGTCCCGCAGCGCGAGCAGCAGGTCGCTCTGCTCGGACGCGAACGCCGGGTCGACGTCGGCGTCGTCCCACACGTGTGCCTCCCCGGTGCGGACCAGGTCGAGGAACAGCGCGCCGAAGACCCAGCCGAACCGGTTGCTGGCCGCCTCCAGCTCGGGGTCGTCGCAGCGCTGCGACATCGCGGGGCTGGCGAAGACCAGGGCGAACTCCGCCCGGTGGTCCAGCGCCCAGCTGCGGAACGTCCGCGTGACCGCCATGATCCGGCGCGCCGGGTCTTGCGTCGGCTCGGCGTCGCGGGCCTGCTCCATGGCGGCGATGACCTCGTCGTTGCACAGCACGGCGACCCCGACGAGCAGGTCCTCGTGGGAGTCGACGTACCGGTACAGCGCCGGCGCGGTCATGCCCATCTCCCGGGCGACGGCACGCAGGGTGACAGCGGACTCGCCCTGCTCGACGAGCAGGCGACGGGCGACCTCGCGCATCTCCTCGATCGTGGCCTGGCGCACCCGGTCACGTCTGGTCAGCGTCGCCTCGGCGGTCATCGCGGCCTCCCGTCCCCTAAGGGTCCCCCTAGGTGAACACACCGTACCAGAGGAATATCCCCTGACTTTCGCGATGCCACTTGACTCTAGTTAACAACGTTAGCATCATGCAGCGTGACAGGTGTTCACCAAGGCAACGCATCATCACGAGGAGGACGACATGGAGCGCTGGGGACGAGCGGCCTACCGCTGGCGGTGGGCGGTGCTGGCAGCTGCGGCGGCCGCCATCACGGTCGCTGGGATCTGGGGAACCGCTGTGTTCGGCTCGTTGGTCGACGGCGGCTTCGACACGCCGGGAAGCGAGTCCGACACGGCGGCGCAGATCGTCGCCGATGAGTTCGGCCGACAGGGCGCCGACGTCACCGTCGTCTACCAGGTGCCGCCGGACGCCTCGGGGGTGGACGACCCCGCATTCGCGACGGCCGTCCGTGACCAGCTGGCCACGCTGCCGACCGATGACGTCGAGCAGCTGGTGACCTACTGGGACACCGGCGCCCCGACCCTCGTCGCAGCGGACGGGGGGTCGACGCTGGTGCTGCTCGAGCTGGCGGGCGACACCGACGAGGAGGCGTCTGCGGTCTACGAGGAGATCCGCGAGGACCTGCTCGTCGAGGGTGTCACCACCTACCGCGGCGGTCCGGCGGCCATCGGCTACGACATCGGCTCGCAGGTCGAGGCGGACCTGGCTCGCGCCGAAGCCGTGTCGCTGCCGATCGTGATGCTGCTGCTCGTGGTGGTGTTCGGCAGCCTGGCGGCGGCCAGCCTGCCGCTGGCGATCGGCGGTCTGGCGATCCTCGGGGCGTTCACCGCGCTGCGCGCGCTGACCTACGTGACCGACGTCAGCATCTTCTCCATCAACATCGTCACCATGCTGGGCCTGGGCCTGGCGATCGACTACTCGCTGCTCATCGTCAGCCGGTTCCGCGAGGAGCTCGCTGCCCGCGGTGGCAGCCGCGAGGCCACCAGGTCGGCGCTCGTGGCCACCATGACCACGGCTGGGCGGACCGTCCTGGTGTCCGGCGTGACCGTGGCCATCTCGCTCAGCGCGCTGACCTTCTTCCCGCAGGTGTTCCTGCGCTCGATGGGCTTCGGCGCGGTGTCGGCCGTGGCCATCGCCATGGTGGGGGCGCTCACCGTCCTGCCGGCCCTGCTGGCCGTCCTCGGCCCACGTGTCGACGCGCTGCGCGTCCCCTGGCGGCGAGCCGGAGCAGCGGCGTCCGACGACGGCGGATGGGCGCGCTTCGCGCGCGGGATCATGCGCCGCCCGGGGATCGTCGCCGCCGCGGCCACCGTGGTGCTTCTCGTGCTGGCCTCGCCCATGCTGCGGATCGTGTTCGGCGGGGTGGACGAGCGCGTGCTGCCCGAGGGTGCCGAGGCCCGCGTCGCGTCCGAGATCCTCGCCGAGGACTACCCCGGCGTGGTCGACCCGACGGTGGCCGTCGTGCTGGACGCTGGGGGCGCGAGCCTGGACCAGGCCCAGCTGGCGGCCTACACGTCCGAGCTGGCCGGGCTCCCGAACGCCACTGGTGTGGAGGTGGTCGCAGCGTCCGACTCCACGGCACTCGTCCAGGTCAGCCACACCGGCGCAGACGTGGGGGACGAGGCCCGTGGGCTGGTGGACGACATCCGCGCCCTCGACGGCACCGACAGTTCAGTCGGGGACTCCGGTGAGGTCTACGTGGGCGGCTTCGCCGCGAGCCTGGAGGACCTGCTCGCGTCCGTCGCGGACACCCTCCCCGCGGCAGTGCTGTTCGTCGTGGCGGTGACCATGATCCTGCTGTTCCTGGCCTTCGGCTCGCTGGTGCTGCCGGTCAAGGCCGTCGTGATGAACGTGCTCTCGCTGGCGGCCATGTTCGGCATCGTCACGTGGATCTTCCAGGACGGCAACGGTGCGTCGCTGTTCGGAGTGACCCCTACCGGGACCGTCGAGGCGAGCCAGCTGGTGCTCATGGTGGCGATCGCGTTCGGGCTGTCGATGGACTACGAGGTGTTCCTGCTCTCCCGGGTGCGGGAGGAGTGGGACCGCACCGGCGACAACACCCAGGCGGTGGCCGCCGGCGTGCAGCGCACCGGAGGGATCATCACCAGCGCGGCGCTGCTGCTCGTGATCGTGATCGGTGCGTTCTCCACCAGCGGCATCTCGTTCATCGCGATGATCGGGGTCGGTCTGGCGGTCGCGATCATCCTGGACGCGACCCTGATCCGGATGGTGCTCGTGCCGGCGACCATGGCCCTGCTGGGCCGCGCCAACTGGTGGCTCCCTGGTCCGCTCGAGCGGGTCTGGCAGCGGCTGCGCATCCGCGAGGCCGGCGAGCCGGAGCCCGTGGCGCTGCCCGCCGAGCCCGAGCCCGTCCCCACCACCGCGTAGCCCCTCCCGCGCCGCCCGCGCCTCCCGCCTCCCGCCTCCCGCCGCACCGCGCCTCCCGCCTCCCGCCGCACCGCGCCTCCCGCCGCCGATCTTGACGAAAAGGCCGATCGCCCCCGTCCCACTCGGCCCTACCGTCAAGATCGCCGCGGGAGGTCGGCGTTAGCGTCAAGATCGGCGATGGGCGCGATGGGCGCGA
>CAYHHE010000055.1:0-2948 GCA_964356295.1 uncultured Actinomycetes bacterium | reverse complement strand
TGGGCGCGACGGGCGGGACGGGCGGGGCGGGCGTGACCACCGTGGGGTTCACCCGGACCTGCCCGCGCAGGCTCGCCGTCACGCCTCCGTGAGGGCGTTGCGTCCGACGATGCGAGGGCCATGACCCACGATCCTTCGGACGCAAGGGGTGTTCGCGGCGCCGGGGGAGGCGCCGGAGGTCGGGCCCGCCCCCGATCGGGTCAGGCGTCGCGGGTGCGCCCGCGGGGCTTGAGGCGCGAGTTCGGCAGCGCCGGTGCGCCCAGCCGTCCGCCCTCGTACCCGATGACCCGTCCGAAGCGGTCGTGCTCGGCTTCCCACTGCTCCCGGGCGACGACGATGTCGTCGTGGTCGGTGCCGACGAAGTTCCACCACATGACGATCTGCTCCTCGAAGGGCACCCCGCCGATGAGCAGCACCCGCGCCGCCCCATCGCTGGCGAGGGCGAGGTCCGAGGCCCCCGGCGGCAGGTAGAGCAGGGCACCATGGTCGACGGGACGACCAGCGACCCGCACGCTCCCCTCGGTCACCAACACGGCGTGCTCGAAGTCGGGCTCCACCGGCAGCGCCGTGTCGGCTCCGGCGGACAGCGCGATGTCGGCGGCCACCAGCGGCGTGTAGGTCGTCGCCGCGGACGAGGCGCCGCCGAGCGACCCCATGAACACGCGGACGCTCATCGGTCCGTCGTGCAGGTCGGGCAGACCCGAGTGGTGCTCGAACGCAGGCGGCATCCCACGGGCGTGCGAGGGCAGTGCCACCCACAGCTGCACACCGTGCAGCCCCTGCGTGGTGCGCTCGTCCGGGTGTGGGGTCTCCTCGGAGTGGGAGATGCCGTGCCCGGCCGTCATCAGGTTGAGCCGCCCGGGGGTGATCAGCTGCGTCGTGCCGAGCGAGTCCCGGTGCAACACCTCGCCCTCGAGCAGCCACGACACCGTCTGCAGGCCGGTGTGCGGGTGCGGCGGCACCTGCATCCCCGTCTGCCCGGCCATGCTGTGCGGCCCGTAGTGGTCGACGAAGCACCACGCCCCGACCATCCGCCGGTGCCGGTGCGGCAGGGTGCGCCGGACGTGCATGGCACGAGGGCCGCCCAGCGGCACATCCCGAGGGGCCAGGACCTCGGGCTCGGCGGCCACGGCGACGGCGACACCGCCGCAGACGGTCTCCTGCGGCCCCTGCTCGAGGTTGCTCATCGCCGTCGGGACCCCGTCAGCTCAGGACGTCGTGCCCGGGGTGCGGGTCGGCCGGTATCGTGCCGAGCCGTCCGGCCTGGTAGTCCTCGAAGGCCTCGATGAGCTCGGCGCGGGTGTTCATCACGAACGGCCCGTAGGCGGCCACCGGCTCACGGATCGGCTGCCCGCCCAGGACGAGCACGTCGAGCTGGGGGCTGCGCGACTCCTGCGAGGCGTCCGCCGCGACCGTCACGGTGTCGCCGGCGCCCAGCACGGCGAGCTGGCCCATCCGGATCGGGCGCCGTCCGGCGCTGACCGACCCCCGGCCGGCCAGTGCGTACACCAGCGCGTTGAAGTCCGCACGCCACGGCAGCCGAAGCTCCGCGCCGGGGGACAGGGTGGCGTGGACGAGCGTGATCGGCGTGTGGGTGACGCCGGGCCCGGCGTGCTCGCCGACCTGGCCGGCGATGACGCGCACCAGCGCGCCGCCGTCCGGCGAGCGGACCAGTGCGACCTGACCGGCGCGGATGTCCTGGTAGCGCGGGGGCGACCACTTCTTGGCCGCCGGCAGATTCACCCACAGCTGGAAGCCGTGGAACAGCCCCCCGCTCATGACCACGTGCTCCGGCGGGGTCTCGATGTGCAGCAGACCGCTGCCGGCGGTCATCCACTGGGTGTCACCGTCGCTGATCAGACCGCCGCCGCCGTGGCTGTCCTGGTGTCGCAGCAGCCCGTCCAGCATGTACGTGACGGTCTCGAACCCGCGGTGCGGGTGCCACGGGGTGCCCTTGGGCTCCCCGGGGGCGTACTCGACCTCACCCATCTGGTCCATGTGAACAAACGGGTCCAGCAGCCTCAGGTCGACCCCGGCGAACGCGCGTCGCACCGGGAAGCCCTCGCCCTCGAACCCGGACGGCGCGGTGGTCAGCGACACAACGCCACGGTCCGTGGAGTCCGGCGGTGCGGGAGAGGCAACGGACGGGACGCTCAGGACATCGTCCACGGTGATCGCTGGCATGGGCTCCTCCTCTGGGATGGCACCCAAACGGTAGTTGCTCCGTCAACGAAGCGCTAGCGGTGGGCATTCCCTGCTTCGACGACCGGTAGCGTCAGGCCCCGTGCGGGTCGTGGTGCTGGGTGCGGCAGGTCAGACTGGTCGGCTAGTCGTGGACCGCCTGGTCGCGGTCGGCCACGACGTCCTCGGCGTGGTGCGTCAGCAGGCACAGGCCGACGACCTGCACCGGCGGGGGGCCTCGGCGGAGCAGGCCGACCTCACGCAGGTGTCTGCGACTGAGTTCCGACGGGTGCTCGACGAGGCCGACGCCGTGGTGTGGGCGGCCGGGGCGGGCTTCGGCGCCGACCCGGCGACCGTCGACGGACAGGCCTGCATAACCGTCCAGCACGTGGCCGACGAGGCCGGGGTCGGACGGTGGGTGCAGGTCTCGTCCATGTATGCCGACCGGCCGGACGAGGGTCCGCCGTTCCTGCAGCCGGTGCTGCGCGCCAAGAACCGCTCCGACGAGGCGGTACAGCGCGGCGCCCTGGGCTGGACCATCATCCGTCCCGGCGGGCTGACAAACGACCCAGGCACCGGACGCGTCGCGCTCGGGCGGCAGCTGGTCGGGGGCATGGTGCCGCGCGCCGACGTCGCGGCGGTCGCTGCTGCGTGCGTCGACGACCCGACGACCGCGAGGCTCGCCTTCGACCTGGTGTCCGGGGACACCCCGATCGCCGACGCCCTCGCAGCGCTCCCCCAGGAATGACCCGACGGTCGCGGGGGTC
>CAYHHE010000054.1:14569-19953 GCA_964356295.1 uncultured Actinomycetes bacterium | reverse complement strand
CCGACCCCAACCCCTCGACACCGGAATGAGCCACATCGGGTTCCGCTGCGCGGCCCCCAAGTAGCCGCCGCAGCCCCGGTGCTGACGGCACTGTCGCGGGCGGTGTCATCGGCCCGGTGTCTCCCAGGGCCGCCTCGGGTGGACATGGCATCCTGGGCAGATGCGCGACCTGCCTGCCCCCAGTTGGCTGGTGCGCGCCGGGACCGTGTCCTGGCTCACGCTCGGTGTGCTGGGTCTTGTCGCGGTCGCCATCGTGGGCTTGTCGTTCTTCAAGACGATCGTCCTGCCCGTGATCTTCGCTGCGGTGGTGGCGGCTGTCTTCGCACCCCTGGTCGACCGGATGCAGCGGGTGCGGGTCCCGCGTGGAGTCGGGGCCCTCCTCACGATCGTACTCATCGTCGGGCTGGTCGCCGGGGTGGTCACGCTGGTCACCCGCTCGGTGCTGACCCAGACCAGCGAGCTGGCGGCCGCATTCGAGAAGGCCTTCGCCCACCTCCAGGGATGGCTTGCCGGCATCGGGATCGATGCCGGTGTCATCGAGGATGCGGTCTCGTCGTTGTCCTCGTTGCTCTCCTCCGGTGGGGGCGGCGGGCTGCTCAGCTCCGCGGCCAGTGCGGCCAGCAGCGCGACCTCGGTGGTCATCGGGCTGTTCCTGGGCACGGTGTTCTTGTACTTCCTGCTTCGGGACGGGCCGACGCTGCCGGGTTGGGCCGCCCGCAACCTCAGCTCGGAGCAGGCGGGCCACGTGACGTCCGTGGCACGCTCGGCGGTGGTCGTGGTGCGCCGCTACTTCGCGGGGCGGGCCGTCGTCGCGCTCTTCGACGCGGTCACGATCAGTGCGGCGGCGGCGATCCTCGGCATCCCGCTCGTTCCCGCGATCTTCGTGCTGACCTTCCTCGGCGGATTCATCCCCTACCTGGGGGCCGTTGTCGCCGGAGCGCTGGCGGTCGTGCTGGCGCTTCCCAGCGGCCTGGCCCAAGCGCTCATCATGCTCGCCGTCGTGCTCCTGGTGCAGAACGTGCTCGAGCAGCTCGTGGAGGCCCGGGTCGTCGGGCAGACGCTAGGCCTGCACCCCATGGTCGTGATCCTGGCGACGACGATCGGCGGGGTCGCGGCGGGCTTCAGCGGCCTCGTGCTGGCCGCCCCCCTCACGGGCACGGTGGTGCGCGTTCGCAACGAGTACCGCCGCCTCGAGGCGTCCACCGCCGACGAGCCTGCCCACACCACCGATGATCGTGACGGTGATCCTTCAGCCGAGGAAGAGGCTCAGCCACTCCACGATCAGCACTGAGGGAGCCGCTCCGCCCTGTCGTCCCCAGCGGCGGCTACGGCAGGCGCATCGGCCAGGTTGGGCCGGATCATCGGCCGCTCATCCAGCTTCGTCAGCAGTTTCGTCCCAGCGCTGACCGCTCACTCGAAAGACACGCTGCTCCGCCATGACGTCAGGCGCCCTGACAGTCAGAGCCAACAGCGGCCTGGTCGGTCGGGCGTAGCGCCCGACAGGGCGATCCTCATCGGACGGGAGCCGCGAGGTCGGCCACCAGGGCGCGGGTAGCGCCGCGAGTACATCGGGGTCCTCCAGTCGTGTCGCGTGCCCACCGCGGGCGACGTGCACGCGGCCCGACGGGGCGAGTGCCTCGG
This sequence comes from uncultured Actinomycetes bacterium, assembly GCA_964356295.1. Classification (GTDB taxonomy): domain Bacteria; phylum Actinomycetota; class Actinomycetes; order Jiangellales; family Jiangellaceae; genus CAVQGZ01. The sequence goes on along the minus strand of CAYHHE010000054.1, from coordinate 18,312 downwards.
GGAATCCCCCTTCTGAGCACGTGGTCCTTGTCGCCGGCGACCACCGTCCACGGCACAGACGCAGACGTCACGAGGTCGAGGGCGTCACCGGGCTCAAGCAGTATCGAGCGCAGCGTGTCCTGTACACCACGGCATCCCATCCGCCGGGTGCGGGCGCCCAGCGCATCGACGTCCTCCGGATACGCAGTGCGGTGGGCGGCGCCGATCAGCGCGGCAGCGGCCAGCCGGCCGTAGGTGGCAGGCGAGAGCCCGGCGGCCAGGAGCAGCCGCTGCAGGTGGAAGCCCACCCGAGAGGTGCCATGCACACGTAGCAAAGGCGTCTTGGACAGCACGAGGCCAGTCTCGGCGACCGACGGGCCCGCCGCACTGAGCCTGCGCCAGGTCGCCGCCCAGGCCGGGGTCAGCCACACCGCCCCCCACCACTTCGGCGACAAGCAGCACCTGCTGACTGCGCTCGCCATCGACGGGTTCACCAGCCTGGCCGACACCATGACACGAGCCCTCGACAGCGTCGACCAGCCGGCCGACCGTCTCCCCGCCTTGCTGTCGGCCTACGTCGCCCACCACCGGGAGCACCCCGGCTACGCCGCGATCATGTGGCGCACCGACCTGCTCGACACCGCCGACCCCCGTCTGCAGCACGCCTCCCTGCAGACCTTCCAGCTGCTGCACGACCAGTCCCAGGCGGGATGGACGGGGACCGGGCGGGCTGACCTGGCGAAACGGCACGGGGTGGGATGGTCCGGGATGGGTCGGGACGGGGGTGATCGTCTGCTGGACCCTAACCGCGAGTCGCGGGCTCGAATCCTGCCGGGCGCATCACCGCCGGGGCGCTACTCACCGGCGCAACCTGGGTGCGTGCAGATGCGCCGGCACCGAGTCAAGCGCCGACGTGGGTACCCGACGTGATCAACGGGGGACCGACGACTCTGGCGGCAGGTGGCGGACTGCCGCCAGGGTGAAGGGTGGCCACCTGCCGGTGGTCGTGCTTGAGCGGTGACGTCATGACGTTGACCCGAGACGAGGGCTCACCCCGATGGAGGACGTGGGTGGGCCCGCAGCGGGAGCCGCTGCTGTCGGCGGCCTCGATCGCGCTGCTCGCGGTGGGCGCGGTGTCGTGGCTACTCGGGGAGCGGGCACTCGCCGAGGCATGCTGGGTGACCGCCACGGTGCTCGGGCTGGCGTACTCGGTCTCCGGGACGCTGCGGGCGCTAGCGGCGGCCGACGGTGGATGTGATCGCGACGCTCGCCCTGGCTGGGGCGCTGCTGGTGGACGAGCCGTTCGCAGGTGCGGTGATCACCGTCATGCTGGCCACCGGCGAGCTGCTCGAGGCCCGTGCGGAAGCACGCGCCAAGCGGGAGCTCAGCCTGCTCGTCCAGCGGGCGCCCCAGACCGCCCGCCTCCGGGTCGACACAGGTGTGGTCGAGGTGCCGGTCCACCGCGTCGCCCGCGGAGACCTGATCCTCGTCGGAACAGGTGAGGTCGTCCCGGTGGACGGTCGGCTGCGCTCGGCGGCGATCCTGGACGAGGCCGCCCTCACCGGGGAGTCCTTGCCGGTGGAGCGGGCGGTGGGAGAGGACGCCCGCAGCGGGGTCGTGAACGCAGGTCCGCCGATTGACCTGGTTGCCACCACGGCGGCGGCGGAGTCCTCCTACGCCGGGGTGGTCCGGCTGGTCGAGCGGGCGCAGGCGGGGTCCGCGCCGTTCGTACGCATCGCTGACCGGCTCGCCGTCCTGTTCGTGCCCCTGGCCATCGCAGTGGCCGTCGCGGCGTGGGCGCTCAGCAGCGACCCGGTGCGCGCGGTCGCCGTCCTGGTGGCGTCCACGCCGTGCCCGTTTCTGCTGGCGGCCCCGGTTGCGATCATGTCCGGCCTGTCCAGTGCCGCGCGGATCGGGGTGGTCATCAAGGGCGGTGGCGCGCTCGAGAGGCTGGCGAAGGGCCGTGTGATGCTCTTCGACAAGACCGGCACACTCACCCGCGGTCAGCCCACCCTCGCCGGCGTCGTCACGGCCGGAGATCACGTCGACGCGGATGAGGCCCTGCGGCTCGCCGCGAGCCTGGACCAGGTCTGTCCGCACCTGCTCGCCACCGCGATCGTGACCGCGGCGGCCCGTCGCGGCCTGACCCTGCAGCAGCCCCACGATGTCGAGGAGTCGCTCGGGTACGGGCTGTCCGGGAGGGTCGGAGTGCACGCCGTCCGGGTAGGCAAGCTGGGATGGGTCGTCGACGAGCCGCATCCGACCTGGGTGCGTCAGGTCCGTCGCCGGGCCGACCTCGACGGTTCGCTGACCGTCTTCGTCGCCATAGACAACCGTGCAGCTGCGGCATTCCTGTTCGAGGACCCGATCCGTCCGGACGCGCCGCGCATGGTCCGCGCGCTCCGGGACGCCGGGATCGCGCGGGTCGTGCTGGTCACCGGGGACCGCGCAGACATCGCCGACAGCATCGGGCGCATCGTGGGCGTCGACACGGTGCTGGCCGACTGCGACCCCGCCGACAAGGTCGCCTCGATCGAACGCGAATCCGAGCAGGGCGAGACGATCATGGTGGGAGACGGCATCAACGACGCCCCGGCACTCGCTGCCGCCGACGTCGGGGTCGCGCTCGCGGCTCGCGGGGCCACCGCCTCGTCAGAGGCCGCTGACGTCGTCCTCACCGTGGACCGGCTCGACGCGCTCGCCGACGCGACTCTCATCGCTCGACGGTCCAGGCGGATCGCAGTTCAGGCTGTCACCGTCAGCATGGGCCTGTCGCTGGTCGCACTTCTGGCCGCTTCGGCAGGCCTGCTCCCGCCGGCTGGGGGCGCGCTCACGCATGAGGCGATCGACGTGCTGGCCATCGCCGTAGCCCTGCGGGCCCTGGTGCCCGGACGTGTGCACACCATCACCTTGAGCCCCTCCGACCTCGCCACCGCCCGGCAGCTGCAGGCCGAGCACGACGCGGTGCTCGTCGTCGTCGAGCAGATCCGGGCCGTCGCGGACACCCTGTCGGTCGAGGACTGCGACCTGGCTGCGGTGCACGCGTTGCTTCACCGGCTCGAGACCGAGCTCGTCCCTCACGAACGTGCGGACGAGGCGTTGCTCGTCCCGCTGATGGCCCGAGCGCTCGGCGGGGCTGAGGCCACTGCCGCGCTGAGTCGCACTCACGCGGAGATCGAGCACCAGACCAGCAGGCTGCACCGGCTCCTCAGTGACCTCGACGAGGACGGCCTTCAACCTGAGGACGCCGTCGAGCTCCGGCGGCTGCTCTATGGCCTGTACGGCGTCCTCCGCCTGCACAGCGCCCAGGAGGCCGAGGGCGCGTTCAGCCTCGTCCCCGGTCAGTCATCCGGCGGATCGGCCTAGCCCGGCGTCGCCGCCGGCTCGCGACCGGCGCGCGCGGCATCGGGTCGTGCCGCCTGCCGATCGCGGCCGGAACGGACCGTCGTGCGGTCAGGCTCACCCTTGATCAGGGCGCCCGCGTGGTGGGTGGAGCATGATCAACGCGCCCAAGTGGTGCCTCCCGCCATGATCAGAGCTTCGTAGGTGTCGCCAGAACGACACCTACGAAGCTCTGATCATTACCGCAGCAGCACCTACGGCGCCCTGATCAAGGCGCAGCAGCACCTACGGCGCCCTGATCAAGGCGCAGCAGCACCTATGGCGCCTTGATCAAGGCGCAGCAGCACCTATGGCGCCTTGATCACGTCGCAGCAGCACCTATGGCGCCTTGATCACGTCGGTAGGAGCCGCCGCCGCTGTGG
>CAYHHE010000054.1:0-14469 GCA_964356295.1 uncultured Actinomycetes bacterium | reverse complement strand
CGCAGCAGCACCTATGGCGCCTTGATCACGTCGGTAGGAGCCGCCGCCGCTGTGGGACCAGCTGTGCGCGTTGATCACCAGGGGAGATGGACGGCTGGGCCAGCTGGGGGTCGCGGGTCGGATGGTAGGCGGTTAGGTTGGGGGATAGGGAGTGCGCAAGTCGGCTGGCATCTGTTAAACTGATGTTCACTTAAGGAGTACCTGATGTTCACAGATGACGACATGGCCTTCCTCGACCGCCTCGGCGCACGCTCGCAGGCCCGCCTCGCTGGCGCTGACCCCACCCGCGAGCAGCTCCATGCCGCCATCTCGGCCATGCGCGCGTCGCTCCACGCCGCGTCAGCGGAGTCCGGTACGAGCCTTGCCGACGAGTTGGACGACCTGCTCGACGGCGTGTGGTGGGCCATCTGTGCGGGCGACGGAGCCCGTGCGCGGGAGCACGCGGCTCGTCTGGTGCACGCCGTCCGGGACCTGGACGTGTCGGGCCTGCAGTCGATGCGCATGGTCGACGCTGCCCAGCAGATTCGTTCGCTGGTGGTGCTCGCAGCCTGAACCGGTCGCAAGTGGCCGCGCGAGGCTCTCGCCGCCGCTAGCGTGCCATCGTGCTCACTGTTGTCACGATCACGATGTCCCCCAGCGTGGACTACTCGCTGACCATCGACCGGATGGTCCCCGAGGAGAAGCTTCGAGCCAACGTCGAGGCGATCGAGCCCGGCGGCGGGGGTGTCCAGGTCGCCCGGGCGATGCGCGTGCTGGACGGGCACGTCGAGGCGATCGTCACCCTGGGCGGCAACACCGGCGAGACCCTGTACCGGCTGCTGCAGAAGGAGGATGTCCCCGTCCACCCGATCAAGGTGGCCGCGGACACCCGCCCCAGCCTGACCATGTTCGTCAAGGACCAGGGGGTGAACTTCCGCATCGTCGGCCAGGCGGGCACGTTGGCCGAGGATGAGTGGCGGCTGGTCCTGGACCGGCTCAACGAGTTCGAGTCGGTACCGCCCTACGTCGTGATGTCCGGGTCGTTCCCGCCGGGCGTCCCGGCGAGCCTGGTCGGTGAGATCGCCGAGCTGTGCCGGGAGAACAAGTCCCGGCTGGTGTTCGATGGTTCCGGTGAGGCACTGCGCATCGCGGTCGAGCACAAGGTCGACCTGATCAAGCCCAGCCAGGAGGAGCTGGCCGACCTGGTCGGCGAGGACGGCTACGACCCGGACTTCGACTACCGCGGCGCCGCCCGGCAGATCGTCGACTCCGGGGTGCCACGCCTCGTGGTGTCCCTGGGCGGGTCGGGGACGTACGTGTTGTCCGCGTCCGGCGACGAGGCGCGGCTGAAGCCCCCGAAGGTCGAGGTCGCCAGCACCGTCGCGGCAGGCGACTCCACGGTCGCCGGGCTGGTGGCCGGACTCACCCGCGGCCTGCCGCTGATCGACGCGGTCCGCCTCGGCACCGCCTGCGGCACCGGCACCTGCCTGCACCGCGGGTCCCAGCTGTTCACCCCGCAGGACGTCACCACGATCCTCCCGCAGATCAGCGTGGACCGGATCAGCGAAGCCGTCCCGCGCTGATCGAGCGCCGGCCCCGCCCGGACTAGGCTCTGCCGGGTCCATAGGGCACGAGGCGCGAGAGGGTGTCGGCGACGGCAGTGACTTCTCACATCACCGAGGCCATCGAGCGCTGGGCCGCCGAGATGGCCGACCTCGGCGGCGCCGAGCCGCTGACGCGTTTCCGCGACCTCAAGGTCGGCACGCTGGACCTGCACGGAGCCGATCCCGATGTCCGCAGACGCCTGCTGGACGGCGAACCGGTGCGGGTCTCCCGGCTGTTCCCGCACGAGCCGATCAAGCACACCGCGGCGCTGTCCGCGCGGCGTCTTGCCGAGCGCATGGGGCGGCTGGAAGAGGCCCACGGGATCGCTGTGGGGTACCTGGCCACCGGCCTGGCGTCCTGGGCCGACCGGACGAGCGCACGGCGACCGATGGCTCCCATCATGCTGCGCCGCGTCCAGGTGACACCGGTGGGCTTCGGCGGGTCCGACCACATGCTGCACGTGGTGGGGGACCCCGAGCTCAACTCCCGCCTGCTCGAGGCCATGGCCGAGCAGATCGGGCTGCGGCTCACCGCTGCCGACCTGCTCGACCCGGCCGGTGAGCTGCGGTACACGGTGGTGGTCGACCGGCTGCGCGAGCAGGCCCCGCCGCACGTCGTCGACGGGTTCGCCATCGCCCATCGGGCCGTCATCGGGCTGATGTCCGGGCTGGCCGAGGACCTGGCAGCCGAGCTTCGGGACAACGCCTCCAGGCTGGCCCGCCACCCTCTGGTGGCGCTCGCCGCGGGGGCCGGGTCGTCGACCCTCGCCGCGGGTGGCCCCACCCCGGGACCCACGGACGCCACGGGCACCGCGGACGCGGCGCAGCACCGGGTCGAGGTCGCCATCGACCTGGACTCCGCGCAGGCATCGGCGCTGACCCCGGTGCGAGGCGGGGGGTCGATGGTTGTGCAGACCCCGGCGGGCACGGGCGCCACCCAGGTCGCCGCCGCCCTGTGCGCCGAGGGCGTCGCGGTGGGCCAGACGGTGCTTGTCGTCGCGGACTCGGGGCCGCGCCTGCGTGGCCTGCGACGCAGGCTGGCCGCCATCGGCCTCGGTGGTGCCACGCTCGATCTCTCCGACGGCCTGGTCACTGCCCCCGGGATCGCCCGGGACGTGCTGTCCGCGTTGGACGCCGCCGCGCGCGAGCCCGGCGGGCGGGGCGCCGGCGGGCAGGATGCCGGCGCGCGGGATGTCGGCGGGCGGGACGCCGCGATCCTCGAGGGCTACGTCGATGCGCTGCACCGCACCCGAGCGCCGTGGGGACGCTGCGCGTACGACGCCTTCGGCGCGGCCAGCACGCTCCTCACCCCGTCCGCGCCGCAGGTCCACGTCGAGGCCGACGCGCTGACCAGGCTGGACGCCTCGTCGGCACAGCGGCTTCGAACCGCGCTGGCCGAGTTCGTCGCCCTGGACGGGCTGACGATCTCCGCAGAGGCCACCGCGTGGTTCGGCGCCACACCGGCCTCCGCCGAGGAGGCCGAGGAGGCCGTGGCCCTGGTGGACAGGCTGCGCAGCGACCTCGTCCCCGCGGCGCACGACCTGGGTGCTCGCGCAGCCGCCGAGGTCGGGATGCCCGCACCCCGTGGACCGGAGGACCTGAGCGAGCTCACCGCGCTGCTGGACACCGTGCGGACCGTCGAGGAGACCTTCGTCCCCACCGTGTGGTCCAGCCCGCTGGACCGCCTCGCCGCAGCCTCCGCTGACCGGCGCAGCCGCCGTGAGCTCGCCGACGCGCCGGGGATGCTCGAGCGTCGCGTGCTTCGCGCGCAGGCCCAGCAGATGCTGCGCGACCCGGCAACGGCTGGTGACCAGGAGCGGATCGCGAAGGCGCTGGCCGAGGCTGCCGCTGTCAGCCGCCGCTGGGACGACCGGGCCCGGGACGGCCGCCACCCCCGGGTAGGGGACAACGCGGCCGCGGCCATCGCGGCGTCCACCGCGCTCACCTCGGCGACGACCGCGCTCGCCGAGGTGCACCCTGAGGCCCTTCCGCCCGATCTGGACTACCCCGCCACGCTGGCCCGGCTCGCCTCGCTGGCCGGCGACGCGCACTGGGCCCGGCGGCTTCCCCGCCTGACCGAGGCAGCCGCCGACCTGGCCGAGGGCGGCTTGGCGCCGGTGGTGGCCGCGTTGCGGGACCGTGTCGAGGCCGGTGAGGCCATCGACGCCGACACCGCGCTCGTGGTCCTCGACGCCAGCATCGCCGCATCGATGGCCGAGCAGATCCAGCGCTCCGACCCGGTGCTGGTGGAGACCACCGGCGCCGTCCTTCGTGGAGCCGCGCAGCGCTGGCGGCAGGCCGATGCGGCCGCGGTGGTGGCCGCGGCGGACCGGGCCCGTGCTGCGTGGGTCGACGCCGCACAGCAGGCGGCCACCGAGCGTCCGGTCCAGGTGCGCACGCTGCGAGCCGTTGCCTCCGCAAGTCTGCCGATGCCCACCCGCGACCTGCTCGCCGCCTCCTGGGGGACCGTGCGCGCGGCACGACCGGTCTGGCTGGCCGGGCCGCTCCCAGCCGCTGCCACCCTGCCGCCCAGCGCGCGCATCGACCTGCTCGTGGTGCTCGACGCCCATGGTGTGGCCCTGGCGCACGCCATCGGGGTGCTGGCCCACGCTGACCGAGTGGTCGTGCTGGGCGACCCGTCGCAGCCGCCGCCGTCCCCCACCCCGCTGAGCATGGACGTCCCGGATCCCCGGACCAGCACGGTGGGCCCCGGCGCGGGCGCGGAGATCCCCTCGCTGTATGCGGTGCTGCGCGACCTGCTGCCGAGCACGTCGCTGACGGTCAGGTACGGCTGCCGGGACGAACGGCTGCACGCCGCGATGCCCGCCACCCGCACACCCGCGCAGGTCAGCGTCTCCGCCGGCGCCGCCGCGGCGTCGCCGCTCGAGCTCGTCGCGGTCGTGCAGGAGCCGGGGCTGCGCGAGCAGGAGGAGAGCGTGGACGCCGAGGTGGCGCGGGTCGTCGACCTGGTCACCGAGCACCTGCGCCGCCGTCCCGAGCAGAGCCTGGCGGTGCTCACCCTCGGCCGGGCGCACGCCGAGGCGATCGAGAGAGCCCTGGCCCGGGCCGGCCAGGCCGAGCCGTGGCTGGCCGCCGCGCTGGGACCGGAGGCCGACGAACCCTTCCTGCTCAAGCCGGTGGAGGACCTGGTCGGTGAACGCCGCGACGCGGTCATCCTGTCGGTCGGGTTCGGACGGACGATGGACGGGCGGCTGCTCTACCGGTACGGCCCGATGAACCGACCCGGCGGCGTGCGCTGGCTGTGCGCTGGCGTCGGCGCCGCCCGCCGTGCGCTCACCGTCGTCTCGACGGTGCAGGCCGAGGCCCTCGAGCCGAGACGATTGGCCGGCGACGGCCTGCGGGCCCTGCGGGCCCTGCTTGCGGTCAGCGCCGCGGCGGATGGCGACCGGCCGACCCCCAGCCTCGACCCGTGGGAGCAGCACGTCCACGACCGGCTGCGGGCGGCAGGACTCCCCGTTCGCCTCGGCGGCGGGAGCGGCCTGCTGGCCACGTCACTGCTGCTGGACCATCCCGGGCGGCCCGGGCGTGGCGTGCTGGTCGTGGAGCCCGACGGCGGGCCGGTTGCCTCGGTCGGCGATCTGCGCGACCGGGAGCGGATGCGACCGGAGCAGATCATGCGCGCCGGCTGGTCCATCGACCGCACCTGCGTGACGGACTGGTTGCGCGACGCCGACGCCGAGGTCGGGCGGGTCCGCCAGGTCTTGCAGGACGCCTGCCGCCTCGCCGACGCCATCGACGCCGCCCGCAACGCCCCGGCCGGTGAGCCGCAGGCCGCCGGCGAGGGCCCCCCGGCAGCCGGGCCCGAAGCCGGGCCCGAGACCCGGCCCGAGACCGGGCCCGAAGCCGGGCCGGGGCCCGCGACCGACACCGAGGGGCAGGGGCCTGCGGAGCCTGGCGAGTCGGAGGTACCCAGGCCGGACGTGGTAGTCGGCCGGCCCGTCGAGGCCTACCCGGCGGTCGACCTGATCGCGCTGGCGCGATGGCTGGAGCAGTGCGAGCCGGGACGGGCGGAGGACGACACCATGGCTGCGCTCGGCCGGGAGATCGGGCTGGCGCACCCGACCGGGCGCTCGGAGACGGTGCTGCGGCGTGCCGTGCGCGCAGGGACAATCTCGCACACCGGCGGCGACATGGGCGCTGGGGAGGCGGCCGCGGTCGACGACCCGATCCCCGTCCTGTCAGCGTCCGACGAGCAGGAGCGGGCGGCGGAGCGTGCGTCGGAGGACGCCGCCCACGAGCAGTGGCTCGCCGACGAGCGTCCCCCGCATCACTAGGGCGCCTTGTCGCCAGGGCTACCACCGGGGGAGGTCTCGTCCCCGGCGGTCCCACCGCGCTCGCGGGCCAGCAGGTCCCGGATCTGGGTCAGCAGGGCGATGTCCTCGGGGACCTCCTCCACCTCCTCAGTGCCCAGCTGGGCCTCGCGGCGGGTCCGGTAGGCGTTCATCGGTGCCACGAAGACGAAGTAGACGACCGCGGCGGTGATGAGGAAGGAGAAGGCGGCGGTGAACAGCAGGCCGAGGTTGACGAATGTCGCGTCGTTGCCCTCGACGAGCTGAAATCCCCAGCCGGAGGCGTCCGGTCCGCCGATCGCTGCCAGGATCGGGCTGATGATCGCCGCACTGAAGGCCGTCACCAGGGCGGTGAACGCTCCACCGACCACGACAGCGACGGCGAGGTCGATGACGTTCCCACGCATGATGAAGTCACGGAAGCCTTTGAGCATGGCCCAACGATAGGGCGTCTCAGCCGGCTGGCAGGCCGTCAGGGGGGGTCCCGCGGATCGTCACCCACAGCGGGGCGTCGGCCGCGGCGGCGACGATCCCGCGCACCTGCGCAGGCGCGGCCGCGACCACCACGAGGCCGTCGGCGACCTCGCTCGTCCCCGTTGCTGCCCCGACCGCGAACCCCGCGTCGTCTCCGGTCGACGAGGCGGTCGGCACGTACAGGACCGGCAGGTCCGCGGCCACCTCGGTGAGGCTCACCGAGCCCTCACCTGGCACTGCGGCCACGAGGTCGATGCGGTCGCCCGCAGCCACCAGGGCAGCGGCGCCGGCGTCGGAGATGCGCACCGGCAGGGCGACCGTGTCCGCCGGAAGGCCGGTGAGCAGCCCGGGACCCACGGTCGCCGCGTGCGTGATCGGCTCGCCGGTGGTCAGCGGCCCCGCCAGCCGCTTGCCGACGACCTGCTCGATGCTGGTCGCAGCGGTGGCAGGCAGCAGTGGCGCCGGCGCCTGCACCTGCGCGAGGTCGTCGGCTGCGAGCACGTGCCCCGTCGGCAGGCTGCGCGCCGCCACGACCATCGGCTCGGTCGGCGGTGGTGGGGGACGAAGCTCGCCGACCACCAGCAGCACTGCCAGCCCGGCGAGTCCGGCGGCGAGGACCCGACGGTGCCGGCGGGTCCAGCGGCGCACCGTCCGCACCGACTCCTGCAGGCGCCCGCCGCTGCTGCGTCGCGACGGCAGGCCCAGGCTCACCGCCTCACGCTAGGCAGGTTCCCCGGCCCGCCCGGCTCGTCGTCCACAGGCGGACGACGGCGATGGCGGCGCGGTCAGGCCGGGGTCAGCTGGACGAGGACGTCGAGCTCGGCGCCGACTTCGTGGACGACCCGCTGCCCTCGCCACCGGAGGACGTCGCGGGCGTGCCGGTGGTGGCGGCCCCGGTGCCCGTGTCCGGTGCGGACGTCGAGGCCGAGGTGCCCGAGGAGCGGCTGTCGGTCCGGTAGAACCCCGAGCCCTTGAACAGCACCCCCACCGGGTGGAAGACCTTGCGCAACCTGCCGCCGCACCGCGGGCACTCCGTCAGGGGGTCGGAGGTGAACGACTGCACCACCTCCAGGTGCTCGTCGCAGTCGGTGCAGACGTAGGTGTAGGTGGGCACGGCGTCCTCCCCACGAGGCCTCGCGGGGGCATCCCCGTTGGCACTCGTATCGTCAGAGTGCTGATGATGCGCCCGGAATGCCCTGCCCGTCCAGTCAGCCTGGATACGCTCCGGCTGTGCGTCGCCTGGGAATCGTGCTGGCGGTCATCGCCGGCGTGATCGTCGTCTTCCTCGTCGTCGCGGTCGGTGTCGGGTTCTGGCAGGTCCGGCGGGGCTTCCCGCAGTACGACCGCCAGATCGCGCTGCCCGGCCTGACTGGCGAGGTCGAGGTGGTGCGCAACGCCTACGGCATCCCGACGATCTACGCCGACACCGCCGAGGACCTCTTCCTCGCGCAGGGCTACGTGCACGCCCAGGACCGGTTCTGGGAGATGGACCAACGCCGGCTGGCGGGCGCCGGGCGGCTGTCGGAGATCGTGGGCGAGGCGGCCATCGAGACCGACACCTTCCTGCGCAGCGTCGGATGGCGACGCATCGCCGAGCAGGAGGTGGGGCTGCTCAGCCCGGAGTCCCGCCGCTACTTCCAGGCCTATGCTGACGGCGTCAACGCGTGGCTCGACCGGACGCCTCCGGGGCAGCGGGGCATCCAGTACACGCTGCTCGGCCTGCAGGGCGTCGATCGCGACCCCGAGTCATGGACCATCGCGGACTCGCTGACCATGATCCGGGTGCTCGGCTGGGACTTGCGGCACGACGTGGACGACGAAGCCGATCGCGCCGTGCTGTCGGCGATCCTGCCGCCGGAGAGGGTCGACCAGCTGTACCCGCCGTTCCGCTTCGACGAGATGGGCACGATCCTCACCGAGGAGGACCTGGTGCAGTCCGGGCTCACCGGTGCGCCGACCGCCGGCAGCGCGGCAGCCGTCCCGGCACAGGCGCTGCCTGCGCTCGCCTCCGCGGCCGCTGCGATCAGGTCCGCCTCGGGCGCCTCTCCCGACGGCGGTGTCGGAAGCAACTCGTGGGTGGTCTCCGCCGACCGGACTGAGTCAGGCAACGCTGTGCTGGCCAACGACATCCACCTGGCCCCGTCGCTGCCGGCACTGATGACCCAGATCGGGCTGCGCTGCCGAACGGTCGACGAGCGCTGCCCGTTCGACGTGCGCGGCTACTCGCTCTCCAGCCTCCCGGGCGTCCTCGTCGGGCACAACAGGGACATCGCCTGGGGCGTGACCACGCCCTACGTCGACACCACGGACCTCGTCCTTGAGAAGGTGGACGGTGAGGAGTACCTGACCGAGGACGGAATGGTGCCACTGGAGACCCGCACGGAGACATTGACCGTCGCCGGCGCCGAGCCGGTCGAGATCACGATCCGCAGCACTCGCAACGGGCCGCTGATCAGCTCGCAGGACGTCTCGTCCACCTTCGGCATCCCGAACGTCGAGGGCGTCGGCGAGAGCGCCGCGGTGCCCCCGGGATCACCGAGCCGGGGCGGCGGCTACGCGGTTGCGCTGCGGTGGACCGGCCTGCAGCCGGGCAGGAGCGCCGAGTTCTTGCCCGCGGTGGCGACGGCGTCGAACTGGGAGGAGTTCACCGAAGCGCTCGAGCTGGCCGAGGCGTTCAGCCAGAACATCGTGTACGCCGACGCGCAGGGCAACATCGGCTACTACATCTTCGGGTCCATACCCGTCCGGGAGGGCTACGACGGCTCCATGCCGATGCCGGGCTGGACCGGCGAGTTCACCTGGGCCAGCACCATCCCGTTCGAGCAGAAGCCCCACGTCTACAACCCGAGCCGCGGGTACCTGGCCACGGCCAACGAGCAGACCGTGCCGCAGGACTACCCCTACCTGCTCACCACCATCGGCCAGTTCGCCTACCGCGGCGACCGCATGCGCGAGTTCCTGGGCCGCGAGGCTCTGGTGAGCGTCCAGGACTCGGCGGGCTGGCAGATGGACTCGTGGAACTGGCTCGGCGAGCGCTTCGTCCCCATGCTCCGGGAGGTCTCGCTGGACGGCTACTACGCCGAAGGGCAGGCTCTGCTGGACGGCTGGGACTTCACCCAGCAGCCCGACTCGGCGTCCGCGGCCTACTTCAACGCGGTCTACGCGCGGACGCTCGCGCTGACGTTCCGCGACGAGCTGCCCGAGGACTACTGGCCCAAGGGGACCGGGCGATGGTTCGTCGTGCTCGACGACCTGCTCCAGGACCCGGACGACCCGTACTGGGACGACGTCACCACCACCGACGTCGTGGAGACCAGGGATGCGATCCTGCGCCAGGCGATGATCGAGGCTCGCGACGAGCTCACGGAGAGCCAGGGCAAGGATCCCCAGACCTGGGAGTGGGGGCGGATGCACGTGCTCGACCTGGTCGTCCCCGGCCTGGGGGAGACGGGCATCGGCCCGGTGGACTGGCTGTTCAACCGCGGGCCCTACCCGGCCGGCGGCGGGAGCAACATCGTGCTGGCCAACTCCTGGCAGGCCAGCAACGACTCCTACGTGCTCACCAACGTCCCCACCTACCGAATGATCGTCGACTTCGGAGACCTGGACTCCTCGCGCTGGGTCAACCAGTCCGGGCAGTCCGGTCACCCCGGCCATCCGCACTACGACGACCAGATCGCGTTGTGGCAGTCCGGCGATAGCCCAGCCATGGCCTGGACCGACGAGGCCATCGAGGCCGAGACCGAGCGCACCCTGACCCTGGTGCCCGGCACCGGCACGGGGTAGCCGCGGGCGGATGCCTGTCCCCGCGCGGGGCCATCGTCCGTCTGCACACACATAGTCGAGCGGAGCTGACGCTGGAGCGCGAGAAACCGCAGGTCACGATGATCTTCCGCGCCACTATGTGTGCGGAGTTGGACACGGACCAGCACCGCGGTCCCTGCTCAGCGGAGCCGGACGAGGCCGGACGGGGTGGCGGCGGCGGCCACCGGCCGGTCGTGCGGCTCGCGGGGGATCGGCAGGTCGAGCACCTCGCCCTCGTGGAGCAGCGCGATCGTGTCGGTAGCCGTCCCGACCAGGCGGTCGAGCACCCGGTCGTAGCAGCCGGCTCCCTTGCCGAGCCGGTAGCCGCGACGGTCGACCGCCAGCGCCGGTACCAGCACGATCGAGGCCCGACGCACCGCGTCGGGACCGAGTCGCCGCGCCTGTGGCTCAAGCATCCCCCGGCTGGCAGGGGCGAGTCCCAACGGACCGGTGTACCGGGCCCAGTCCAGGTCACCATCGGGCAGCTGCACGGGCAGCAGGGTCTCCACGCCGCGCTCCTCGAGCGCGTCGAGCAGTGGCCCCGTCCCTGGCTCCCCGCCGACCGAGACGTAGGCGGCCACCGTTCGCGCCTCACCGATCCCCGCCTCGGCCAGCAGCACGTCACGCAGCGCACCGGCGGCCTCGGCCAGCACGCGGGCGCTCAGCCCGGCCCGACGGGTGCGCAGGCGCTCGCGCAGCGCCTTCTTGTCGGTCGCCACGTCGGCCACGAGCCCACCGTATGGCGATCGGGCCGGGGTCGGCTCGTCGGTGCTGGCTAGGGTGAGCGCGTGCCTGAGACAGCCCCCCCGACAGCCCCCCCGACGGCGTCGACGCCGGTGACCAAGGCCGTCATCCCGGCCGCCGGCCTGGGCACCCGGTTCCTGCCCGCCACCAAGGCCACCCCCAAGGAGATGCTGCCGATCGTCGACACGCCAGCCATCCAGTTCGTGGTCGAAGAGGCCGTCGACGCGGGCCTGCCGGACATCCTGATGATCACCGGACGCAACAAGCGTCCACTCGAGGACCACTTCGACCGGGCTTGGGAGCTCGAGCACACCCTGGAGGTCAAGGGCGACCACGACCGACTGGCGCTTGTGCAGCGCTCGACCCATCTCGCCGACGTCTTCTACGTCCGCCAGGGCGACCCCAAGGGCCTGGGCCACGCCGTCGGCTGCGCGGCCGACCACGTCGGACGCGAGCCGTTCGCGGTGCTGCTCGGCGACGACCTCATCGACCCGCGCGACCCGCTGCTGCGGCGCATGGTCGAGGTGCGGCACCAGCGCGGCGGCAGCGTGATCGCGCTGGTCGAGGTCGATCCTGAGACGATCCACCTCTACGGCTGCGCCGCGGTGCAGCCGACCGGCGAGGCCGACCTGGTCCGCGTCACCGACCTGGTCGAGAAGCCCGACGCGGCAGAGGCGCCGTCCAACCTCGCGATCATCGGACGGTACGTGCTCGACCCGGTCGTGTTCGACGTCCTCGCCACCACCCCGCCAGGACGCGGCGGGGAGATCCAGCTCACCGACGCGCTCATGACCCTGGCCGGGATGCCGGCGCAGGACGGAGGCGGGGTGCACGGCGTGCTGTTCCGGGGGCGGCGCTACGACACCGGCGACCGGCTGGACTACCTGCGCACCGTGGTTCGGCTGGCCAGCGAACGCGACGACCTCGGCAAGGAGTTCGTCGCCTGGCTCCGCGAGTTCGTCGCCGAGCTGGACGCGAGGGACGCCGGGTGAGACGGGTCGCCGACCACCTCTCCGAGGTGCTGGGGGCGGTCGGCGCGCTCTCCCCGATCGACGTCGGGCTGCTCGACGCGCACGGCGCCGTGGCGTCAGAGGATGTCATCGCGCCCTGGGCGCTGCCGCAGTACGACCATGCCACGCTTCCCGGCTACGCGGTTCGCACCGCCGACGTCGCCGACGCCACCCAGGAGCAGCCGGTGACGTTGCCGGTGGTCGCCGACATCGCTGCCGGTGACCACAGCGCCCACGCCCTGGGACCCGGCCACGCCTGCAGGGTCGCCTCTGGCGCCCCGCTGCCGCGAGGAGCCGACGCGGTCGTCCCGCTGGCCGAGACCGACCAGGCTCTGACCGAGGTGGTCGTCCGGACCCCGCGGAGCCCCGGCGCGAACGTGCGCCGCCGAGCCGAGGACGTCCAGGCCGGCGACATCGCGCTGCGCGCCGGCAGCTACCTCGGCGCTGTCCAGATCGGCCTGCTGGCCGCCGTCGGCAAGGACCGGGTCACCGTCCGCCCGCGTCCCCGGGTCGTGGTGCTGGCCGTCGGCAGCCGGCTGGTCGAGCCCGGCATGTCGGTCACGTTCGGGCAGGTCACCGACTCGACCGGGCACCTGATCACCGCCGCCGCACGGGAGGCCGGTGCCACCGCGTTTCGGGTCGCGGCGGTTCCCGACGACCCCCGAGCGGTGCGTGGCACGGTGGAGGACCAGCTCGTGCGCGCCGACATGGTGGTGACCAGCGGAGGGCTGTCCGACCCCGACGGGGTGGTGCGCCAGGTGATGCCTGGGCTCGGGGAGGTCGACTTCGTCGATGTGGCCATGGAGCCGGGCATGACCCAGGGGTTCGGGGTCATCGGGGAGGAGCGGGTGCCCGTCTTCTGCCTGCCCGGGCGGCCCGTCGATGCGTTCGTGGCGTTCGAGGTGTTCGTCCGTCCGGTGATCCGCAAG
Organism: uncultured Actinomycetes bacterium; assembly: GCA_964356295.1. Lineage (GTDB taxonomy): Bacteria > Actinomycetota > Actinomycetes > Jiangellales > Jiangellaceae > CAVQGZ01. Next base: position 1,615 of record CAYHHE010000054.1, on the reverse strand, counting down.
ATGGTGGGGGTGAGCCGGCTGCACCGCCCGAGCGTGCGGGCGAGGCTGACCAGGGACGTCTCCTCCACACCCGGGCTACGCCAGTTCGCCCGGGGACGGGTCGTTCCCACCGGCGAGGGCGAGTTCAGCGCGGAGCCGCTGGGCACCCCGGAGGCGTCCCATCTGACCGACCTGGCCCGGGCGACCAGCCTGATCGTCGTCCCCGAGGACGTCGACCACCTCCCCGTAGGGTCCGAGGTCGACTGCCTTCAGCTGGAACGGCGCCGGGGGTGACCCTGCCGGGGCCGGGCGACCGAAGGTCCGCCGGATGAGCGGGGCGGCGTGGCCGGTGACGCTGAGCGTGCCGCCGGTCGGGCTGCGACCGCTGCGCTACCGCGACGCCCGCGCGTGGGACCAGCTGCGCCGGCGCAACACCGACTGGCTGCGTCCGTGGGACGCAACCTCGTCCGACCCACGCGCGGCGCCGGTGTCGTTCCGCTCGATGGTCCGTCGCCTGAACGCCCAGGCCAGGATGGGCGAGTCGCTGCCGTGGGCGCTGACCGTGCACGACGCCCTCGCCGGGCAGGTCAACGTCTCGGGCATCGTCCGGGGATCGGCTCAGTCGGCGCACATCGGCTACTGGATCGGGCAGGAGTTCGCCGGGCACGGGTACGTCCCGACGGGGGTGGCGATGGCGATCGACCACTGCCTGCTCGGGATGGGCCTGCACCGGGTCGAGATCAACATCCGCCCGGAGAACGCCGCCAGCCTGCGCGTGGTGGAGAAGCTGGGGCTGCGGGCCGAGGGCCGTCGCGAGCGCTACCTGCACATCGACGGGGACTGGCGTGACCACCTCAGCTTCGCGGTGACCGTCGAGGAGGTCCCGGACGGGCTGCTCGCCCGGTGGCGTCGCGACACACCCCCTCACCTGCCCCGATCGGACCCCTCTTCGCCGTAGCGTCGTGCGGCGTGGGAGGAAGCGGCCTCATCGTCGTCGTCATCGTCGCTGCGTGGGTGCTGTTCCTGGTGCCTCAGTGGTTGCATCGCCGCGCCGATGCCGCCTCGCGGCTCGCCGACCGGGTTCCGGCCGACGCGGCACCCACCGACCATGACGCCGCGGACCCGTCCTCGCCGACGCAGGACGACATCGCGCCCACGCGACGTCGCCGCTTCGGACGCCGGCTGCTCGTTCGCACAGCTACGGCCGAACCGTCCGCCGGGCCGTTCTGGGCCGGGCGGCGCCTGAGGGTTCCGGTCGGGCGACGCTCGACCGGCGCGCGGTCCGAGCCGCCACACCGGTCGGCTGCGGCCAGGCGCCGCCGCATCCTCGCGCTGCTGGCCGGTGCCACGCTGGTCACTGCCGCGGTGGTCGCCGTCGGCGCGCTCGTCGGTCTGTCCGTGCCCGCCTGGCTGGTCGCCGTCCCCGGCGCGCTCATGGTCGGGTACCTGCTGCTGCTGGCGATCGTGCGGCCAGGAGCCCCGCAGCCGCACCTGGGCGCCGCGCAGGTCGATGACGCGGACGACCGGGCCGAGCGCCGCCCGGAGGCCCGAGTGGCCGTCGGCACCGCAGGCGCCGGTACGCCCCCGAGCCCCGCGGAGACCCATCCGGCGCTCAGGCAGGACGGCGGCAGTGCAG
>CAYHHE010000053.1:0-20127 GCA_964356295.1 uncultured Actinomycetes bacterium | reverse complement strand
CGGCATGACCCCAAACTACACCCGTGTGACTCTAACTTAACGGTATTGGGGCTAGGCAGCGGCCTGCGTGGTCGGGGGCGCAGCGGCCATGACCGGACTGTCTGCGGCCGGTGGCGTGCGGACCGCCGCGGCCGCCGACTCGCCGGCGATGAACGCACTGAGCTCGGCGATGGTGGTCATGATCGGCGAGGGGAACACCACGGTGGTGTTCTTGTCCACGCCGATCTCGACCAGGCTCTGCAGGTTACGGAGCTGAAGGGCCAGCGGGTGGGCGATCATCGTGTCCGATGCCTCCCCCAGTGCCGCGGCGGCCAGGGACTCGCCCTCGGCGTTGATGATCTTCGCGCGCTTCTCGCGCTCGGCCTCGGCCTGCTTGGCCATCGCCCGCTTCATCGTGTCGGGCAGCTGGATGTCCTTGAGCTCCACCAGTGTCACCTCGACGCCCCACTCCAAGGTGGTGATGTCGAGGATCCGGCGGATGTCCATGTTGATGCGGTCGGTCTCGGCCAGGGTCTCGTCCAGCGTGTGCTGGCCGACCACCTTGCGCAGCGTGGTCTGGGCGATCTGGTCGATGGCGGCCACGACGTTCTCGATCGCGATGACCGACTTCACCGCGTCGACCACCCGGTAGTAGGCAACGGCGGAGATGTCGACGCTGACGTTGTCGCGGGTGATGATCCCCTGCGACTGGATCGGCATCGTCACGACTCGCAGCGACACCGGGTGCATCACATCGACGAACGGGATGATGAACCGCAAGCCGGGTTCCCGTACTGCCTGCAGACGCCCGAACCGCAGCACCACGCCGCGCTCGTACTGCTTGACGACCTTGATCGCGAGCGCGAGCAGAGCCACCAGCACCACCAGGACGACCACGAGGACGATGATCTGTGTCGTACTCATACCTAACCTCCTTCGCAGGACAGGTCTCCCCTCAATGCTGGAACACTGATCCTCCTCACACGAGGGCCAGAGGGCCCTGAGCTGTCCACGCCGTCCTCGGCGAGCTCCCGCAGGCTGCTGGGACGACCCGCGAAGTCGCCGAGCGGTCCATGCACCCGCCTCGGGGCGCCTCCGGCGAGCCGTGCCGTGACGATGGCCCTAACCTGCACGTCGTGGCCCGGACCGTGATCCCGCTGTTCCCGCTGGGCAGCGTGCTGTTCCCGGGCCTGGCGCTGCCGCTGCACATCTTCGAGGACCGGTACCGCCGTCTGGTCGCGGACCTGCAGGAGGGCACCGACGAGATCGACCGGTCGTTCGGGGTGGTCGCGATCCGGGCCGGCCATGAGGTGGGTGCCGCCTCGGTACGGACGCTTCACGAGATCGGCACGACCGCGGTGCTGCGCCGGGTGACGCCCTACCCGGACGGACGGTTCGACATCCTCAGCGCCGGGTCGCGGCGCTTCCGGCTGCACGCCGTGGACGACACCCTGCCCTACCTGCGCGGCGAGGTGGAGTGGCTGCCCGAGGACGCCGGGCCGGCCGAGCAGACCGCTGCGCTGGCGGAGCGGGTCCGGCACCAGTTCGGTCGCTACCAGCAGGTGATGGGCGCCGAGCCGGTGCCCAGCGACACCACCCAGACCGACGGCCCGTCCCTGCCCGAGGACCCGACCGTGCTGTCGTACCTGGTGTCGGCGGCGATGGTGCTCGACCTGCCGGACCGGCAGCGACTGCTGGCCACGCCCACGACAGCACAGCGGCTGGCCCGGCTCTGCGACGTGCTCGCCCGCGAGCACGCCCTCGTCCGGCTCTTGGAGGCTGTGCCGGCGACCGACCTGCTGCGAGCATCGGTCAACCCGAACTGAGCGGACGGGACGGGCAGGTCGTGGCCAAGCGGGCGTCGGGACGCTCGACTCCAGCGCTGCGAACCCTGAGCGAGGCCGGGGTGGCCTTCACCGAGCATCCCTACGACCACGATCCCGCGCATCCGTCCTACGGCTTGGAGGCGGCGCAGGCGCTCGGGCTGGACCCGGCGCAGGTGTTCAAGACGCTGCTGGCGCGGGTGGACGGCGAGCTGGTGGTGGCCGTCGTCCCGGTCACCTCGTCGCTGGACCTCAAGGCACTCGCCGCCGCAGTCGGTGGGAGACGCGCCGCCCTGGCGCGACCGGAGGACGCGCAGCGCTCCACCGGCTACGTGGTGGGTGGGATCAGCCCGTTGGGGCAGCGCAAGCGGTTGCCGACCGTGGTCGACGCCAGTGCGGCCGATCAGGGCCGCGTCTACGTCTCCGGTGGGCGGCGGGGGCTGGACGTCGGCCTGGCGACGCAGGACCTGGTCCGCCTCACGGGGGCGACGACGGCGCGGATCGCGGCTCCGGGGCGCTGAGCAGCCCGACCACCAGCACCAGCGCCACTGCCACGATCGGCCAGGTGAGCAGGGCCGCGTAGGCGTTGAGCTCAGGGCCGGCCTGCACGTCTCCGTCGCCGACCTCGGTGGCCAGCGTGTCGAGCCGGCCGGGGCCGAGCAGCACGGCCAGGCCCCAGGCCGCGGCGGCGCCCAGCATCCCGCCCACGGCGAGCCCGACCGGCACCGCCGCCCCACGGTGGCCACGCAGCAGCAGCACCCCGGCGCACACCAGCCCGGCGGCGGCGGCCAGCAGCACGAAGGCCGCGTCCCCGCCGAAGACGCGCGGCAGCACGGTCTGGTCCAGCGGGAAAGCCTGTCCGTCGATCACCGTGTAGGTCAGCCGCGGCGCCAGCGCCCACCACGCCACGCCGACGACCACGGCGCAGCCCAGGTGCAGCAGGACAAGATCGCGAAGCAGGTGCCGCCTCACTGCCCCGTGACCAGGCATCCCGGACCCAGCAGTGCCTTGAGGTCTCCCATGAGCGCCGGCGAGGCCAACACCCGGTACCCGTCGTCGAGCCGCATCACCGTGGTCCGCCCGCGCCCCTCCAGGCGAAGGTGCACCTCGGTGGTGCCCGGGTGGCTGGCCAGCACCTCACGCAGCTGGCCGACCAGGGGTGGGGTGCAGCGCACCGCGGGCACGGACAGCACGACCGGGCCCAGCTGGGCCTGAGACAGGTCGGGCTCGTTCACCTGCGAGGCGATGACCTGCAGGCCCTCGTCCCGACGGTCGACCCTGCCCTTGACGACGAGCACAGCGTCCGGAGCCAGCCGTGCGCCCACGGTGGCGTACAGGGCAGGGAAGACGACGACGTCCACGCTGCCCTCGAGGTCCTCCAGGGTGACCACCGCCCAGGTGTCGCCCCGGCGGGTGAGCCGACGCTGGACGGCGCTGGCCAGACCGGCGATGGTGACCACGCTGCCGGAGGGGACGGCGGTCTCGTCCACCAGGCCCGCGATCGCCCGGTCGGTGAGGGTGGCCAGCAGCGGTTCCAGCCCCATCAGCGGATGGTCGGAGACGTAGAGCCCGAGCATCTCCCGCTCGTAGCCGAGCCGCACCGACTTCTCCCACTCCGGCAGATCCACCACGGTGAGCTCGATGCTCGCCGCGCTCGGGTCGGCACCGGCTGCCGCCCCGGCGAACAGGTCGAACTGGCCGATGGCCTCGTTGCGCTTGCGCTGGCTGACCGCCTCGACCACGTCCTCGTGGACAGCGAGCAGCGAGCGGCGCGAGTAGCCGAAGGAGTCGAAGGCGCCGGCCTTGATCAATGACTCGACCACCCGCTTGTTGCACACGACGGCGGGGACGGCGTCCATGAAGTCGCCGAAGTCGCCGAACCGGCCGTGCTCGGACCGAGCGCCGATGATCGCGTCGACGACGTTGGACCCGACGTTTCGGATGGCGGTCAGCCCGAACCGGATGTCGGTGCCCACCGGGGTGAAGTCGCCGTGCGACTCGTTCGCGTCTGGCGGCAGCACCTTGATGCCCATCCGGCGGCACTCGTTGAGGTACAGCGCGGACTTGTCCTTGTCGTCCCGGATGCTGGTGAGCAGGGCGGCCATGTACTCGGCCGGGAAGTTCGCCTTGAGGTAGGCCGTCCAGTACGACACCAGCCCGTACCCGGCCGTGTGCGCCTTGTTGAAGGCGTAGTCGGAGAACGGGACGAGGATGTCCCACAGCGCCTTGATCGACTCGTCGGAGTAGCCGTTGGCCCGCATCCCCGCGGCGAAGGGGAGGTACTCCTTGTCGAGGATCTCCTTCTTCTTCTTGCCCATAGCGCGGCGTAGCAGATCCGCGCTGCCCAGCGAGTAGCCGGCCAGCTGCTGGGCGATCGCCATCACCTGCTCCTGGTAGATGCAGTTGTGCACCACCAGCCCATTGGCCAGGAAGGTGTGAAGGCCCTCGACAGTGATGTCGAACATCTCCTCGACGCCGTCATCCTCGATCGCCAAGATCATCGTCCAGTTCTGCCGCGCGTACAGCCAGTCCTCGTCGCCTCCGAAGGCATCGAGGTAGGCCGAAGCGGCCCGCCCGAGCGGCATGTAGGCGCCGTCGGACCCGAGAGGCGGCGAATAGCTGCGCACGTCGTGACCCGTCAGCCGGCTCAGATGGGCGAAGGTGGCTTTCACCCCCAGCCGCCCGGACTCACGCAGCCGCCGTCGCGTCTGTTGCCGCAGCGCCGGGTCGTCGCGCACGATGTCGCTCATGCGCCGCAGCATCAACTCCCCGTTGATTCCGTCCGAGGTGCGCGCCTGGGCAGTCCGGGCCTTGACCACCGCCCGCTTGGCTGGAACCACCAGATGGGGGACTACCAGGTCCCAGAACGCCTCCCCATAGACCTGAACGCGGTACGGCGTGGAGGTACCCCGGGCTGTGGCGTAGGGCGCGTCGGCCCGGACCCGGGCCAGAATGCCAAGCCGGCCGAGGAGGGCCTGCACATCGTTGGCGAGTCGGCTGCTGATCGTGGTGAGGAACGCAACCTCGGGCCCGACGTGGCCGTCCGTGTCCCACAGCCCGGCAAGGAACTGCAGGATCGTGGCCCGGTCGGCGCGGAATACCGCATCGGGGACGAACTTGTGCGCTGCAGTCGTGCGCCGTGCGAACCCCAAGTCGCGCAACCAGACGTTGAGGCTCAAACGATCGTACCGGCCCCCCTTGGCCCCCCGGCCTCGGCCGATCCCCGGTGGGCTGGCCATGAGATCCAGCCGGTCGGCCCAGCGCCTGTGGCCGTCACCGCGGACCTCGGTGCCGCGTTGCCGCAGCACGGGGTGGCAGTCGGGAAACGCCCGCCGGACGCGCTCGGCGGCGTCTGCCAGCAGCTCCGGCGAACCGCTGATCAGCGAGTTCTGGTACAGCGTGAGATAGCCGTCGCCTACCAGGTAGCCCAAGAGCCGGGCCTGGTCCACGGTCAAGCCGCGATCGGGCTGCTCGGCATCGTGCGGCGTCTTCGGAACGGCCAGGCGGTCCACGCCCGCCATCAGTTCACCGGCCTTGCGCCAGCCGGAGGGCGTGAGCACCGGATGATCCTCCGACAAGCGAACCGTGTGTCCGCTGGCCGTTGCGACCCGCAGCACGCGCTTGGCCCCGGTGGGGATCCAGTGCGTCACGTCCGCGGCACAGACCGTGCCGTCCTTCGCGACCCCGAACGTGCGGAATGCACCGTCCGCCACCCGCGACCCGATCGAGTCGATGCGCACGCGCTGGCCGGTCGTGGCATCCCAGACGAGGGTGTCGCCCGTGACGCACAGGCCGTGCGTCTCCCCAAGGATCGGCTCCAGGGCCTGTTCGAGTTCCGGATGGATCGGGGTGATCGGCTGCAGACCGTTCTTGCGCAGCGCGTAGTTGGTGTGGCTGTTGGCGCCCATCGGGCCGGGCCGGTAGAGGGCCAGCACCGCGGAGATGTCGGCGAACGAGTCCGGCTTCATCGCCCGCAGCAGCGCGCGCATCGGCGCCCCGTCGAGCTGGAAGACCCCGAGGGTGTCACCGCGGGCGAGCAGCTCGTAGGTGGCCGGGTCGTCCAGCGCGAGGGTCTCCAGCACGACCTCGGTGCCCCGGTTGACCCGGACGTTGGCCAGCGCGTCGTCCAGGACGGTGAGGTTGCGCAGGCCCAGGAAGTCCATCTTGAGCAGCCCGAGCGCGTCGCAGGAGCTGTTGTCGAACTGGGTGATGATCGCGCCGTCCTGCTCCCGTCTCATGATCGGGACGAGGTCGATGAGTGGCTCCCGGGACATGATCACGCCCGCGGCGTGCACCCCCCACTGCCGCTTGAGGTTCTCCAGCCCCTTCGCGATGTCGACGACGCGGGCGACGTCGGGGTCGCTGTCGTACAGGGCGCGGAACTCAGCTGCCTCCGCGTAGCGCTCGTGCCCGCCGTCGAACACCCCCGACAAGGGCACGTCCTTGCCCATGATGCTGGCCGGGTACGCCTTGGTGATCTTGTCGCCCAGAGCGTACGGGTAGCCCAGGACGCGAGCGGAGTCCTTGATGGCCTGCTTGGCCTTGATGGTGCCGAAGGTGACGATCTGCGCGACCCGCTCGGCGCCGTACTTGTCAGTGACGTAGGCGATCACGTCACCGCGCCGACGCTCGTCGAAGTCGATGTCGATGTCGGGCTTGCTCACTCGCTCGGGGTTGAGGAACCGCTCGAACAGCAGCCCGTGCTCGAGCGGGTTGAGGTCGGTGATACCCAGCGCGTAGGCCACGATCGAGCCGGCCGCCGAACCTCGGCCCGGCCCGACCCGGATGCCCTGCTCCTTGGCCCACCGGATGAAGTCGCTGACGACGAGGAAGTAGCCGGGGAACCCCATGCTCGTGACGACCGAGGTCTCGTAGGCCGCCTGGGCGCGGGCCTGGTCCGGGACGGTGGCGCCGAATCGGCGGTGCAGGCCGCGGTCGACCTCCTTGGCCAGCCAGGTCGCCTCGGTCTCACCGGCGGGAACCTCGAACCTCGGCATGAGGTCGGCTCCCTCGGCGAACTCGACGTGGCAGCGCTCAGCAACGGCCAGCGTGTTCTGGCAAGCCTCCGGCACGTCGGCGAAGAGCTCGTGCATCTGCGCCGGGGACTGCAGGTAGAACGTCGAGGCGTCGAACTTGAACCGCTTCGGGTCGGCCAGCGTCGAGCCGGACTGGACGCACAGCAGCGCCTCGTGGGCCGCGGCGTCCTCGGCCCGGGTGTAGTGCAGGTCGTTGGTCGCCACCAGCGGCAGGCCGAGGTCGCGGGCCAGGCGCAACAGGTCGCCCTTCACCCGGGTCTCGATCGGCAGGCCGTGGTCCATCAGCTCGACGTAGAGGTTGTCCTGGCCGAAGATGTCGCGCAGTGTCGCGGCCGCCTTCAGCGCCTCGCCGTACCGGCCGATCCGCAGCCAGGTCTGCACCTCGCCGGACGGGCATCCGGTGAACGCGATGATCCCGTCGGAGTACCGGCTGAGCAGCTCGAGGTCCATCCGGGGCTTGTAGAAGAACCCCTCGATGCTGGCCAGCGAGGACAGCCGGAACAGGTTGTGCATGCCCGCGGTGGTCTGCGCGAGCAGCGTCAGGTGGGTGAACGCGCCCCCACCGGAGACGTCGTCCTCGCCGCCGGCGTTCCACTGGACACGGGTGCGGTCGAATCGGCTGGTGCGCGGGGTGAGGTAGGCCTCGACCCCGATGATGGGCCGGATGCCGCGCTTGCGGGCCTGCACGTAGAAGTCGTACGACCCGAACATGTTGCCGTGGTCGGTGATGGCCAGCGAGTCCATCCCGAGCCGCTGGCACTCGTCGAGGAGCTCAGGAACGCGGGCCGCCCCGTCCAGCATCGAGTACTCGGTGTGGCAGTGCAGGTGCACGAACTCCGGCCCGGACACTGAAGCGACGACCTCCTCCGCACGGCTCACCGGGACAGTACAGGCGCGGACGATGCCCGCTGGGCGCCGTCCGTGGCAGTGCTCGGGGAAGCGGCACCGAGCCTAACCGCCGCCTCCAGCACAACCGGGACGGCCGCGCCGGTGGCACCGGCTCAGCCGACTGCGCGCAGCCCGTTGGCCAGGATCGCCTCACGCAGGTAGACCGCCAGGCCCTCCCGGCGCTGGTCGTAGTGCGCCGCGAAGCGCTCGTCGGCCACGTACATCTCGCCGAGGTGGGTGTGCATCTCGTGGCTGCACGGGTAGAACCAGCGGTCGATGTGCGCGCGGTGCGCCTGCGCGGCGTCCATCGCCTGCGGGTCGTCCGCGCTCACTCCGGCTGCGAGCAGGTCGGCCAGCCTGGACTCGATGGACTCACCCTCGGCCTTGATCGCCGCCCAGTCCTGCTCGCTGTAGCGCCCGGTCCGCCGAGCCGACTCGGCGTAGGCGTCGGTGTCCCCCCAGCGCTCGCGCACCTCCTGGCCGTGCTCGGCCTCGTTGCGCTGAACCGGGCTCAGCCCGTCGAACATGTCGGTCTCGCTCATCGCAGTGGCTCCTTCCAGGGTGCTCAGGGTTCGCTCGACCAGGCGCTGCACCCGGACGAGGTCGTCGATGCGACGACCCAGCAGGTCCCGCTGTCGCAGCAGGGCGGCGCGCCGTTCGTGACCGGGGTCGTCGAGCAGGGCGGTGATCTCCTCCAGGGCGAACCCGAGCCGTCGGTAGACCAGCAGCTCCTGCAGCCGCTCGAGGTCGGCAGGGCTGTACTGCCGGTACCCGGCGGGGCTGCGGGAGGACGGCACGAGCAGCCCGGTGCTGTCGTAGTGGTGCAGCGTGCGCACCGACACCCCGGCCATCGAGGCCACCTCGCCGACGCTGCAGACGCGACCTGCCTCGACGCGACCTGCCATGCGACCGACGCTAGACCCTCACGTTACGTCAGGGTCAAGCCGTCGAGCCGCGCGGGGTCTGACAGGACTCAGGCGAGGTCGTCCAGCGTGGCCCACTGCCGCTCGTCGAGCCGGACGTCGACCGCCGCGCAGTTCTGCTCGAGATGCTCGAGGCTGCCGGTGCCCGGGATGGGAAGCATCACCAGGCTGCGGCGCAGCAGCCACGCCACCGACAGCTGGGCAATCGTGTACCCGGTCTGCGCCGACAGGCTCGCCAGCGGGCTGTCCTGGTCCAGCAGCTGGCCGCCGGCGATCGGGTACCAGGGGATGAAACCCACGCTGCCGCGCTCGCAGGCCTCGACCACATCGGCGTGCGCTCGGTTGCCCACGTTGTAGATGTTCTGCACCGACACCACGTCCACCTGCTCCTGCGCGGCCTGCAGGGTGGCGAGGTCCACCTCGGAGAGCCCGATGTGGCGGATCTTGCCCTGCTCCTGCATCTGGGCCAGCACACCGAGCTGGTCGGCCAGCGGGTAGCGACCGTCCACGCGGTGCAGCTGGTAGAGGTCGATGCGCTCCACGCCCAGTCGGCGCAGGCTCATCTCGACGCACTGCTGCAGGTAGTGCGGATCGCCGAGGACGTGCCAGGCGTTGGGCCCGGTACGCAGCAGCGCGCCCTTGGTCGCGATGACGACGTCTCGGTAGGGGTGCAGGGCCTCCCGGATCAGGTCCTCGGAGACGAACGGGCCGTAGGAGTCGGCGGTGTCGATGAGGTCCACGCCCAGCTCGACGGCCCGCCGCAGCACCGCCACCGCGGCGTCGTGGTCAGCCGGTGGCCCCCAGATGCCGGGGCCGGTGACGCGCATGGCTCCGAAGCCGAGCCGGTGCACCGTCAAGGGGTCGTCGGTGAAGGAGCCCAAGGTGAAGGTGCCGCTGCGGGCGGCAGGGCCGTCGGTGGTCATGCCCGCACCCTGCCAGACCGGCGCGGCTCAGGCGTCGCGAAGCCGGGCCAGCGCCGTGGCGAGGTCGTCGGGGTAGTCGGAGACGAGCACTACCCGCCTGCCGTCGGCGGGATGGTCCAGCTCGAGCCGGGCGGCGTGCAGCCACTGCCGGGTCAGGCCGAGCCGACGCGCCAGCACCGGGTCGGCGCCGTAGGTGAGGTCACCGACGCAGGGATGACGCATGGCCGCCAGGTGGACCCTGATCTGGTGGGTCCGGCCGGTCTCCAGGTGGACCTCCACCAGGGACGCGGCGGGGAAGGCCTCCAGGGTCGCGTAGTGGGTGACGCTAGGCCTGCCGCCGGCCACGACGGCGAAGCGGTGGTCCTGGGTGGGGTGGCGGTCGATGGGGGCGTCGATGGTCCCGCGCAACGGGTCCAGCCGTCCCTGCACGAGGGCGTGGTAGACCTTCTCGACCGTGCGGTCGCGGAACTGCCGCTTGAGGTCGGAGTAGGCGCGCTCGCTCTTGGCCACCACCATCAGCCCGCTCGTCCCCACGTCGAGCCGGTGGACCACGCCCTGCCTCTCCGCGGCGCCGGACGTGGCGACCGTGACACCGCCAGCCGCCAGCGCGCCGACGACGGTGGGGCCGGTCCAGCCCGGGGACGGGTGGGCGGCCACCCCGACCGGCTTGTCCACCACGACGATGTCGGCGTCCTCGTGCACGATGCGCAGCCCCGGGACGGCCTCGGCGCGCACCGCGGGAGGGGAGGGTGGCGGCGGGGGGGTCACCTCGAGCCACGCGCCCGGGACCAGCCGAGTCGACACCTCCAGCGGCTCGCCGTCCATCGTGGCGTCCCCGGCTGCGATGACCGCGGCAGCCTTCGTGCGCGACAGCCCGAGCAGGCGGGCCAGCCCGGAGTCGGCCCGCTCCCCGGCCAGCCCGTCCGGCACGGGCAGCGCCCGGCGCTCGCTCACGGCTCCGCCGAGCGCGACGGTACGTCCGGAGCCCGGTCGTACGGGACGTCGCGCAGCGTGAGCAGGAGGACCAGGGCCACCGACCCCACGATGGCTGCGTCGGCGAGGTTCCACACCGGGAAGCCAGGCCACTCGATGAAGTCGATGACGAAGCCGCGCAGCGGCCCGGGCTCCTGCGTGAGCCGGTCGATGAGGTTGCCGATGGCCCCGCCGAGGATGCCGCCCAGCGCAAGGGCCCACCACACGTTGCGCAGCCGCGGCGCCAGCCGGACGATCATCACTGCCACGCCGACGGCGACCAGGGTGATCACGACGGTGTAGCCGCCGGCGAAGCCGAACGCCGCACCCGGGTTGTACACCAGGCGCAGCTGCCACCAGGGATCGACCAGCACGATCACCTCGCCGTCGGCGAGGGCGTCGACGGCCCAGCTCTTGCTGAGCCGGTCGAGCAGGATGACCAGCAGCGCCACCCCCGCCACGATGACGACGGACCGTCGGGATGTTGTCGAGGAGGCGACGGACCGGTCGCCGTCGTCCGGGCTCAGCGTCGTTCTTGCCGCTGCTTGCAGGCCAGGCAGAGCGTGGCACGGGGGAAGGCCTGCAGGCGGGCCTTGCCGATGGGGCTGCCGCAGGACTCGCACACCCCGTAGGTGCCGGTCTCGATCGTGCGCAGCGCCCGTTCCACCTGGCCGAGGATCTCGCGGTGGCTGGCCGCAAGCGCCATCTCGTGCTCCCGCTCGAAGGCCTTGGCGCCGGTGTCGGCGGTGTCCTCCCCGCCTTCCTCCCCTGCTCCCTTCAGCAGGTCGGCGATGCCGGACTCGGCGTCGGCGATCTCCTCGCGCAGCCGCGCCGCGTCGGCCTGCAGCTCGGCCTGGACCTCGGCCAGCTCGTCGTCGGTCCACGGCTGCTCGCCATCGCGGACGACGAGCCCCTCGGCGTCGGCGGTCCTCTTGGTCTCGCTGGCGGGCGGTTGCGTGTTCGAGGTGCTCGGCTCGGCGGCCGTTCGCTGTGCCACGTCGGCACTCCTTCCTCGCAAGCCGAAGATGGTACGTGCGTGACTTACCTGCGGCAACGACCGGTCGCTGCGTGGCGTGTGCAGCACCGCTGACGTGGCGCCGGTGCTGCCCGACCTGTGTGCCGGGCTGCCCCGCTGGCGCTGGCCGCCGGCGGTCGCCGGGCCCCTGGTCGTCGTACCCGGGATCGACCTCGGCGGGGTCGATGCCGAGCAGTTCGGCCACGTGCTCGACCAGCGCGTCAAGCACGAGCCGACGCAGGGCGATCTCGCCACGCGCCCGGGTCCGGATCGGGCGGCCGAACAGCACCACCCGCGCCGGCAGCCCGGCCTCCGCCGGGTCGCAGCGGCCCCGCGGGACCCAGTCGCGGTCCCAGGCCGACAGGTCGGGGACGTCCTCGACGAGGACGTGGACGTCGGCCAGCTCCGCCGACCATCACTTGTCCAGCCGGGTGACCGCAGCGGTGGCCACGTCGTCGAATCGCTCGGCCGTCGTCCACGCCAGCCGGACCTCGTCGGTGACCACCGATCCGCGCAGGCCGCGGGCCGTGCCGGTCGCGGTGCCGCGTCCGTGGCGAGGGGATGCCGGGGTCGATGACGGGGCGCACGTCGAGGCAGGCTGCGCCTGCGTCAGGGCGAGATCGTGGTCGCGGATCGGCGCGTCTGTGCGCTCCAGGTGTCGCTGGGGCGACACCTGGAGCGCGGTGATCATCCCTCAGCGACACCTGGGGCGCCCCGATCATCCCTCAGCGACACCTGGGGCGCCCTGATCATCCCTCAGCGACACCTAGGGCGCGGTGATCATGGTGGGAGCGCGGATCGGCGCGTCAGTGCGCCGTAGGTGTCGCTGGGGCGACACCTGGAGCGCGGTGATCATGGCGGGAGCGACACCTGGGGCGCGGTGATCATCCCTCAGCGACACCTGGGGCGCCCCGATCATCCTTCAGCGACACCCGGGGCGCCTGGAACATCGGGCCGGGCGCACCTACGCCGCCCTGACCAAGCGCGAAGACCACCCGACGTGCCTTCGGCCGGACGCATCGCCGGACAACATCGCCGGACAACATCGCCGGGCGTGTGGTCGGGCGTGTGGTCGGGCGCGTCGTCGGGCGGCCGGTCGCCGATGCCGATGAGGTCGTCGGCGCGGCTGTCGGGGGCAGTCGCGGCTAGACTCGGGCCCGGCGATGACGGGGACAGGTATTCGCGCCGGCGGCCGCCAGCGACTCGGGGACGGTGGGAGCCCGAGGGTGCGCGCGCGGAGAGATCACCCCTGAGCCGCCGGAAGAACGGGCGGGACAGGCCGGTGCCGGCCCCACCTCAGTAGACCCGGCAGTGCGAACGAGCGGGTCACCGCCATGGGCGGTGGCCAAGGAGGGTGGTACCGCGGGAGTCCGGCGCACGCCGGCTCTCGTCCCTCCGTCGAGACGACACGTGCGACGGAGACCGCCGGTGAGCAGCCAGTCCCCCCTTCCTCCGCAGGTCAGCCTGCCCGACGTCGACCGCGAGGTGCTGGCCTTCTGGCGTGACAACGACGTCTTCGCCCAGTCCTTGGCCGGCGCGCAGTCGCGTCCGTCGTGGGTCTTCTTCGAGGGCCCGCCGACGGCCAACGGGATGCCCGGCACCCACCACGTCGAGGCCCGGGTGTTCAAGGACGTGTTCCCGCGCTACCGGACGATGAAGGGCTACCACGTCCCGCGCAAGGCCGGCTGGGACTGCCACGGGCTCCCGGTGGAGATCGCGGTTGAGAAGGAGCTCGGCTTCTCCGGCAAGCCCGACATCGAGGCGTTCGGGGTGGCGGAGTTCAACCAGCGCTGCCGCGAGTCGGTGCTGCGCCATGTCGACGCCTTCGAGGCCATGACCGAGCGGATGGGGTTCTGGGTCGACACCTCGCAGGCCTACCGCACCATGGACGCCGACTACGTCCAAAGCGTGTGGTGGTCGCTCAAGCAGGTCTTCGACGCTGGGCTGCTCACCGAGGACCACCGGGTCGCGCCCTACTGCCCGCGCTGCGGCACCAGCCTGTCCGACCACGAGCTGGGTCAGCCCGGGGGCTACGAGACCGTCGTCGACCCGTCGGTTTACGTGCTCTTCCCGTTGACGTCCGGGCCGTACGCCGGCACCGCGGACCTGCTGGTGTGGACGACCACCCCGTGGACGCTGGTCTCCAACACCGCGGTCGCCGTCCACCCCGAGGTCACCTACGTGCTGGTCGAGCACCGCGACCTGCCCCGACCCGTCGTGGTCGCCGAGCCCCTCCGTGCCGAGGCTGTCGGGGAGGATGCCCGGGAGCTGGCCCGGTTCAGCGGGCAGGAGATGGAGCGCTGGACCTACGCTGCGCCGTTCGCCCTGGTGGAGATCCCGGATGCGCACCTGGTCGTCCTCGGCGAGTACGTCACCACGCAGGACGGGACGGGGCTGGTGCACCAGGCTCCGGCGTTCGGCGCCGACGACCTGGCGGTGTGCCGCGAGTACGGGCTGCCGGTGGTGAACCCGGTGCGTCCGGATGGCACGTTCGGCACCGAGGTGCCGCTGGTCGGCGGTCAGTTCTTCAAGCACGCCGACACCGACCTGGTGCACGACCTCGACCAGCGGGGTCTGCTGTGGCGGCACGTGCCCTACGAGCACCCCTACCCGCACTGCTGGCGCTGCCACACGCCGCTGCTGTACTACGCCCAGCCGTCCTGGTACGTCCGCACCACTGCGGTGAAGGATGCGCTGCTGCGGGAGAACGAGGCGACGAGCTGGTTCCCGGAGTCGGTGAAGTGGGGGCGCTACGGGGACTGGCTGCGCAACAACGTGGACTGGGCGCTCTCCCGCAACCGCTACTGGGGCACGCCGTTGCCGATCTGGCGCAACGACGCCGACCCGTCCCACGTGGTGTGCGTGGGCTCGCTGGCCGAGCTCGGCGAGCTCGCCGGACGCGACCTCTCCACGCTGGACCCGCACCGGCCGTACGTCGACGACATCACCTTCGTCCTGCCCGGCGTGGCTGGGGTGTTCCGACGGGTGCCGGAGGTGATCGACGTCTGGTACGACTCCGGGGCGATGCCGTTCGCGCAGTACGGCTACCCGCACCTGCCCGGCAGCACCGAGCAGTTCCGCGCGACCTATCCGGCGCAGTTCATCTGCGAGGCTCTGGACCAGACCCGCGGCTGGTTCTACACGATGATGGCGGTCGGCACGCTGGTCTTCGACCGGTCCTCCTACCAGAACGTCCTGTGCCTGGGGCTGATCCTGGCCGAGGACGGCCGCAAGATGAGCAAGCATCTGGGCAACGTGCTCGAGCCCATCCCGCTGATGGACGAGCACGGGGCGGACGCGGTGCGCTGGTTCATGGCGGCCAGCGGGTCGCCGTGGCTGCCCCGACGGGTCGGTCACGCCGCGATCCAGGACGTGGTCCGCAAGGTGCTGCTCACCTACTGGAACACCGCGGCGTTCCTGTCCCTGTACGCGGGCCTGGCCGGCTGGAGCACCGCGACACCGGCACCGCAGGCGCGGCAGCGTCCCGTGCTGGACCGGTGGGCGCTCTCGGAGGTCCACCGGCTTGCCGGTCAGGTGGACCAGGCGCTGGACTCCTTCGACACCGCGCGCGCCGGGCAGCTGCTGAGCGGGTACGTCGACGACCTGTCCAACTGGTATGTGCGCCGATCGCGTCGCCGGTTCTGGGACGGCGACCCGGCAGCCCTGGCCACCCTGCACGAGTGCCTGCAGGTGCTCACCCGGCTGATGGCACCACTCACCCCGTTCGTCACCGAGAAGGTGTGGCAGGCGCTGGTGCGTCCAGCGCGCCCGGATGCGCCGGCGTCGGTCCACCTGGCCTCGTGGCCCATGCCCGACCCTGCCCTGGTCGACGACGCGCTCGCCGAGAAGGTGGCGCTGGTGCGTCGGCTGGTCGAGCTGGGCCGCGCGGCGCGGGCGGAGGCGAAGGTACGCACCCGGCAGCCGCTGTCCCGGGCGCTGATCGGGGCCCGGGGCTGGGCCGACCTCGACGACGAGCTTCGCCGCCACGTCGCCGACGAGCTCAACGTGCTCGAGCTCACCGCGCTGGCCGACGGCGGTGCCGGTCTGCTGGAGTACCAGGTCAAGGCCAACTTCCGTTCGCTGGGCAAGCGGTTCGCCCGGGACACGCCCAAGGTCGCCGCTGCGGTGGCGGCCGCGGACGCGGCGGCGCTGGCGGCGGACCTGGCCGAGGGCCGGGCGTCGGTCGCGGTGGACGGGCTGGGCGAGGTCAGCCTCGACATCGATGATGTCGTCGTCACCGAGACGCCACAGGAGGGGTGGGCGGTGGCTCGTGAGGGAGAGACTGTCGCGCTCGACCTCACCCTCACCCCGGCGCTGGTCAGCCTGGGCATCGCCCGCGAGGTGGTGCGCATCGTCCAGGAGGCGCGCAAGCGGGCCGGCCTGGAGGTGACCGACCGGATCGAGCTGGCGTGGTCGGCCGACGGTGCGGTGGCCGAGGCGATCCGGGAGCACACGGCATCGATCGCCGAGGAGGTGCTCGCGGTCGCCGTGCACGACGACCTCGATCGCGTCGCCGGCGGTGAGCAGACGGTGAACGACGACCCCCCCGTCACGCTGCGGCTGCGGGCTTCCGGCACCGTCGGCTAGCCCGAGGCCCGGGCCGGGGTGTCCGGCTGCGCACACAAAGTGGGGTCATGAGCCCCCGCGCGGACCACGAAACCGCAGGTCGCGGTGATCATCCACCCGACTATGTGGTGGTAGGTGTACGCGGTCGCCCTTGGTCAGGCGAGCGACCGCCGCGGCTGCGCCGCTAGGCCTGATCGGGGGGCTCGGACGCCTCGCCCTGGTCGGCCTCACCTGACTCCAGCTGCTCGCCCGGCGCCGCGGGCGGCACCTCGTTGGCGGGACCGCCCGCAGCAGCGGGGGCCGGTGTGGCGCCCTGCCCACCGTTGCCGGACAACGGGACACCTGTCTCGCGCAGCTTGCGTGCCTGGGCCTCGTGGAACGCGAGCAGCCGGCTGCGGTACTCGCGCTCGTGCGCCGCCAGCTCGTCGATGGTCTCTCGCAGGGTCATCTCGTCGCGCTCGAGCACCCCGAGCAGCTCGGCCCGGCGCTGCTCGGTCTCCTCGTCGAGGGCACGCGCCCGATCCGTCGCCTCGCCGACCAGCTCGTCGGCGCGCGTCTGCGCCTCGCTGACCAGGTTGTCCGCAGCCGTCTGGGCGTGGGTCAGGATGGTCAGGGCGGCCTGCGGCGCCTGCGACGGCTCGGACACCGCCCGCTGCAGCCCGGTCTCGGTGACCCCGGCGGCCGCAGCCGCCTCGGCCTCCGGGCCCGCCAGGATGCCCTGGCGAGCCTGGTCCAGCTCGGCCCGCAAGCGCTCGTTCTCCTCAGCCATGCGGCGCAGCTCGGCCTCGACCTCGTCCAGGAAGGCATCGACCTCCTGCATGTCGTAGCCCTCGCGGAGGCGGACGGTCAGGAACTCCTTGTTCTGCACCTCGTCAGCGGTCAGCGTCATGGTTTCACCTCGAAGATCGTCGGGGACGGGCGTCACCGTACAAGACGCCGCGGTGCGGCGAAGGCTACAGGCGAGAGGCGAAGGTGATCCCCATCTGCACGGCGATGATGAGGATGAGGAATCCCAGGTCGAGGGAGACGCTGCCGATGCGCAGCGGCGGGATGACCCGGCGCAGCGCCCGCAGCGGCGGGTCGGTGACGGTGTAGGTGGTCTCCAGCACGAGGACCATGGGGCCCTTGGGCTCCCAGCCGCGGGAGAGCACGAACACCCAGTCGAAGACCAGCCGGGCGAGCAGGGCGAGGAAGAACAACCAGAGCACGGTGGACAGCACGGCTCCGACAATCGTCACGAAGTCCTAACGTAGCCGACGTCTGGCGTCGTTCCCTGTCGGGACGCCCCGGCCCTGCTCGCCGACAGCGAGGACGGGCAGGCTAGGACTGGTTGTAGAACTCCCCGGCCACCAGGCGCTTCTTCTCCTCGGCGGAGACCGTGACCGAGGCCGGGGACAGCAGGAACACCTTGGCGGAGATCCGCTCGATGGTGCCGCGCATGCCGAAGACCAGGCCGGCGGCGAAGTCCACCAGTCGCTTGGCGTCCCCGTCGTCCATCTCACCGAGGTTCATGATCACGGGGATGCCGTCGCGGAAGTTCTCCCCGATCGTGCGTGCCTCGTTGTAGGTGCGCGGGGTGAGCGTGGTGATGCGGGCCAGGTCGGGACGGGGGCCGCTGCGTCGCTCGGGGAGGTGGCTGACGCTGGCGATCTGCTCGGGGTCACCGGCGTGGGGGCTCGGGCGGGAGCCGGCGTCGCGGTCGGCGTCGCGGTCGGCGTCGCGGTCGTCGTAGTGGTCGTCGACGGGGTAGCCGTCCTCGTCCAGGGCGTAGTCCGCGTACTGGTGACCGTCCTCGACGAGGCCTAGGTAGACGGCCATCTTGCGCATTGCTCCCGCCATGGTCGGGTCCTCCGCGTGCGTCGTGTACCTGTCCCGGGGCCGCCGGCGCTGCGCCGGTGCCGTGTGTGCCTGCGAGGCTATCGCTGAGGTGTCCTGGTTCCGAGGATTGCGCTGCCGACACGCACGTGTGTCGCGCCGTGGCGGATGGCGGCCTCCAGGTCACCGCTCATGCCCGCCGACACCCAGGTCGCGTCGGGCCAACGCTCCTCGACGGCGGCGCCGACATCGGCCAGCCGGGCGAAGGCGGCATCGGGGTCGTCCTCGGGTGGAGCGACCGCCATGACGCCACGCAGCCGCAGTGCCGGCGCCTGCGCCACCACCCGGGCCAGGTCCACGACACCGTCCACCGGGACTCCGCCGCGGCCGGCCGCCTGTTCCGGGGGGTCCAGCGACACCTGGACGAGGACGTCCAGCGGGCGTGCCGGGTCAGCCGCCTCGGCCAGGGCCCGGGCCAGGCGCGGCCGGTCCACCGAGTGCACCACCGCCGCGTAGCCGGCTACCGCCTTGGCCTTGTTGGTCTGCAGCTGCCCGATGAAGTGCCAGCGCAGGTCCAGGTCCGCACACGCAGCGGCCTTGTCGCCGGCCTCCGGGTGCCGGTTCTCGCCCACGTCCCGAACACCGAGGGCGTGCAGGTGGCGGACGTCGGAGGCTGGGAAGGTCTTGGTGACCACCACCAGCGTCACGTCGTCGGCGGGTCGACCGGCCCGGGTGCACGCGGCCTGGATGCGCGTCCGGGTCTCCGCCAGTCCGCGTGCGATCTCGGCACGTCGGTCGTCCATCACGCCCCGGAGGTGGCATCGGTGGTGCGCACGACGACCGAGGCCTGCCGCCCGGTGCGCCCGTCCCGACGGTAGGAGAACAGCAGGGGGTCCTCCCTCGTGCAGCGTGGGTCGGCGTGGACCCGGGTGACCTGGGCCCGCCCGAGCTCGTCGCGCACCGCCGCGGGCAGGTCGAGGGCGGTGGTGCCCCATGAGGTGCGGGAGGCCGCGGCCGAGGTGATGGCCACCGTCTGGGCCGCCACGTCATCGTCGACCTCGTAGCAGCGGCCGCAGATCGCCGGTCCGAGCCAGGCGGTGATCCGCTCGGGGTCGGCGCCGAGCCCCCTCATGACCGCGATCGTGTCGGTGACGATCTTCGCCTCGACGCCGCGGCGCCCCGCATGCGCCGCTCCCACCACCCCGGCCTGGTCGTCGGCCAGCAGGACCGGCACACAGTCCGCCGTGGTCACGGCCAGACCGAGGCCGGCCTCGGTGGTCACCATGGCCTCGACCTGCGACACCTCCCGCGGCGAGGAGTCGTCGATGCGGGCCACCGGTCCCCCGGCCATCCCGGCCAGGACGACGAGGCGATCGGCGCCGACCCCGGACCACTCGGCAAGGACGGCCCTGTTGCGCGCGACGGCGTCCGGGTCGTCTCCCACGTGGCCGGCGAGGTTCAAGGTGTCGTAGGGCGGCGAGCTCGTCCCTCCGACACGGTCGGAGAACAGCACACGGACGGCCACGGCGGACAGTCTCCCAGGACTGCCCGCCGGGCCCGACCCGCGGTCGCGGTACGCCTCGCGCTGCTACTTGAGGAAGTCCGGGACGTCGAGGTCGTCGTTGGTGTCCGGGACGAGCACCCGGGGGGTCGGTCGCGCCGGAGGCGCCTCGACCGCGGGCTCCCCGGCTGCTGGCGGCGCCGGGCTCGGGGCCGGTGCGGGGGACGGCGCAGCCTGGCCGTTGGCCGGGGTCCTCGGCGCGCCCAGGGTGCCGTGGCCCCGCCGAGAAGAACCGGTCTCCTTCTTCTTGGGCATGCCGCCTTCGAACCCGGCGGCGATCACCGTGACCCGCACCTCGTCGCCGAGCGCGTCGTCGATGACCGCGCCGAAGATGATGTTGGCCTCCGGGTGGGCGGACTCCGAGACCAGGTTCGCGGCCTCGTGGATCTCGAAGAGCCCGAGGTCCGACCCGCCGGACACCGACAGCAGGACGCCGTAGGCACCGTCGATGGACGCCTCGAGCAGCGGGGAGGAGATCGCCAGCTCGGCGGCGGCGACCGAGCGGTCCTCGCCCCGGGCCGAGCCGATCCCCATGAGCGCCGAGCCTGCGTCCTTCATCACCGACTTGACGTCGGCGAAGTCGAGGTTGATCAGGCCCGGGGTGGTGATGAGGTCGGTGATGCCCT
>CAYHHE010000052.1:1858-21063 GCA_964356295.1 uncultured Actinomycetes bacterium | reverse complement strand
CACCGCCCCGATCAAGGCGAAGGCGGCACGCTCCCCGACCAGGGCGATGGCCAGCGGAGCGAGTGCCGCGCCGACTGCAAGTCCGCCCATGAGCACGGCTTCCTGCACTCCGAACACCCGCGCCATCGCCCGGTCGTCGGCGTTGCGGTGCAGCAGCGTGCGTCCGGCGACGTCGACGAACGACCGGGCGAACCCCGACAGCACCACGAACACCAGGGCGAGCAGCAGCGTGTCGGTCAGCCCGACAGCGGCCATCGCAGCGCCGCCCGCGACGGCTCCAGCCACGAACGCCCACGAGAGCCGGGCGACCCCGACCAGCACGACCGCCGCCGCCGCGCCGATGAGCAGCCCGAGCCCGTTCCCGGCAGCGATGGCGCTGGCGCCCTGGTCGCCGGCGTCGAGCAGGTCGATGGCGAACGAGACGCCGAGCACGTCCAGCGCGCCCTGCAGCACGAAACCGAGTCCGACGAGCACGAGCAAGGCCAGCGCCCCCGGGATGCGCCTCACCTCACGGACGCCCATCGCCGCCGCCCGCAGGAAGGATTCGGACACCTCGTCCTCGTCCCGGGTCAGGGCGAGGTGGTCGGGCAGCGGCGTCGTCGAGACGAGGAGCGCGCCGAGCCCCAGCAGGACGGCCAGCACCGCGAACAGCGGGCCCACGCCGTCGACGAGCAGCGCCAAGGACACGGTCACCGGGCCGAGGAGGACACCGAGCGCCTCGATCGTCCCGGTCACCGCATTGCCCGCCACGAGATGGGACGGCAGCTCGGCCATCTTCGGCAGCGCTGACAGGTGTGCCGGACGCCCGAGCGTCACCACCGTGCTGTTCACCACCGCGGCCAGCACGACCATCCATGCCGGTCCCTCGACGAGCAGCAGCAGGGCCACCAGGCCGGTGGCCGCGGCGACCGTGCCGTACGCGGCGCCGAGCGCCGCACGAACCGACAGGCGGTCGACCCACGTCGCGGTCACCGGCGCGGCCAGCGTCGCCGGCACGAGCTGAGCCACCGCGACCGCTCCGACAGCGGCGGACCCCCCGACCTCGTGGGCGTAGAGCAGGATCCCGAGCCAGACGGCCTCCTCGGCGATGATGAACACCAGGAAGGCGGCCAGGGCTCGGCGAAGCGCCTGCTCCTGCAGGACGGATCGCAGCGCCGTCACCGGCGGAGCATGGCATGTCGACGCCCTGACCGGGGGGGTTTCCGGCAGCGGCCGGGGTCCTCCCGGGCTCAGGCGAGCCCGAGGGCTTCCCGGACGCGACGGGCGACGTCGGCCCCGTCCGCCCGTCCCTTGACCTGCGGCGCCAGCGTCTTCATGACCGTCCCCATGGCGCTCTGGCCGGACGCGCCGCTGGCCGCGGCAGCCTCGACCGCTTCGCGCACCAGCGCGTCGAGCTCGTCGTCGGACAGGGCGGCCGGCAGGTACGCGGCCAGGACGACCTCCTCGGCCCGCTCCCGCGCCGCGGCGTCCGTGCGGCCGGCACCGGCGAACGCGTCGGCTGCCTCGCGGCGCTTCTTCACCTCTCGTCCCAGGACGGTGACGACGTCGTCGTCGGTCAGGGTGCGGGCAGCCTTGCCCGAGGTCCGCTCGGTGGACAGCGACGTCATCGCCATCCGCAGCGCGGCCGTGCGGGTCTCGTCCCGCGCTTTGATGGCCGCGGTGAGGTCGGCCCGCAGCTGCTCCTCGAGGGTGCTCACGCAGCCATTCTCAGCCATCGGCTGCGCTAGGTCACCGCTGCCGCGCGCCGAGCTCGTGACGCCAGCAGGTCGCAGGTGCGCTGACCGAAGACTCGCTTGCCGCCTGCGGTGTTCGTCAGCAGTCTCGTCGAGGTGGCCGTGTCCACAGCTGCCGTCGCGCGCCCGGGGCGGGCGCCACGACGGGCCGGTAGGGCATGCTGATCAGCATGAGACGGCGCTTCACTCCGATCGTTGCCCTCGCGTGCACCGCGCTGGCCATGACGTCCCTCGCATACGCCCAGGACGCCACACCGGAGTTCGAGGACGCCGACCAGCCCCTGCCCGAGGCCTCGACCACGAACACGCCCCAACCGGAGCCGGAGCCGCAAGACAGCGACCAACCAGAACCGCAGCCGCAGCCGCAGCCGCAGCCGCAAGGAACTGTGGCGGTTACGCCGCAGGCGAAGGATCTCCAGCCCTCACCGCGCGGGCCGCAGCGCACCAGCCAACCCCAGCCTCAGCCGATCGAACCTGACGAACCCCTGCCCGACCAGCGGATGAACCGGTCAGCCGGGCTGCCGCCCAGCGTGGTGGAACAGAGACTGACCCAGCCCTTGACCGTGTCCGGATTGGACGTCGCTGCCATCGACCGGCCGCTGCTGGCCGCCGACGAGCCGCAGGAGGTGATCGTCCACCTCAGCGAGGAATCCGTGGCCGAAGCCGATGCCGATACTCCCGCCGAGCAAGCCGACCAGATGCAGGCCGTCGAGGCGCAGCAGGACTCATTCGAGGTCCGGCTCGACCAGCTCGACCCCGAGGCAACCACGGTGGGTCGCGTCCAGCAGGTACTCAACGCCGTCTTCGTCGAGGCCGATGCCGAGGCGATCGACGCCATCGCGGACGACCCGCAGGTGGAACGCATCGCCCGTGTCGGTAACTACCAGCTCGACCTGACCGAGACCGTCCCGTACGTCGGGGCCACCGCGGTGCAGGACAGCGGCGTCGACGGCAGCGGCGTCACCGTGGCCGTCCTCGACAGCGGGATCGACTACACGCATGCCGACCTCGGCGGTCCGGGCACAGACCAGGCTTACACCGACGCCTACGGCGAGGGCCCGACCGACCCGCGCAGCACCACCCGGGACGGCCTGTTCCCCACCGCCACAGTGGTCGAGGGCTACGACTTCGTCGGCGAGCAGTGGACCGGGTCGGACGGTGCGCCGCTTCGTCCGGACGAGGACCCGATCGATGCCGAGGGCCACGGCACACACGTCGCCGACATCATCGCCGGCGCGAGCGGGGTCGCTCCCGGCGCGTCACTGCTCGCCGTCAAGACCTGCTCGGCCCTCTCCAGCGCCTGCTCTGGTCGTGCGCTCATCCAGGGCATGGACTATGCCGCCGATCCCAACGGGGACGGGCTCAACCGGGACCGCGTCGACATCATCAACATGTCGCTGGGCAGCGTGTACGGGCAGCCGTTCGACGACGACCTGGCCCAGGCGGTCGAGGGGGCATCCAGGCTGGGGATCCTCACGGTGGCATCCGCCGGGAACTCCGGCGACAAGCCCTACGTGACCGGGACCCCCGCTGCCGCCCCGTCCGCCCTGTCAGTGGCCCAGACCCAGGTGCCCTCGGCGAGACTGCAGTACCTGAAGGCCGGCGGACGCGACGACATCCCGGCGGAGTTCCAGCCGTGGTCGGTGCCACCCACGGACCCAATCAGCGGAGAGGTGCAGTACGGCGACGGGGCTGGAGGTAACTCCGACGGTTGCCGCGCGTTTGCGCCCGGGTCGTTGACCGGACGCGCCGTCCTGGTAGACCGCGGATCGTGCTCCTTCACCCGGAAGATCTCCAACATCAGCCAGGCCGGAGGCGCCATAGGCGTCATCGGGCTGGTGGCGCCCGGCGCCCCGTTCTCCGGTGGTGATGACGGGGACCGTCCCATCGAGATCCCGGCCTACATGATCAGCCAGTCCGACAGCGAGTTCCTCCAATCAGCCGTCGGGACGCTGCTGACGCTCGACCCGGCGAGACAGGTCCCGCTGGCCGGGCAGGTGGCCGGCTCGTCCTCGCGTGGACCGTCCGGCTACTACCAGCAGATCAAGCCCGAGATCGGGGCCCCCGGTGCTTCGGTATCGGCCATCGCGGGCTCAGGGACCGGAACCGGGCCGTTCGGCGGCACCTCCGGTGCCGCTCCCATGGTCGCCGGGTCGGCCGCGCTGCTGCTGGACAAGGTCAGCCCGAACCAGCGGCCGGACGGGCAGGACGGAGCCTTGAGGTGGGCTCTGCGCCCGCCGCATGTGCTCAAGGCGCTGCTGATGAACAACGCCGAGCCAGGGATCAGCAGCGGCCCCTCCAGCGGAGCTGCGGAGGTCAC
This sequence comes from uncultured Actinomycetes bacterium, assembly GCA_964356295.1. Classification (GTDB taxonomy): domain Bacteria; phylum Actinomycetota; class Actinomycetes; order Jiangellales; family Jiangellaceae; genus CAVQGZ01. The sequence continues at coordinate 17,010 of CAYHHE010000052.1, read as the reverse complement.
GCGGGTCGGAGCCGGCGAGGTGCGAGTCGATCGGGCGGTTGCGGCGCCCGTGGCGGCATGGGACCTGCAGTCCCGGCAGGCAGGGCTCAGCTTCGGCCAGCACGAGGTCGACGGGACCACGACGCTGAAGCGATGGGTGCGCCTGGGCAACCTCACCGACGCGATGCAGACCTACATGATCACGGCGGAGTTCCGGTCACCAGACGATGAGGCCACCGGGGCCGTCTCGGTGTCCACCCCGCAGTCTGTGACCGTTCGACCCCTGGTCGGGGGCCTGTTCGAGGTGCGCTTGACCATCGACGGGTCGAAGATCCCGACGAACTCCATGAGCTCTGGGCCAGCGGGAGCCGACGGGTCGGCGCTCTCGCTCAACGAGATCGACGGCCGTCTCGTGCTGGACAACGGCACAGGTCATGTGATCAGGATTCCCTGGCACGTGCTCCCCCGGCAGGCGGCGAGCACTTCTCCACATCCCGCCAGCTTCACACCCGTCGACTTCCCCGCAGCGGCCACCGTGGGGCTGACCAACCGCGGTTCCGGGGTGTCCCAGCTCGACGCGTACTCGCTGCTTGCTCAGAGCCTGGACATCCCGAACGGTGGCCCCGGCGGGCAGAGTCCCAACCCCGACCTGCGGGCCGTCGGGGTCACCACCTTCGAGGTGGCAGAAGGCTTCTGTTCCGCGGACCCCTCGTTCGTCTGGGCGTTCGCGATCGACACCTGGGAAGACCAGTCGCACCTCGCCCCCGTCCGCCACTTCGTGAACCTCGACACGAATCAGGACGGGCGCGTCGACGTGACAGTCTTCAACGGCGACGCATCCGGGCCGACCAGTCTGACCGATGGCCGGCAGGTCACCTGGGCCTTGGACGTGGTCACCGGCGTGGCCACGTCGTCGTTCTTCACCCAGCACGCGACCAACACCGGCAACACCGTGCACTACGTCTGCGCCGAGCAGGTCGGCCTGTCCGCTGCCGACTTGCTTGCCACAAGCGTCGATGTGGTTGTGGAGGCCTTCGACTTCTACTTCGGCGGGCCCGGCGACATCGTCGAGGGCCTCACCGTGACACCGCTCGGCGAGCGCTACGTCGGGCTGCCGCGCGGGGACCTCGGCCCAGGGGAGTCCGGCGCAATCGAGGTGTACGACTTCGGGCCCTGGCCCGACAACAGCCCAGAGCTGGGCGTCATGGTGATCACCAACGGCGATCGCGGCGCCGGCGCTCGGGGCGGCGCGACCGACGACACGGACACGTTGTACCTGCTGGCCGAGTGAGGTCGTCGGCTCAGGAGTCCGTCGACGGCGCCGGGGCCGTACGAGTCGGTTGCTCGCAGCGCACGACGTAGCCCTCGTCGTTTGCGCGGTAGTCGAGCTCGGTGCCGGCGGCGTCGAGCACCACCCAGAAGCCGGGAACCAGCGCCTGGGTGTAGGTCCGCCCCGGCTCCGGGCAGCCCAGCGACCCGTCGCTCCATTCGACCTGCTGCGAACGCACCACGGCGATGTCGGCGACGGGCACACCTGTCCGGGCGCTGGCCTGATCGAGGATGTCGTCCAGCAGCTGGGCCGGCACCTCGCCGGTGACGGCTGAGTCCGACCCGTTGGACGGGGGGACCCGCTCGGGGAGCAGGCTCGCCGCCGGTTCGCGGGTCGGCTCGGGCGACGGTTGCGCCGACGGGCCTGCGGACGTGATCTGTGCTGCCGGTTCGGCGTCGTCACCGCAGGCGACCAGCAGCGCGGGAAGCGTCAGCACCATCATGGCCGCCACCACCCTCACGTGGCAGGAACGTCTAGCAGCGACGGACCGTTCCCGAGCGGGTGCAGGGGCCACCGAGACCTCCCCCGACGAGGCCGGGACTGAGTCACGCGTGCCCGCGGGGTACCTCTTGACACCGCCGTGTTACGATATATCGTAAGTACATCGCGAGCGGTTGTTCGCGAGCATGGAGTAGGGGGACTCGAGGAGCGATCTCCCCGGAGAGGAGGGCACGATGACCAGGATGTTCATGCCCTACATGAGTGCCATGAGCTACGGCGGGCACGGTTGGCACGGCAGCGGCGCTCGCCGTCGCGGGGGCGCGGGAGGAGCACCCCCCTGGGCGAGTGGCTGGCGCGGATCGCCGTTCGGATCGTGGAACTTTCCCTTCGGTGCGCCACGCGGACGCGCCGGTCGCGGGGACGTGCGTGCCGCGGTGCTGCTGCTGCTGGCCGAGCAGCCGCGCCACGGCTACGAGATCATCACCGAGCTCGTCGAGCGGAGCGAGGGACGCTGGCAGCCCAGCCCCGGATCGGTCTACCCGGTGCTGAAGCGGCTGGCTGCCGAGGGCCTCGTGCGCGCCCGGACCGAGGGCGAGCGGCGCGTGTTCGAGCTCACCGACGCCGGACGCTCCTACGTCGAGGACAACGCCGAGGAGCTCGGCGAGCCGTGGGCGGAGATCGGCGGAGCCCCGGAGGCGACGATGGAGATGCTGGACGCCGCACGGCAGGCCGCCGGCGCGCTGTGGCAGGTGGCCCAGACCGGCAACGACACCCAGATCGCCGCGGCCACGGACGTGCTCACCGAGACCAAGCGCGCGCTCTACCGGGTGCTGGCCGGGGAAGCCCTGGACGACGACTCGTCCGACCCGTTCGTGCGCGAGGCCATGGCGGAGGAGAGCACACAGGGCGACCCTGAGGAGGATGCCGAGGCGACGGACGAGTCCACCCAGACGTGAGCCCGGCGAGCGCAGGTGAGCGGGCGCAGGTTGCGGGGCTGCCTCGTCACGTGGTGGGGGTGGCCGGTGTCGTCGTCGACGACACCGGCCGCGCCCTGGCCGTCCAGCGCCGCTCGCCGCCGCGATGGGAGCCTCCCGGCGGAGCCCTCGAGGAGGGCGAAACCCTGACCGAGGGCCTCGTCCGTGAGGTCGAGGAGGAGACGGGCCTGCTGGTCGAACCGGTCCGGTTGACCGGCGTCTACCAGAACCTGGCGCTGGGGCCGGTCGCGCTGGTGTTCCTGTGCCACCGTGTCGGCGGCTCGTCGCGGCTCAGCGAGGAGACCCGGGACTGGCGCTGGCTGGACCGGGACGAGATCGCCGCGCTGATGCCTCCGGCATGGTCGTCCCGGTTCACCGACGCGCTGGCGGTGTGGGACGCCCTCGCCTCCGGCTCGGCGTCGGTGTCTGGCACTGCCTGGCCGGCTGCGGTTCCCGTCCGGGCTCACGACGGCGTCGACCTGCTCTGAAGCCCCCAGCTCTGTGTCGCGTCCGGCTTTGGCGCGCCCCAGCTGTGAGGCGCGCCCCAGCCTGATGATCCACGGAGGAATCGGTGCGCCCCGTCCAAGATCCACGGAGGGAACGGTGCGCTCCGAGCACCAGATCCGCCGTGGATCACCGGGGCAGAGCACCAGATCCGCCGTGGATCATGGGTGCGTGGCCGGTGGGAGCCCGTGGGGCCTGCCGGGCCGCGGCCGCAGGGCGACGGGGGACGGTGACGAGCCCGCTGCGCTCAGCTGCGGTCCAGCGCGGGGCTCAGCCAGGCTAGGACGTCCGCTGCTGACCAGCCGTCCGGGTACATCTCCTGCAGGCGCCGAGCCCCGTCGAGGTCCTGGCCGAGAGTGAGCAGCGGGGGCTCCTCGGTCAGGCCGGTGGAGGCGGGGCGACGCTGCGGGTGGCCGGCCGTGGACAGCAGCCCGTTGCACAGGCACAGGCGCCCCTCGGTCTCGTCGGGGTCCCTGCCCTTCTTGACGAAGGCGTCCTCAGGCTCGGACGGGCATCGGTAGCCCACCGTGCCGTCCTCGCGCCGGAACGGGGTGCGCAGGTAGCCCAGGTCGCAGATGCGCTCCCGCTGGACCTGCACCGACGGGTCGGCGATCGTGCCGGCCTGCTGCACCACCTTGAACGGGAAGCCGGTGGGGCTCGCTCGGCCGTCGGTGCGCACGTCCAGCGTGCCGTCGGCGAGCGAGTGCAGCAGCTGCTCGCGCAGCTCCGGGCGCATGCCCGACTCCGCCGACAACGCGAACACAGTGCCGATCTGGACGCCGCGGGCCCCCGAGGCTCGGGCCTGCTCCAGCTGCTCCGGCGTCCCGTATCCACCGGCGAGCCAGAAGGGCAGCCCGGTGGCGGCAACCTTGGCCAGGTCGACGACATCGCGCGGGCCGTACACCACCTGCCCGGTGTCGTCGGTCTCCGGGCGCCGCGGTGGCGCGTTGTGCCCGCCCGCGGTCGGGCCCTCGATGACGAACCCGTCCGGGCGGGTGTCGTCGCTGCGCGCCAGGTAGGTGGCCAGCACGTGCGCCGAGACGATGGCCAGGAACGCGGGTCGCCTCAGCTCCCCGCCCAGCCCGGGCACCACCTCGCGGGGATCGAGGGAGATGGAGAAGTCGTCAGCGGACGTGGCCCCCGAGACGTCCACGGGCAGCGTGACGGGCTCGAGCCGGGCCAGGCCGTCCATCAGGCGAGGCAGGTGCGAGGGCACGCCAGCGCCGACCAGCACGGCGTCCACCTCGGCGATCATCGCGCCGAGCAGCGCCGGGGGCGTCCAGATCTGCACCTTCTCCAGCAGGTTCATCCCGACTGGCCCGTCGTGGCCCTCCTTGGCGAGGGCGACCTGGGCGTAGGTGCCCAACGCGGTGAGCCGGACCGCGTCCAGACGCTGGTGCAGGTCGAGCTTGGGGATCGGCCGGTAGGGCACGCCCGGCTCCAGGCCCTCGGGTCGGAGGTACCGCGACAGCGTGGCCTCGACGAAGGCCTGGTCGGGGTAGCCGGTCAGCACCCGGCGGACGTGACCGCCGGGGTCGCCGTCCTGGAGCATGCGGGCGAGGAGCAGGTCCGGCCCGACGCCGGAGATGACACCGAGCCCGCCGGCGGCGGCGACCGAGCACGCCAGTCGCCAGTGCGACACTGCGACGCCCATGCCGCCCTGGATGATCTCCGGGAGTGTTTCCGCGCGACCCACGGAGTCCAACCTACGGCACCGTAGGTTGGCGGTCCAAGCCATCGCGCATCCGGACGTTCGGCCCTGGTCGCGGGGAGGCGGCGCGTGATGCTCACGAGTGCGGTCCCGGCACGACTGGTCAAGGAGGGCTCATGCGTGCTGTCGTGGTGTACGAGAGTGTGTACGGCAACACCCACGCCGTCGCGGAGGCGATCGGCAAGGGCATCGGTGCCGCCGACCCGAGCGGCGAGGTGCAGGTGATGCCGGTCGGGTCGGCGACGCCGGAGGTCATCGCGGCCGCCGACCTGGTCGTCGTCGGGGGGCCCACGCACGCGCGGGGCATGACCCGCACCATGAGCCGCACCGGCGCGGTCGAGAAGGCCAAGGAGCAGGGCCGGGAGGAGATCCTCGACCCCGACGCCGAGGGCGAGGGCCTGCGCGAGTGGTTCGACGCGCTGGGGCAGGTGGCCGGGACTCCGGCGACCGCCTTCGACACCCACGGCGAGCCGGTGCTGCTGGCCGGAGGGGCAGCCAGGGGCATCGGCAAACGGCTGCGCAAGCACGGGTTCACCCTCGTCGCCGACCCGCAAGGCTTCGTCGTCGAGGGGATGGAGGGGCCCATGCGCGATGGCGAGCTGAACAAGGCCGAGGCCTGGGGTCACGCATTGCTCGGGTGAGCCTCGACACGGCGACGTAGACTCGCGGACGTGAGGACGCCGTGACAGCGACCACACTCGGATGGTTGCTGGTCGGTGGCGGGGTGCTGCTGGCGCTGGTCGGGCGGCAGCTGTTCTGGGTGGCCGTCGGGCTCACCGGGTTCCTCGTCACCTACAGCGTTGCTCGCGAGCTGCTGCCCGATCTCGACCCGACGGTGCTGGTCATCGTGGCCATCGCCATCGGCGTGGTCGGCGCGATCATCACGCTGATCAGCCTGCGATTGGTGACCGCGGTGGCGGGCGCCCTGCTGCTCGCCATCGTGGCGCGCGCGCTGGTCGTGCTGTACGTGGACGAGTCAGCGCTGCAGTGGGTGGCGTTCGCGCTCGGCGCGGTGCTGGGCTGGTTCCTCGTCCGCACGCTGTTCGACATCGGCATCATCGTCACCACCGCGCTCGGCGGCGGCTGGTACGTCGCCAACGGCCTGGAGATCGCCGACGCCGACCTGACGGCCGCGACGATCGGGTGGATCGGGATCGGCGTCGCGATCGTCGGGTTCGTCGTGCAGACGTGGCTCTGGCGCCGCTCGGTGGCCGAGGCGACGACGGCCGCGACCGGCTGAGCTGTCGCGTCCAGCAAAGGGTCGGGGCCCCTTCACGTAGGAGGTGAAGGGGCCCCGGGCGTCTGGCTGCTCGTTCGCGCTCACAGGGCTCGCACCCTGGTCGCATCGACCGGCTTGGCCAGACTGTCTCCACGTTGGTGGCTCAGCCATCAAGAGCAAGGGCTAAGGACCAGAGTCCGTCATCCTCACTCCCGACTCGCAGGGGAGCGAACTCTCCTGCCGGCCGGTCCACCGTGGTGGTGACATCCAGAACACTCGTCCACGCAGCAGCGCAGCGCAAGAGAGCTCTCGCGCCCGAGCGCCACCGCCAGGTCCGTCAACAGGCTGTCCCCAGGTGACTCCTGCGTGAACGTCATTCGTCCACAACATGTGCACACCGATATCCCCAGGTTGATGCACAGGGAGCCTGCTCTGGCCCGCGCGCGACCTCGGGCGGGCGTGCGACCCGTCCGCGCAGCCCCTAACGTCCGAAGGATCGAGGGCTATAGCCCTCCAGGGCTCGGACGCAGCGGCCTGGACGAGGCCGGACGGGGCTGGACGAGGCCGGACGGGGCCGGACGGGGCTGGGCGAGGCCGGACGGGGCCGGGCGGGGCCGGTCGCGACCAGGCAGGCCGGCTACGCGGTGACCGCTCGCGGCTGGCCGGCCACCCTGACCAGCGCGTCCTCGGTGAAGGTGGCCAGCCCCAGATCCGGCCGGTAGCCATGGATCTCCTTGACGTCCAGCTTCGACATGAACTCGACGATGTCCCGGCTGACCAGCTGACCGGGCACCAGGATCGGGAACCCCGGCGGATAGGGGACCACCAGCGTCGTCGAGACGAGGTCGCGGCCCGCGTCCAGCAACTCCGCGGCCTCGTCCAGCGATACGTAGTCCACGTTCTGCGGGTCGTACCCGAGGAAGTACGCCGCCCGCATGTCGCCCTCCGGGCTGCCCGGGTACGGGGAGAACGCGTCGTGGAACGCGCTGAAGTCCGGCAGGTGCGGCAGCTCGGCGGTGACGCGGTGCACGCGCCGGTCGAAGACCTTGCGCTGGGCGGGGCTGTACTCGGCGAGCTCGACGTCCAGGCGGCTGGCGATCTGACGAAGCACGTCGAGCAGGTAGTCCGCCGACCCCCAGGTCACCCCGATGGTGATGATGAGCAGCACGCTGTTGATCGAGGTCTTGTTCACCTGGATGCCGTAGCGGTCCATCAGCACCTCGTTCTTGAACTCGTCGCCGTTCCACCCGGTGCCGCCGATGAACAAGGTGATGCGGGTGGGGTCGAGGACGAACTCGTTGTCGCGGACTGCCCGTCGCGCGTGCTCCCACCCGATGGACTCGTCGGGGTTGACCGGGACCGCGGCGGCGCCGCCGACGGGACGGAACTCCTCGGGCACCATGTCCGTCGTCGTCAGCACGCGCATGAACCGGCTCAGCAGCGGGTCGGACTGCACCCGCCGGCGGATGGTCAGCGCTATCTCGTAGGCCCTGGCCACCAGGGCGTAGCCCTCGAGGTCGAACTGGCGTCGGGCGAGGTCCAGCGAGGCGAGGATCTGGTAGTTGGGCGAGGTGCTGGTGTGGGTGTTGAACGCCTCGTGGAACTGCCCGACGGCCTTGCGCTCGAACTCCTGGTCGAAGACGTGGATCATCGAGCCCTGGCGCAGCGCCGACAGCGACTTGTGGGTGGACTGCGTGGCGTAGACCCGGACCCGGGCGAGGTCCGGGTCGGGCAGCAGGTGCTGGTCCAGCCAGGTCGCGTCGTCGTCGGGGTCGAGCCCGGCCATTCGCTCGGCGTAGGCCGCGTACTCCAGCCGGTACGCCTCGGAGCGCAGTTGCTGCTGCAGCGACCGCGCCGCGGACATCGCCGTGCGTTGGCGGATCAGCGTTGCGACGCCAGCGAAGGCGAACCACGCCTCGTCCCAGAGGAAGACGATGTCGGGCTTGATGGCGAGCACCTCCTCCATCACCCGGCGGGGGTTGTACGTCACGCCGTCGAAGGTGCAGCTGGTGAGCAGCAGCATCTTGACCGCGTCCAGACGGCCGGCCCGGCGTAGGTCGAGCAGCGTCTGCTTGATCGTCCGCAGCGGGACGCCGCCGTAGATCGCGTACTCCTGCAGGGGGTAGGCGTCGAGGTAGATCGGATGGGCTCCACCGAGGATGAGGCCGTAGTGGTGAGACTTGTGGCAGTTGCGGTCGATCAGCACGATGTCGTCAGGCCGGGTCAGCGCCTGGACCACGATCTTGTTGGACGTCGAGGTGCCGTTGGTGGCGAAGTAGGTCTGCAGCGCCCCCCAGGCCTTGGCGGCCTTGTCCTGCGCCTCCTTGAGGCTGCCGTGCGGGGACAGCAGCGAGTCCAGGCCTCCTGCCGTGGACGATGTCTCGGCCAAGAAGATGTTGCGTCCGTAGAACTCTGCCATGTCGCTGATCCACTTGGAGTTGAACACGGAGTTGCCCCGCGCGATCGGCAGGGCGTGGAAGTTGCCGATGGGCCGCTCGGCATACTTCTTGAGGGCGTCGAAGAACGGCGTGTCGACGCGCTCACGGACCCCAGCCATCATCGTGACGTGCAGCTCGCTGCGCGCCTCGTACCGGTAGAACACTCGGTCGAAGACCTCGTAGGTGGTGTCGTGCATCTCCGGCATCGACTCGTCGGTCAGCAGGTAGAGGTTGAGGTGCGGGCGCAGCTGGCGGATGGCCTGGGCCAGCGGGAAGGACCGTGGACCGGCGTCGGCGGCGGATAGGGTGAACTCGGCGTCCAGGTCCTCCATCCGGCTGCCGTAGAACCCGAACGCGACGTCGGAGCGGAACGGGAAGTCGTAGCGCAGCAGCACCGCCTGGACGTCGTGGTTGACCAGTACGGCCGCCAGCGCCGCCTCGAACGACTCGACGGCGACGATCTCGAAGACCAGGTCCTCACCAGGTCGCGTGTAGCTGCGGATCTCGTCCAGACCGGACTTGAGCACCGAGGGGTCGGTGTCGCTGACCACGAGCAGGGTGAAGTACCCGGGCAGCTTCTCCCCGGGGTCAGGCTGTCGCACCGGCTCCCCGACAGCGCCGAACATGGACGCCTTGTCGCTCCATCGTCCCAGCTGCCAGGCTGCGATCCTCGCCTGCTCGGCGAGCACGTCGTAGTCCTCGCGGGTCGCCCACTCCTCGAGCCTGGCCAGGCCCTGCGCCCCGGGATACACCCACAGCCGCTCGACACCACGCAGGAACGCAATGAGGTCGGTGAGCTCGGTCTCGAGCTCGGCAACCTCCTGCCCGGAGCGTTGTCCGGCGGCCAGCCGCTCGGCGACGCGCCCCAGCCGCTCCCAGGCGTCGCGCCGGGCGTAGGCGGGGTTGGTGGTGTCGGCGAGGAAGGAGCGGCTCGGTCGCTCCCGCGCGACGTAGGGCATGAGACACCTCCGCGGGGTTCGCGTCGTGGGACCACTCCAGCATGGCGCGGGCGGGCGTCGGACCGGGGCGAATCCGCAGGACTGCCCCGATGCCCGCCCCTCGCGGGCGGACGCTCCCCTGGTGCCCGTCAGGGTCAGGGCGTCCCGAATGCCTCGGACGCGACGTCACGCTCGCCGTCGACGATCGCGGCCACGATCCGCTCGGCGACGTCGTCCGGCCGCAGTCCCTGGGGCAGACGGGGTGCCTCGCCGTGGATGGGCCGGGTGGCCAGGCCGGTCTCGGTGTGCGGGGGGCGCACGTCGAGCAGCCGGATCCTCGCTCGGCGCAGCTCGCGGGCGGCGGCGGCGTCGTAGGCGGACAGGGCCGCCTTGGACGCGGAGTACCCGGCCATGCCTGCCATGGGCTGCTCGGCGACGACCGCGCTGACCACACAGAAGAACGCGTCGTACCCGCCCTGAGCCGAGGTCTGCAGTGGGCCGGCTGCCGCCCGCAGCAGCCGGATCGGGGCGAGCGTGTTGATCGTGAACAGCTCGACGAGTACGTCGTCCGGGACGTCGAGCGCTGGGCCGAAGGCGACCACCCCCGACGCGACGACGACCCCGTCGAGGCCGCCGTGCTCCTGCACCGCCCGGGCCACGATGGCGTCGGCGGCGCCGGCCTTGCGCAGGTCGGCGGTCACCCGCACACCGTCCAGGCCGGTCGCCTCCAGCCGGGCGAGGTCCCGTCCCACGAGGGTGAGGCGGGCGCCGGCTGCCGCCAGCCGTCGGGCGATGGGTGCGCCGAGGCCGCCGCTGGCCCCGGCGACGAGCACGGACCGGCCCGCGACGTCACTCATAGGGCGCCACGGTGCCATGACGCAGCCCGGTCGGCACGCCGGGACGCCGAGGTCCGACACCATGAGGTAATGCGCACCGACTAGCGTCCGCGACCATGGACAGCACTTGGGTGCTCGCGGCAGGCGGGGCGGACGCCGGCCTGCCCGAGCTGGTGCTCGACATCGGACAGTCGCTGCTGGTGGCCGGCGTGCTCGCGATCGTGTTCACCCGGCTGCGCATCCCGACGGTGGCGGCGTTCCTGCTGGCCGGGGTCATCCTCGGCCCGGTCGGCACCGGGCTCATCGACGACCGCGCGAACATCGAGACGATCGCCCAGCTCGGCCTGATCCTGCTGCTGTTCCTCATCGGTCTGGAGATCGACCTGCGGGGGTTGCTTGCCAGCGGTCGGACGGTGCTGACCTCCGGGATCCTGCAGTACCCGCTGACCGGGCTGCTCGGGTTCCTGCTCGCCCAGGGCCTGCTGCTGATCGGGGTCACCGCGGGCGTGCTGGCCAGCCAGTACGCCGCGCTGTACGTCGGCCTGGCGGTGGCGGCCTCGTCCACCCTTCTCGTGGTGGCCCTGTTCCAGCAGACGTTCACCCTCGACACCGCCACCGGTCGGATGTCGCTGGCCCTGCTGGTCTTCCAGGACATCTGGGCGATCATCGTGCTGGCGCTGCAGCCGAACCTGGACGACCCTCAGGCGCTGCCGATCCTGTCGGCCTTCGGCGGCATCGCGATCATCGGGGCGCTGGCCGCGCTGGTGTCCCGGGTCGTGCTTCCGGTCGGGTTCCGCTGGATCGCCAAGCAGCCGGCGACCATCCTCATCGCCTCGCTGTCCTGGTGCTTCGCGGTGGTGCTGGCCGGCATCAACATCGACCCGGCCCTCGAGGCGGTCACCGGCATCGAGACCCAGCTGAGCGTCAGCGCCGGGATGGGCGCCCTCATCGCCGGCATCACGCTGGCCAGCCTGCCGTTCAGCGCCGAGGTGATCCGCCAGGTCTCGGTCGTGCGGGACTTCTTCGTCACCCTGTTCTTCGTCGGCCTCGGCATGACGATCCCGGCCCCCGACGGCATCGGCGTGATCGTCGCTGCTGTCGCGCTGGCCGTGCTGGCCATCCTGAGCCGGTACGTCGTCATGCTGCCGCTGCTCTACCTGACCGGCCTCGACCGACGCACGGCCACGCTGACGTCCACCAAGCTCGCGCAGATCTCGGAGTTCAGCCTGGTGATCGCCTTTCTGGGGCTCTCCCTGGGGCACATCGACGAGACCCTGAACGCCGCCATCATCCTCGCGTTCGTGATCACGGCGGTGCTGACGCCGCTGATGTTCTACAGATCCGACCCGATCGCCGACCGGCTGGCCCCGCTGCTGGACCGGGTGGGCATCAAGGCGCCGCCCAGCACCCTCGTGGAGGAGAGCGAGCAGTACGACCTGGCCCTGCTCGGGGTGCACCGCACCGCCTCGTCGCTGCTGCACGAGATCGCCGACACCGAGCCCGGGCTGCTCGAGCGCACGCTCGTCGTCGACTTCAACGTCGCCATCCATCCACGGATCGCCGAGCTCGGCCCGCACGTGACCTACGGGGACCTGAGCAGGGCCGAGACCTTGCACCACGCCGGTGTGGACCGCGCCCGAGTCGTGCTCTGCACGATCCCGGACGAGGTACTCGCCTCGGCGTCCACCCGGGACGTGGTCGAGGTAGTCCGGGACGTCAACCCCGGCGCCACGATCATCGCGACCGCGACCACGTTCCCCGAGCAGCGCACCCTCTACGCGGCTGGCGCGGACTACGTGCTGCTTCCCCGGATGGACGCGGCGGTGGCGGCGTTGCGGGCCGTCGAGGCGGCGCTGAACGGCCAGATCGACGCGTTGCGCGAGTCCACGCGGGTGCTGATGAAGGACGGGGAGCGGCGGGAGGTGCTCGACTAGTGGAGCTCGGCGACTGGGCGAGGGTGGGAGCGGCAGCCGGCGCGGTCGGCGCGGCACTGGCCGGTGCGGCGGCCGGCGCCTACGGCGCGGTCATGCGACGACCCCTGCCCCGCCGCAGCGGGAGGGTGCCGCTGACCGGACTGGACGGCACGGTCGAGGTGGTCGTCGACCCCTGGGGGGTGCCGCACGTCTACGCCTCGTCCATGCCCGACCTCATGCGCGCCCAGGGCTACCTGCACGCCCAGGACCGGCTGTGGCAGCTCGAGGTGAACCGTCGGATCACTGCCGGACGGCTCGCCGAGGTGCTCGGCGAGCCCGCGGTGCCGCTGGACCGGTGGATGCGCACCCTGGGCCTGCGTCGGGCCGCCGCGCACGAGGTGGACCTGCTCTCCGACGACGAGCGGCACCTGCTGGAGGCCTACGCCGACGGCGTCAACGCCCGGATCTCCGAGGGCCGGCTGCCGGTGGAGTTCACCCTGCTGCGGCACCGTCCCGAGCCGTGGGGCGTGCTGGACTCGCTGTCCTGGTCGAAGATGATGGCGTTCACCCTGTCGGTGAACTGGGAGGCCGAGATCGTCCGGGCCCGCATCCTCGACCGGATCGGTCCGGACCTGGCCGCCGACCTCGAACCGCCCTATGCGGCGGGTCGGCCGCTGATCGTCCCGGAGGGGATCGACTACTCCTGCATCGGCACGCAGGCGCTGCGGCGCAGCGAGCAGGCCGAGCGCATCAGCGGCCCGGCCGCCGTGGACGGGCTGGGCAGCAACTCATGGGTGGTCCATGGCACCCGGACGACGTCCGGACGGCCGCTGCTCGCCAACGACATGCACCTGGGCCTGACCATCCCTGGCATCTGGTACGAGAACCACCTCAGCGCCCCGGGGTACGAGGTCACGGGCGTGAGCTTCCCCGGTCTGCCCGGGGTGGTGGCCGGCCACAACACGCGAGTGGCCTGGGGATTCACCAACGGGTTCCCTGACGTGCAGGACCTCTACGTCGAGCGGCTGCGCGAGCGGGACGACGGCGGGGTGGACTACGAGTTCGAGGGACGCTGGCACCCGGCGGACGTGCATCGTGAGGTGATCCGGATCAGGCACGGAAGCGGCCCGTACACCGAGGTCGTCGAGACCGTGGTGACCACGCGGCACGGCCCGATCATCAACGTGCTCGCCCCGGAGCATGCCGGGGAGCAGCCGCTGGCGCTGCGCTGGACCGCCTACGAGCCCAGCAGCATGGTCACCACGCTGCTGGCGATGAACCGCGCCCGCTCGTGCAGGCAGATGCGGGAGGTGCTGCGCGGCTGGCACACCCCCGTCCAGAACGTCGTGTACGCCGACGTCGACGGCGACATCGCTCACACCTACGCCGGACGGGTGCCGGTCCGCGCCCGCGGCGACGGCCGGACGCCGGTGCCAGGCTGGACCGGGGAGTACGAGTGGACCGGCTACGTGCCCTACGAGGACCTGCCCCATCAGCAGAACCCACCGTCGGGCTACATCGCCACGGCGAACAACCGGGTGGTGGACGAGGCATACCCCCACTGGCTCGGCGCGGACTTCGTCACCGGGGACCGGGCGGAGCGGATCGGCGAGCTGATCGCAGCCGCCGGGTCGATGGACGTAGCGACCTGTCGAGCGATGCAGCTCGACCAGGTGTCGGTGTCGGGACGGCGCACCGCGGCTGCGCTGTGGGGGCTGGCCTCCCCGGACCCGGCGGTGGACGAGGCGCTGCGGCTGTTGGAGGGCTGGGACGGCACGCTGGGGTCGGACTCCCCGCAGGCCGCCGTCTACGAGGTGTTCGGCATCACCCTGGCGCGGCGGCTGCTGCGCCCGCGGCTGGGGGACCTCACCGAGCTGTACACCGGCCACGGCATCACCCCGGTGCTGGCCGAGTCGTCCATGATGGGCGAACGCTGCCGGGAGTGGCTGGACGCGACACTGCTCGACCCCACGTCACGCTGGTGGGCCACCCCGGACGGCCAGACCCGCGAGGGCCACATCCTGGCCGCCATGGCCGACACCGTGACCACACTCACCCGCCGCTTCGGCGCCGACCCGGTGCGCTGGCGCTGGGGACGGTTGCACACCCTGACGCTGCGGCACATCCTCGCCTCGCGGCCCCCGCTGGACCGGCTGCTCAACCGGGGCCCCTACCCGATGGGTGGCGACGGCGACACGCTGTGGAACGCCCAGGTGACCAGGCACGACCCCGGGGCCGACGGGGTGATGATCGGGCCGCCGTTCCGGTACATCGCCGACCTAGCCGACCTGGGCCAGAGCCGGGGCCAGCTGATGCCCGGTCAGTCCGGCCAGGTCGGCAGCCCGCACTACGCCGACGGCATCGGGTCGTGGCTGCGCGGCGACCACCACCCCATGCTCCTCGATCGAGCAGCCGTCGAGGGCAACGCGGAGGCACGCTTCGTCCTGGTGCCGTGAGCCGAGCTTCGACGATCGGCGCGGCTGCTCCGGCCGCTGGCCCCCGCCGGTGATCCACCGAGGATTCGGTGCTCTCAGGGCACCAGATCCGTCGTGGATCACCGGGGCAGCGCACCAGATCCGTCGTGGATCACCGGACGGCCGGCAGATGCGCTACGTGGACTGAGCGAAGCGGTACATGAACGCGGCCATCTGATCCCGCAGCACCGGCTTGTACGGACGGAACGTGCCATCCGGCCAACCCTGGGTGACCCCCTTCGCGGCCAACCAGGTGATCTCCTTGTAGAACACCGACTGCGGGGTCACGTCCGTGAACGGCGACTGCACCGGCGGCGTCCAGGCCGGACTACCCGCGTACCGGTACATGAACGCGGCCATCTGATCCCGCAGCACCGGCTTGTACGGACGGAACG
>CAYHHE010000052.1:0-1758 GCA_964356295.1 uncultured Actinomycetes bacterium | reverse complement strand
CCGGACTACCCGCGTACCGGTACATGAACGCGGCCATCTGATCCCGCAGCACCGGGGTGTACGGACGGAACGTGCCATCCGGCCAACCCTGGGTGATCCCATTCGCGGCCAACCACGAGATCTCGTTGTAGAAGACAGCGCCCGGTGGAACGTCGATGAACGACGGAGGTGGAGTTGGTGCTGCGACCGCAGTCAACGTGGTCGAGGCCGAGGCCGTGCGCCCCGCTGCGTCAGTGCAGGTCACCGTCACCGTAGCGGACCCAAGTGACGTGGGAGACGCCGTCAGCGCGGTCCCCCCGGCGGGCCCGATCCAGTCCGGGAGCTGCGAGGAGATCGCACCTGTCGAACCGACACTGCAGGTATAGGCGAACGTCGCGGTCTTGCCAACCTGCACAGTCGGGTCGGTGACATCCCAGCTAGCCTGAGGGCCACCGGTGTCGACGGTGTACTCGCGCAGCAGCCACTCCGCGTACGGGGTACCGGCGCAGGCCTGGGGGGTCGAGCACACCTCGCTGTCGTACCCGGCGTAGGTGTAGAAGGCGTTGGTCTTGGTCGTCAGGTCGGCTCCGCTGACGTTGACCGGCAGCCCGCCGATCGGGTAGCCGATGTAGCCGGTCAGCCGGCCCGATAGGCCACCGTTGACCGCCGCCGCCTGCGTGAACCGGGCCACAGCGAAGTGGTCCGAGTGGTCTCCTTCGCCGCTGATGTAGTTGTGCGCCTTGATCTGCGTCGCCGAGTAGTCGGTCATCATCTCTCGCAGGGCATCCTGCAGCTCATCACGGGTGTAGGTCTCGGTGCCGTCCACAGCACGTAGGAAGTTCACCTGGCCTTCCAGCAGCAACTGGAGGCTTGCGTTCCCGGTGCTCGGGTACCCGCTACCGTCGGGCCTTCCGTCGGGCAGCCGCATCCACACAAGGCTGACCTTCGGGTTGCCACTGTTGGTGGCCATCAGGATCGACCGGCCATCGACCCCGGCGTCGCCGAAGGTCCACTCGTCCGGTACACCGGCCATGTCCGCGCAGGCCGCACGGTGCCCGGCCTCCCGCCCGGTCCAGTACGACGCGGACTTCCCGGCGTCACCTGCGGTGACCGCCACGGTGCGCACGCACTTGCCGTCGCTGATGGCCCGCCAGATCGACGGGTTCATGAAGAGCAGGTCGTCATCGATGTGCGCGACGACGCTGACGACCCGCCCCTTCGAGCAGTCCACCGGCCCCGGGTCGGCCACCGCGGTCCAGCCCACCTTGACCCGGGCGAGCTCGGCGCCCTCGTAGAACTCGACCACCACGGTGTGCTGCCCGGCCGTCAACGTCGTCGCCGCCGAGTACACCGTGGCCGGCTGCTCCCGCCAGGCGTCGATCACCAGCTGACCGTCCACCCGTACCCGGATCCCGTCATCGGCCTGCACGTCGAACCGGTACGACCCCGCCGCGAACGTCTGCGTCGTGCTCCACCGCACCGAGAACTCATCCGCCTCCACCGGCACCCCGTCCGGAGCCCCCGCCCACGTGAAGTCCACCGTCGGGTCGCAGCGCACCAGTGCCGGCGGTCCCTCCAACGACCGGTTGCCGAAGTACTCCCCCGTCCACTCTCCGAGCGCGCACGACGGAGGGTCCGCGGCCTGAGCGCTCACGGGGACCTGGAGCATTCCGAGCAACAGTGCCGCCAGCAGGACGATGACCGAGCGGGCTCCAAGATATGCACGGTTAGGGCTATTCATGTGACCGGACTTGCCCTGGGCGAGGACCCAGGCAAGTT
>CAYHHE010000051.1:0-21510 GCA_964356295.1 uncultured Actinomycetes bacterium | reverse complement strand
CCTAGGCTGGGCCCGTGACGACATCGACCGATCGAGCCGTTCGGGACTCTTCGACCTTCCACAGCCTGCTCACCGAGCAGATCGGTCACGAGTTCGGCGCCTCGCAGCAGTACGTGGCCATCGCTGTGTGGTTCGACCAGCAGGCGCTCCCCCGGCTGGCCCAGCACTTCTACGCGCAGGCACTGGAGGAGCGCAACCACGCGATGATGATCGTCCAGTACCTCATGGATCGGGACGAGCCAGCCATCATCCCCGGCGTTCCCGCGGTGCGAAACGACTTCGCGACCCTCGACGAGCCCATCGCGCTCGCCCTCGAGCAGGAGCGCATGGTCAGCGACCAGTTCGAACGGCTCATCGCCACCGCCCGCGAGGGTGGGGACTACCTCGGCGAGCAGTTCACCCACTGGTTCCTCAAAGAGCAGGTTGAGGAGGTGGCGTCGATGTCGACGCTTCTCCAGGTCGCTCGTCGGTGCAAGGACAACCCCATGATGCTCGAGGACTACCTCGCCCGGGAGGGCAACGAGGCGGAGGGTGCGGACCCGACGGCGCCTCATCCGGCAGGCGGGCCCGTCTAGCTCACCTGGGCGTCGACCAGACTGTGAGGAACTCAGCCACCGCAGCGGTGACGGTGTCGAGGTTCCCGCGCAGAGCATGATCCCCCGCCACGGCGACGACACGCACGTTCGGGGACGGCGGGAGCTCTGCGGGACGGCCGAAGGGGTCCGAACGACCCTGCACGACGAGCGTCGGCACCGGGACGGACGCGAGCTCGTCCGCGCGGGAACGCTCCGGGCGACCGGGCGGGTGCAGCGGGAACGCCAGAGCGACCACCGCGACCGCGCCGAGCGGCCCAGCCGTCCGGCACGCGACCCGGGCACCCGCGCTGCGTCCCCCGACAACCAGCGGCAGGTCCCGCGGCACGGTCGCAACCACCTGCGTCCAGGCATCGTCCAGGACTGACGGGGAGGTGGCGATTCGCTTGCCAGCCACCAGCCACGGTTGCTCCACCCTCCAGACGGCCACACCGAGAGTGGGCAGTCGTTCCGCCAGCGCCACAAGATCGGGTGCGGCCACCCCTCCGCCGGCTCCGTGGCCGAGGACGAGTCGGCATCTCGGCTGCTCGGCTTGGTCGAGGTGGACGCGTGCCACCCCTCGGCTGGTGGGGACGTCCCACACCCGGGTCATGTCCGCACTGGTGTCACGCCGGCACGAGCACGTCGTCCGGGGGCAGCGGGTCGACAAGACCAGGTCCGTTGTTGCGCACGTTGTTCACCGCGGTGCTGACCGGATAGGCCTCCAACGGGCCGGGTGCAGCCGGGGTCAGCAGCCTCATGACCTGGCCCGGGTCGGTCGTGGCGGGGTCCAGCCACGCCGCCCAGTGCTCGCGGTCGATCATCAGCGGGGCGCGGTCATGGATGCGTCCGGTGTCGTCCGGCGCAGTCGTGGTCAGAAGTGTCATGGTGGTGAGCCAGGACGCCGGGTCGTCGGGGTCGGCGTCGGTGGGCTTCCAGAACTCGTACAGGCCGGCCAGTGCCAGCGACCGTCCATCGGTGCGGTGGATGTAGAACGGCTGCTTGCGTGGCCTGCCACCGGTGGGCGAGGCCTGCGGGGTATACCACTCGTAGTAGCCGTCGGCGGGTACCAGGCATCGTCGCCGCGCGAACGCACGCCGAAACGCTGGCTTCTGCGCCGCAGTCTCCAGGCGTGCGTTGATCATCCGGTTCCCGATCGACGGGTCCTTCGCCCAGGACGGCACCAGGCCCCAGGTCAGCAGGCGCAGTGAACGATGCGGGATCTCCTCGTCCCGGTGCGCCCGGGTGAGGATCGCATACACCTGCTTCGACGGCGCGACGTTGAAGTCCGGGTCGAGCACGCGCTCCACCTCGACCCGCTCGACCTCGAACTCCTCGACCAGGTCCTCCGGGGATCGGCTGGAGGCATAGCGACCACACATGGCATCGATTCTGGCAAGGACTACCGTTGCGGGACACTGGTGCCCGTGACCGGCACCCGCTCCTGGCCCGCCCCGACCGCGGCAGGACCGATCGAGGCGAGCGTTTCGCTGCCTGCCTCGAAGTCGCTCATGGCGCGCGCGCTGGTGCTGGCCGCGCTCGCGGACGAACCCACCACCGTGCACAACCCGCTCGTCGCCCGTGACCCGTTGCTCATGGCGCGCGCGCTCGGTGCGCTCGGGGCCGCAGTCAGCACACCGGACGAGGGGCCCTGGCGGGTCGTGCCGGGATCCACGGACGGCGGCTCGACCGTGGACTGCGGCCTGTCCGGCACCGTCATGCGTTTCGTCCCCCCCGTCGCCGCCTTGGGCCGCGCCGTGGTCGCCTTCGACGGTGACCCGAGGGCGCGCGAGCGTCCGATGCGGGGCCTGCTGGACGCGCTGCGGGCGCTGGGCGTTCAGGTGCGACCTCTGGGTGCCGCCACGCTCCCGTTCACCGTCCGAGGCCTCGGCGCGGTCCGCGGTGGGTCGGTGGTCGTCGACGCGACCGAGTCCAGCCAGTTCGTCTCCGGGCTGCTGCTGGCCGGCTGCCGGTTCGACCTGGGGCTGCGACTCGAGGCGACCGACGCGCCCCCCAGCGCACCGCACATCACCATGACCCTGCAGGCACTTCGCGCCCGCGGGGTGGATGCCGGTGCGCTGGGCACAGCGGCCTGGCAGGTGCCGGCTGCGGTCCCCCGCGGTGGGGAGGTGACCATCGAGCCGGACCTGTCGAACGCCGCGCCGTTCCTGGCCGCCGCACTGGTCACCGGCGGACGCGTGCAGGTGCCGGGGTGGCCGAGCCAGACCACTCAGCCCGGGCGCCGATTGCTGGATCTGCTCACCCGTTTCGGTGCCTCTGTGGAGGTGGACAGGGACGGGGCCAGCGTGGTCGGTGACGGGCAGCCGCGCGGGCTGGGCTGCGTCGACCTCTCCGACGTCGGTGAGCTCGTCCCGACCGTCGCGGCTCTGGCCGCACTGGCTGACGGCCCCACCACGATCACCGGGGTCGCGCATCTGAGAGGTCACGAGACGGACCGGCTGGCATCTCTGACAGCCGCGCTTCGCACGCTGGGGGCCCGAGCGGAGCAGACCGACGACGGGCTGCGCATCGCACCCGGGCGCTTGCACGAAGGAGTGGTGGCCACCGACGGCGACCATCGGATGGCCACCTTCGCCGCGGTGGTCGGGCTCGCCGTCCCGGGAGTCCGGGTGGACGACATCTCGGTGACCACCAAGACGTTCCCGTTCTTCCCGGCTCTCTGGCAGGCCATGCTCGGATGAGCAGCCGATCCGCGAGGGACTACGAGGACATCCAGGACGACTTTCGGGGGCGTGCGTCCGGTCGCGGCTCCCGGCCACGCAGCAAGCGGCGGCCCGGCCACGAGGACGCCGCCCTCGCCCGCGTGACCGGAGTCGACCGTGGGCGCTACAGCTGTCGACTCGAGACCGACGACCCCTCGTCCGGCGTGGAGGTGAGCGCAGTTCGGGCGCGCGAGCTGCGCCGAGGAGGTGTCGTCGTAGGTGATCTGGTGGCGCTGGTCGGGGACGTCAGCGGAGAACCCGGGACGCTGGCGCGATTGGTCCGAGTCGAGCCGCGCAGGACGTCGCTGCGCCGTACCGCCGACGACTCCGACCCGGAGGAGCGGGTCATCGTCGCCAACGCCGACCAGCTGGGGATCGTGACCTCGGCCACCGACCCCGAGCCGCGGCCGCGGCTGATCGACCGATGCCTGGTCGCGGCGTACGACGGCGGGCTGCAGCCGCTCCTGGTGGTCACCAAGACCGATCTCGCGTCCCAGGACGCCCTGGTCGCGGCCTACCAGAGCCTCGACGTCCGTGTCGTCGCCGTCCGACGCGACGGCGACTGGGCGCCGCTGCGTTCCGCCCTGACCGGGCACCGCACGGTTCTGGTCGGACCGAGTGGTGTGGGCAAGTCCACCCTGGTCAACGCGCTGGTACCGGAGGCCGAGCGCGCCGTGGGCGGGGTCAACCCGGTCACCGGACGGGGGCGACACACCTCGAGCTCAGCGCTCGCCCTGCCGCTTCCGGACGGGGGCTGGGTGATCGACACGCCCGGGGTCCGCTCGTTCGGCCTGGCTCACGTCGACCTGGCCCGCGTGCTGCATGCCTTCCCGGACCTGGACACCGGCACCGCGCGCTGCCCCCGTGGCTGCGACCACCGCGACGCGACCTGCGGGCTGGACGCGTGGGTCGCCGACGGCCACGCCAGCCCCGCTCGTCTTGACTCCCTGCGGCGGCTGCTGGCCGCCCGCGACGCCGCCGAGGAGCCCAGCGGCGGCGGTCCGCCGTCCTCGGCAGTGACCCAGCCCACCACCGACTGGAGCGAGGGCTAGAGCACGTCGCCCCACACGGACTGAGCTCCGGAGTGCCCGGCCAGCATCGTCCACCCGGTCGCGACGATCGCCCCTGCAGCGGCCACCAGACCAAGCGCCCGCGTCGGTCTCCCCCGGCTCCCCGCCCATGCCCAACCCACGACGAGTCCGGCCAGACCGAGCAGGAACAGGGCCAGCGAGTCCGACAGCTCAGCATGCCGGGCGGCCTCCGGGCTGCCCGGCACCCGGCTCAGCAGGCTCTGGCCCGTGGTTCGAGCCGCCACCCCGGCCGCGGCCGCAGCCAGCGACAACGCGCCCAGCACGACCCGTAGCCGCTCGGCCCACGTGGGGCGCAGGACCGACACGACCATGCCCACGGCCACCAGCGGGACGAGCACCACGACGGCATGCACGACCAACGGGTGCAGCGGCAGGCCGAGCACGGAGTCCCACACGGCGGCGAGTATGCCTGCTTCCACCCGCATCGGCGCTGGCTAGGCTCGCCAGCCGTGCCCATCCCCCGGGACGATCCGGCCCCTACCCGCAGCCCGGCCGACGACCTCGCCCTGGCACTCGCCCTGGCCGATGTCGCCGACCGGCTCACCATGGAGCGCTTCCTGGCAGCCGACCTGCAGGTCAGCACCAAGCCGGACGACACGCCGGTCACCGACGCCGACCGTGAGGTCGAGCGCCGGATGCGCGCCATCCTGGAGGAGCATCGCCCGGGCGACGCGGTCCTCGGCGAGGAGCAGGGCGGTCGGATCGAGGGCCGGACGTGGGTGCTCGACCCGATCGACGGGACCAAGAACTTCCTCCGCGGCGTCCCGGTGTGGGCCACTCTCATCGGGCTGGTCGACGGGGAGGTGGTGCCCGTCGGCGTCGTCAGCGCCCCGGCACTGGGCAGGCGCTGGTGGGCGGCCATCGGGCAGGGCGCCTGGACTCGGGCCCTGGCCGCAGCGCCTCGTCGCTGCCGTGTCTCGGCGGTGGACGCTCTCGACGACGCGTTCGTGACCTACTCGTCCCGGGGCGGATGGTCGGGACGTCCCGAGCACATCGACCGACTGCTGGACCGGTGCTGGCGCAGCCGGGCCTTCGGCGACTTCTGGTCCTACATGCTTGTTGCCGAGGGTGCCTGCGACATCGCGACCGAGCCCGAGCTGGCGGTGCACGACATGGCCGCGCTCGTCCCGATCGTCGTGGAGGCCGGCGGCTGGTTCACCGACCTGGACGGGCGGCCCGGACCCTTCGGCGGGAGCGCGATGGCGACCAACGGCGTCCTGCACGAGGCCGCAGAGGCTGCGCTGCGCGCCTGAGACCGCCGCTGCGTCCGAAGCCGGGAGGGCTATGCCCCTCAGTCCTTCGGACGCAGGGCCGGATCGTCGTCGTCGTCCTCGTCGTCGTCCTCGTCGTCGTCGTCGTCGTCCTCGTCGTCGTCCTCGTCGTCCTCGTCGTCCTCGTCGTCCTCGTCGATCGACGCTTCCCGCTCCGCGCCGGTGTCGAAGAACGCGTCCAAGTACTCCTCGGGATCGAGGTCGCTGTCGCGCAGCAACGAGAAGGCCTCGGCGCCGTGACCCGGCTCGTCCGGCATGAGGTAGGCCTGGGCGAAGCCGAGGAAGCTCGCGCCGATGTCGGAGGCGTACTCGGTCGCCTCCGCCTCGGCCAGCAGGACGGCCTCGTCGAACGAGTCGGCCTGCCACAGGGTGATCCGCTCCTCGTAGGTGCCCTCCAGATCGTGGAACACACAGCGGACCCCGAACCAGTCAGCCATCCCTCGCTCCTCCGCCGCTGTCGCGTGCGGGACGACGCTACTCCGGCGCAGCCTCCTCGGCTGCCGCGGGTACCAACCCCGGCGTGGCTGTCGGGGTGAGCTCGGCATCCGCAGAATCCGTCGCAGGTGTCGACGACACCCCGGTGTCGTCGCTGGCGGTGTCCTCGGGCCATCGGGAGGCGAGGTAGCTCGACACGGTATGGATGACCGCGACGATAGGCACCGCCACGATCGCTCCGATCAAGCCGAACACCACCGCTCCCGCGGAGATCGCCAGCACGATCGCCAGCGGGTGGACGCGCACCATGCGACCCATCACCAGCGGCGCGAACAGGTGCGCCTCGATCTGCTGGACGGCGATGATCCCCGCCAGCACCATCAATGCGACGATCGGCCCCTGGGTGACGAACGCGACCAGAACGGCCAGGGCGCCCGAGATGAACGCACCGACGAGCGGGATGAAGGCACCGAAGAACACCAGGACACCGAGCGGCAGCGCGAGCGGCACAGACAGCACGAGCAGCCAGACGGTGACGAACACGCCGTCGAGCGTGGCCACGAGCACCGTGCTGCGCACGTACGCGATGAGCGTGCCGAAGGCGAGCCTGCCGGCATTGTCCGCGTCGGTGCGGAACGAGCGCGGTACGAGCGCGAGGCACCAGCGCCAGATCCTGGCGCCGTCGAAGAGGAAGAAGAACAGAGCGAACATGGCGATCGCGACGCCGGCGAAGACCTCGGCCGCCGCGCTCGCCGTGGACAGTGCCCCGGCGGCGATGCGGTCCTGATTCGACGAAAGAGCGGCGCTCACCTGGTCGATCAGATCGGTGATCTGCTGCTCGCTCAGGTGCAGCGGTCCGTCCGCCAGCCAGGCCTGGATCTCCTCGATCGCCCGCGTAGCCTCGTCGGCCACCTGGCCGAACTGAC
Organism: uncultured Actinomycetes bacterium; assembly: GCA_964356295.1. Taxonomy (GTDB): domain Bacteria; phylum Actinomycetota; class Actinomycetes; order Jiangellales; family Jiangellaceae; genus CAVQGZ01. Next base: position 14,492 of record CAYHHE010000051.1, on the reverse strand, counting down.
CCCCGACCTGCTGCCCGACGACGGTGAGGACGCCGACGACCAGCACCAGGAAGCTGGCCAGCACGGTTCCGGCGGCCGCTCCTCGCCGCCACCCCATCCCCTCCAGCCGCCAGACCGTCGGGGCCAGCAGGGCAGCCAGCAGCACCGCGACAACCAGCGGGAACGTCACGACGCGAAGCTGCCAGGCCACCCAACCGAGCAGGGCCACCGCTGCGGCGATCATGAGGATCCGCCACGACCACGCGGCCGCGTAGCGGACGCCGGTGGGAACGAGCTCGTCGGGAGTGGGGTGGACGGCTCCCACCGCGGGATCAGCGCCGTGAAGGGCCGGGGTGCCGACACCGTCCGCGGTGGGGACGCTCGGCCAGCTCTCCCCCCCGCCGGTCGCTCGATGTCGCTGGTTCGAGCGCGCCCAGATCGTCCGCCAGCGTCGCCGCGCCGATCGGCGGGCCTCGTCCACGGCCACCTCCCCAGCCTGTCACACCGATACGTCCTTCGGCCCTAGGCACCGCGCCCGGCCACGCAGAGCATGGGTCCGGGCAGCGGACAGGAGGACGCATGACCGCAGCGATCATGGCTTCGGACCTGCACTACTCCTACGGCGACCAGGTCGCTGTGGACGGCGTCGACGTCGAGGTGCCCGCCGGGGAGATCCTGGGGTTCCTCGGCCCCAACGGGGCTGGGAAGTCGACCACGATCAAGATGCTGACCGGTCAACTCATCCCGGACGCCGGAAGCATCGAGATCCTCGGGATGCCGATGCCTGCCGAGCGCACCGAGATCCAGCGGCGCATCGGCGTGTGCTTCGAGGAGAAGAACCTCTACCTCACCATGAGCGCGACGCAGAACCTGCGGTTCTTCGCCCGCCTCTTCGGCATGAAGGGCTTCGACCCCGAGCCATTGCTGGACCGGGTCGGGCTTGCCGAGCGGGCCAACGACCGGGTTGCCGACTTCTCCAAGGGGATGCGCCAGCGGCTGATGATGGCCCGGACCCTGGTCAACTCCCCGGACGTGCTGTTCCTGGACGAGCCGACCGACGGCCTGGACCCGGTCTCCGCGAGGCGCATCCGCGATCTCATCCGCGCCGAGGCCGCCCGCGGGGCCGCAGTGCTGCTGACCACGCACGACATGATGGAGGCCGACGAGCTCTCTGACCGGGTCGCGTTCCTGAACGAGGGCCGGGTCCTGGCGCTGGACACCCCGGAGCAGCTCAAGCTGCGCCATGGCAGCCGCTCCCTGCGGATCCGTACCCGCGACGGGGACGCCGGGGTCACCGAGCAGGTCGTGGCGTTGGACGACGCAGCCTTGGACGAGGTCCGCCACGCACTCGCCGCGGGCGATGTGCTGACCGTGCACAGCGCGGAGGCCACCCTCGAGGACATCTTCGTCCACTTCGCCGGACGGGGTCTGGACACGTGAACGCCGCCGTCGTCGGTGCGATCCTGGGCAAGGATGCGCGGGAGTTCCGCACGGACCGGTTCTTCCTCGCCATGACCGCGCTGGCCGTCGTGCTGTACCCGGTGTTCTTCTGGCTGCTGCCGGCAACCGTGGACGAGACGCTGCAGGTCGGCGTCGTCCAGCGGGGGCTGGATCCACTGGTGGAGGCCCTCGGGGCCGACTCCGAGGGCCTGGGGCTGGTCGAGTACCCCACCCGGGACTCCCTCGAGGACGCGCTGCTGAGCGGCGAGGAGAACCTGGTTGCCGGTCTGGTGTTCCCGCCGGACTTCGTGGCGGCCACGTCCGCCGGCCAGGACTCCCAGGTCATCCTGCTGGTCACCGCTGACGTCCCGCCGGAGGTGGAGTCGGCGCTGTCCGCCGTGGTGTCCGAGCTGGCCTTGGTACTCGTGGGAGAGCCGGGCCCCGACCAGCTCCTCGGCGAGCCGGTCGTGCTGGGCCAGGACCGGGTGGGCGACCAGGTGTCGCTGCGGGAGCAGCTGCGTCCGCTGCTCGCGTTCTTCGTGCTGATCGTCGAGACGTTCGCGCTGGCCACCCTGGTGGCCAGCGAGATCCAGCAGCGCACCGTGACGGCGGTGCTGATCACCCCGGCCACGCGGGCGGACTTCCTGGCTGCCAAAGGCCTGCTGGGCACCGGCATCGCGTTCACCGAGGCAGCGGTGATCATGCTGCTCATCGGTGGGTTCGCCACCGGTGCCCCGATCATGCTGCTGACCCTGCTGCTCGCTGCGGCGCTGGTCACCGGCGTCGGCATGCTCATCGGCACGTTCGCGAAGGACTTCATGAGCGTGCTCTTCCTCTCGGTGCTGGCGATGGTTCCGCTGCTCGTGCCTGCCTTCGCGGCGCTGTTCCCGGGGACCGCCGCCGGCTGGGTCCAGGCGCTGCCGTCCTACGGGTTCGTCCAGACTGTCGTCGAGGTGTCCGCGGAGGGCGCCGGCTGGGCGCAGGTGGCGCCCGAGCTGCTCATGCTCACCGGCTGGACGGCGGTCGCCTTCGCCGGCGGGTGGCTGATCCTGGGTCGAAGGGTGGGACGGCTGTGACAGCCCCACGGAGCGTCAGCCGCACCGGCCACGTGCTGGCCAAGGACCTCAGGCTGGGACCACGATCGCCGATCTTCCTGTGGGCGATTCTGCTGCCGGTCGTGCTCACGCTGCTGATCACCGCGGTCTTCGGCGACCTGTTCGCCCCGCCGCCACGGCTGGCCGTGGTGGACGAGGGCTCCTCTCAGGTGACCCAGGCCCTGCTGTCGGCCGAGGGCCTCGAGGTGGTCGTGCTCGATGACGAGGCAGCGATGCTGGCGGCGGTGGAGGCCCACGACTACGACGCGGGTCTGGTGCTGCCGGAGGGCATCGACGAGCAGCTGGCCTCGGGCGCTCCGGTGGCGCTGGAGCTCGCCGTGTCCGGGGAGAGCCTGGCGTCCACCCGGCTGATCCTGGGAGTGACGGCGCTCGAGGAGATCCGGGGCGTTGCGGGTCAGCGGCCCCCAGTGGAGGTCGTCGTCACCACGGTCGGCGACGAGTCGTGGGTGCCGGTCGAGGACCGGCTGCTGCCGCTGGTGGTGATGTACTCGGTCGTCATCGCCTCGCTGTTCCTCCCGGCGTCCTCGCTGGTGGAGGAACGCGAGCACCGCACGCTGGATGCCATGCTCATCACCCCCGTGCGCATGTCGGAGGTGCTCACCGCCAAGGCGGCCCTGGGTGTGCTGCTGGGGATCCTGATGGGTGCGGTGGCACTCGCGATCAACCAGGCGTTCGCCGGCGAGGCCCTGGGGCTGCTGCTGTTCCTGCTGGTAGGAGCGGTGATGATGGCCGAGGTCGGGCTGGTGCTGGGCTGCTGGGCCAAGGACGGGAACACGCTGTTCACCGCTGTCAAGGGCGGGGGGATCCTGGTCGTGGCGCCAGTCCTGTTCACGCTGTTTCCGAACCTCCCGCAGTGGATCGCCGCGCTGTTCCCGACCTACTACTTCCTGCAGCCGATCTACGAGATGTCGGTGATGGGCACCACGTTCACCGACCACCTCCTCGAGCTCGCGGTGTCGGTCGGGATCTGCCTGGTGCTGATCCCCGCGGTGGTCGCCATGGCCCGCCGCCTCGAGCAACGCGTCGCGGCTACCGCCTGATCGGCCGCGTACGCTGCCCGCGACACACCGTGACTGCGGAGCACGCCATGACGACGACCATGCTGCCTCCATCGAGGAACCGCGCCTGGTACGCCGTCAACGTCGAGGACGCCGCCAGGCTGCTGAGGTCCGACCCGGCTATCGGGTTGAGTGGCGCGGAGGCGGCCAGGCGGCTCAAGGAATGCGGCTCCAACTCCATCCCGCGACAACCCTCGCCGAACATCCGGGCCATCGCCGTGGCCGAGCTCGGTGACCCGATGAACCTGATGCTGCTCGTGGTCGCCTTCGTGAGCATGCTGGTCGGGGAGAGCATCACCGGCCTGCTGGTCGCTGTGCTCTGGCTGCTCAACGTGGTGGTGGGCACCAACGAGGAGCGTAAGGCGAAGGCCGGCGTCCAGGCGCTGGCCCGGCTCCAGGTCCCGACGGCGAAGGTGCTGCGCGACGGATCCGTCGCGCAGCTCGACGCGATGGACGTCGTGCCGGGTGACCTGGTGATGCTGGCGGCTGGTGACCTTGTCCCTGCCGACGGCCGGATCGCCTCCTCGGCCAGGCTCGAGGTGATCGAGTCGGTCCTCACCGGGCAGAGCTTCCCAGTCGCCAAGGACGCCTCGACTCTGCCCAACGAGGAGGTTCCCCTGGGCGACCGGAGCAACATGCTGTTCCAGAACACGTCGGTGACTCGCGGCGCTGCCGCCCTGCTGGTGACCGCGACCGGCACGACCACAGAGATGGGCAGGATCGCCGGTTTGCTCACCGCGGTCGAGCGAGCCAAGTCGCCACTGAAGCAGGAACTCGACAGCGTCACGACGTGGCTGGGGATGCTCTCCTGGCTGGCCGTCCCGGTGATCGTGGTGGTGGGCTGGGTGCGCGGCCTGGGGCTCGACACGCTCGTGCTGATCGCGGTGTGCACGGCGATCGCTGCCATCCCGCCCGGTCTGCCCACCTTCGTGCAGGTGATGCTCTCCTCGGGGGCCCGGCGGCTCGCCGATGCCAAGGCCGTGGTCATGAACCTCCCCGACGTCGAGACCCTCGGGTCGACGAGCGCCATCAACAGCGACATGACCGGCATCCTGACGCTCAACGAGATGACGGCGACGTCGGTGTTCACTGCCGGGCAGTGGTTCACGATCGAAGGAACGGGCTACGGCAAGTCCGGTGCCGTGCTGCGCATCGCCGGCGAGGCAGCGCCTGACTTCACTCCGCTGGCTCTGGGGCTCACCCTGTGCAGCGATGCCACCGTCTCCGACGACGGTGCGGTGGTCGGGAACCCGATCGAGGCGGCGCTCGTGGTGCTGGCAGCCAAGATCGGGGTCGATGCGCAGGAGACCCGCCGTCAGTACCCCCGGGTTGCCGAAGTGCCCTTCGACTCCGCCGATGAGCTCAGGGCGACCTTCCACCTCGCGCCGCGGCGAGAGACCGACCGGTTGGCGGAGGCGGTCAAGGGGGCTCCGGACGTCGTGCTCGACCGATGCGCCTACGCCCTGTGGCACGGCCGGGTCGTCCCGGTCGAGCAGGTGCGGGGTGAGGTCCAGGCAGCCGACCGGGCGCTGTCCGAACGAGGGCTGCGGGTGCTGTCGTTCGCGCTGCGGTGGCTGCCGGAGGCCGTGCAGGACGCGGTACGGGCGGACCCCTCGTCGTACGTCGGCGACCTGACGTTCGTCTGTCTGGTCGGCATCATCGACCCGCTGCGACCCTCGGCGAAGGCGGCAGTGGCCACCGCGTTGCAGGCAGGGATCGACGTCCGGATGATCACCGCCGACCACGCGATGACCGCCCGCGCCATCGCCGACGGCCTCGGGCTCGCCGAAGGGACGATCACCGGCGCAGAGCTCGAGCGGACCAGCGACGAGGTCTTGCTGCAACGGATCCCGTACCTGCACGTGTTCAGCCGGCTCGCGCCGCAGGACAAGCTCCGCCTGGTCGACCTCATGCAACGCGATGGCTTGGTCGTGGCCATGACCGGGGACGCGGTCAACGACGCGGCGGCGCTGAAGAGGGCCGACATCGGTGTGGCCATGGGCTCGGGCAGCCAGGTGTCCAGGCAGGCGGCCACGGTGATCCTCACCGACGACTCCTTCGCCACGCTGGTCCATGCCGTCGAGCTGGGTCGCGGCATCCACGGCAAGATCAGCGCCTGCCTCCGCCACCAGCTGCAAGGCTCGTTCGGCGTGCTGATGCTGATGATCATCGCCACGGTCTTCAACATCAACAGCGGCGTCGCCCTGACACCCGCCATGCTGCTGTTCGTCAACGTCGTCGTCGCTGTGTTCCCCGTCATCGCCATCAGCTGCGACGGCACAGACCCGGGGATCATGACGCTGCCGCCGCGTGGCCGCGGCGCGCGGATGGTCAACCGTGGGACGGTTCTGCGCTGGGCGGTCATGGGGCTGCTGCTGGCGCTGGCTGCCACACTCCCGCTCGTCTCCGGACCTGACCAACCCCAGGTCGACGGCCCATCGGTATCGATGACCATGGCATTCGCCGTCTCGGCGCTGGCGGCGCTGGGGTTGGGGTGGGTGGCACGCCGCGACCCCGGCCGCTCCGGCGGGCGCCCGACCTTCCCCTACCTCGGCTGGATCGGGTGCGGGGTGCTGCTCGTCGTGCTGTCGGTGGAGGTCCCGCTGCTGCAACGGTGGCTGGACACCACCGGTCTCACCGCGCTGCAGTGGTTGGGCACGCTCGTCCTGGCGCTCGTGGCGCCCCTCGCCGCCGTGCTGGAGAAGGAGACTCGACGTCGCCGCGCCGTTCGGACGGGTGCCACCCCGCCCTTCGACGCGGCGCCCTCCTGACCCTCAGCCGGCCGCGCCCCAGTCCTCGTCCAGCGGTGAGCCGGGCGGACCAGGAGGGATCTCGAAAGGACGGTAGGTGTAGAACAGCGTGCAGCCCTCGTCGGAGGCGGCCACCTCGTGCGGAACCCCCGGAGGGATGTAGGCGTAGGACCCGGCCTCCAGCATCCGGTCGACGATCCGTGCCGACCCCTGCGTCACGAGGAAGTGGATGTGCGCCCCATGGTGGACGCGCTCCGGCTCGACCGCACCAGGCTCGAGGCGCAACGTGCCGAGGTAGACGTCGCCGGAGCGCCACAGCACCTTGTAGGTCACGCCGGGGCTCTCCCCCAGCTGCCTCCAGGGCAACTCGTCGATCTCAGCTGCGGACATCAAGATCAGTCGACCTAGGTCGTCTCGTCGAGATGGGGCGGCAGACACGCAGACCTCCACGGCCGGGGGCGGACAACTCTGATAAGCCTAGCGTCGGTGTGTGAGCATGAGCGCATGACCACCGCCACACTCCACCCGGGCAGCTACCTGCTGCTGTCCTACGACTACGTCGCGGACATCCTGGAACGACGCGACCCGTACCGCCCTGCGCACCTCGAGCACGCGCGCGCGGCCAAGGAGCGCGGCGACCTGCTCAACGTGGGAGCCGTCGGGTCACCCCCGACCGGTGCCGTCTTCGTCTTCTCCGAGGTCGACCCGCACGTCGTCGAGGCGTTCGCGGACGCCGACCCCTACGTGGCCGCCGGGTTGGTCACCGCGCGTCGGGTCCAGCCGTGGACGGTGGTGGTGTAGCCGACGCCGCCGTGTCCCCGGCAGCCGCCTGGGACGCCCGTCGTGCCTCGAACTCCGCACGCCGCCAGGGCACGATGCCCTCCAGCTCAGCCGACAGCGAGAAGCTCAGTACCGTGCGGACCAGGACCAGCAGCCCGAGAGTCGCGATGCTCTCAAGGGTGAGGTCGACCGCGACGGTCTGGACCACGTCAGCCGCGACGAGCACCTCCAGTGACAGCAGCAGGCCACGGCCGAAGGTCCTGCGCGCCCGTTCGTACGCGTCCGTGCCTGTCCCGAAGTGCCGCAGCGCCCCGATCGCCGTGACGATCCCTGCCGTAGCCAAGATCGTGATCCCGACCAGCTCGATCAGGCGCGCAACCTCCTCCGCGATGTCGGCATACGTCCCCGCCGGGAGCAGGCCACGCGACTCCGCGGCGCTGATCACGCACTCACGGTAGCGGCCGGGTCGCCGACGCGGCCCGCGATGACGCGTGCCGCACGCCGGTGCTCCACACCAGCGCCGCTGTCCCCAGGACGAAGCCGGCCAGCCCGAGCAGCGGAAGCCCGGCCGGGCCTGCCCCGAGGCCGCTCACCGTCAGCTGCACCATCCCGGCACAGGCCCCCAGCACACCGACCACCGTGACCATGACGCGCAGCGGTGTGCTCGGGGGCGTCCCGGCCCGCGACTCGATCGGCCGCTCGAAGCGGCGAACCAGCGTGACCAGCGCGGCCAGGATCAGCGCGCACATCGCATACCACAGCGGTCGCCACGCCCACCACCCCGGCGATGCCGGGGCGGCCGCGGCGACGAGACCGACCTGCCATGACAGGAGAGCCGCAAGGACGCCTGCGACCATGTGCCACAGGTACAGGCTCATCGCCACCAGGTTCACCGTCACCACCCCACGCCAGACCGCCGGTACCGAGCACCACCGCTCCACACGCTCCCGCAGCAGGAGCACGATGCCGGTCTGGGTCAGAGCCAGCGCCACCAGGGCCGCGGATGGGGGTCCGTTGTTCTGCACCCGCTCCCCCGCAGCGCCCACCATGCTCACCGGGTAGGGGCCGAGGGCGACCAGGAGCACCAGCGCGGCAAACCCGCCGAAGGCCAGAGCGGCGGGCACCCACGCACGCCCCGGTATCGCCCCGCTTCGCCAGGCGATGCCCAGGCAGTAGACGCCGATCCAGAACAACGCGTAGTTCAGGTAGCCCACCAGCGGGACACCGAGGTGCACGAAGAGCGCGTCGACGACCACGGCACTGCCGAGCAACGCCACCGGGAGCCACGCCCCCCACCGGTCATGCCCCGCCACCAGCAGCACGGTGAGCGGGACGACCGCGACGTAGACGGCCAGGAACCACAGCGGCAGACCCACGATGGTCAACGCCAGGTCGAGCATCGTCTCGTCCACACCAACCGCCCGGGCCACCACCGCAGCCGCGGTGACCGTGACCAGCAGGACCGAGGTGGGCAGCAGCAGCCGCCACAACCGCGCCCCGATCCACCCCAGGGGGGTCAGCGTGCCACGGCGGCGGGTCCACGACGCCGCGTTGGCGTAGCCACCGACGAGGAAGAAGACGGGCATGACCTGGAAGAGCCAGGTAAGCCACGGCGCAGGCGGCCATATCTCGAGCAGGTTCGTGCCTGTGAGCCGGCCGTCCTGCACCGACAGGGCGAAGGCCAACCAGTGCCCGACGATGACGGTGAGGACGGCGAATGCCCGGTAGGCATCGACCGCCCGCACCCTGCGCATACCTCCATGGTGCTCGGCCCCAGCACGCAGGTCGAGGGTCCGACGCACTCGGCAACGCCGGCCGGACGCCCTAGGGTGGGCCCCCAGCCCACCGTGCGACGGGGAGGACTGGCGCCGTGACCCGACTCCACGCCCTGGACTCCGTGTGGCTGGAGCTCGAGCGTGGCGGGCCTCCCATCGCGACGGGACTGGTCAGCGTCCTGGACGGGCCGGCTCCCTCGGTGTCCGACGTCCGGGCCATGGTCGCCGACCGGCTCCCCCAGGTCGCCAGCCTCAGCTGGGTGCTGGACGCGCACACCGTCAGTCGCCCGGAGTGGCGCAACGGTGGGACGCCGGACCTGGGCCGTCACGTCCGCGCAGCGCGCGTCGGCGCGCACCCGGACGATCTCGCCTCGTTCGTCTCCGCTCTCATGGAGCAGCCGATGGACCGTTCCGCTCCCCTCTGGGAGATGGTGGCGGTGCGGGGGCTCCGTGACGGGCAGTGGGCGTTCGTGTGGCGCTTGCACCACGCGGTGGCCGACGGCATCGGTGCCCGGGCCGTGATGGGCCACTTCCTCGACACCCGGCCAGACGGCGGCCCGACGCTGGCTGATGCCTCGCTGGCCGGCGAGATGCCACGCACGAGTGGGGTGCGCGGCGGCCGGCAGCACCTGCCCGGGCCCATCGGCCGGGCCGTCGAGGACGCGCTGACCGGCGCCGCCTCGGCAGTACGGCACTCCCCCGAGGCTGCCCACGCCGTGGCCGACGTGATCCCCCGGCCTCCGGGTCCGCTGACCGGGCCGCTGTCGGATCGGCGCCGTTGGGTGTTCGACACCGTCGACCTCGCCCTGGCCAAGCAGGCCCGACGCCGTCTCGGCGCCAGCCTCAACGACGTGGTGCTGGCCGCGGTGGCGACCGGCTTCCGAGCCCTGCTGCAGGGACGAGGTGAGCCGACGCAGGGGCGCACGCTGCGCTGCACGGTTCCTGTGTCGACCCGTCCCCACATCGACGACCAGGCCAACAACCAGGTCAGCCTCGTCTGGGTCGAACTGCCCGTCGCCGAGATGACCTCGCACGAGCGCGTCGAGAGGATCAGTCGCTCCACGGCCTGGCAGAAGCACGCCGGAACTCCCATGATCGGCGCGGCGCTCGTCTCGCTCGCCGACCACCTGGTGCCCGGGCCGGTTCAGCAGGCCGTCATCGCTCACGCCTCCTGGGTGCCTGGCTGGTTCGCCGACACGCTGGTCACCAACGTGCCGGGCGCGCAGTTCCCGCTCTATGTGATGGGCCGCCGGCTCAGGCACCTCCACCCGATCATCCCGGTGGACGCGTCCGTGCGGATCACCGTCGGCGTCGTCTCGCACGACGGCACGCTCGGGTTCGGCATCACCGGGGACGGGGTCCACGCCGCCGACGTCGACGTCCTGCTCGAGGGCACGGTGACCGCGCTGCGCGAGATGGCCTCGTCTGCGCCCGTGACCCCCTGAGCGTCGCCTCTGTGTCGCCCCTCCCCGCCATCGTCCGACGAATCGAGGGTCATGACCCTCGATTCGTCGGACGATGGCGTCCAGCAGACGCGCGAGCGGGCCGGCACCCGAGGGTGCCGGCCCGCTCCCCTGCTCAGCGCGTCGCTGCTCGCCTCACGATCACCCGCAGGGGGCGCTGTAGTCGTACTCCTCCGCGGTCGGCCCGACGTAGGCGGTCTCCACGGCGGACGCTCCGAGTGCGGCCTCCGGATCGACCTTGTTGATGGTGACGCTGCGGTCCGCGGAGTCGTTCGGGTCGCCGCCGAGGGTCACGGTGGGCAGTGCTCCCTCGAAGTCCACCTCGGTCCCCTCGATCGCGTCCAGCACACCCTGACGGGTGAGGTCCCCGTTGGCCGCGGCGGTCTCCAGGATGGCTTTGAGCGGGTACTGCATGACCCAACCGATCGTGTAGCCGTCGTTGGGCGGCACGTCGTCCTCGCCCCGGGCCTCAAGCATCGCCTGATGCGCCGGGGTGTCCGCGCCGTACAGCTCGGCGGTGGACACGTGGCTGTAGAGCGCCTCCAGCGCCGGTCCGGACGGCGACGCCAGCAACGCCGGGTTCCAGGTGGGGATGGCGCCGAGGAACTGCCCGGTGAAGCCCTGGGCGGCCGCCTTGCCCACGATCTCGGCGGTCTCGGTCGGCCCCACGGCCAGGCCGACGACATCCGGCGACAGGCTCAGGATCTGCCCCACGACCGCATCCTGGTTGCCGACCTGGGCATTCGACCCCGTCTCGACATAGCCAGCGAACTCGACGTCGTTGGCGCTGGCCCAGGCCTCGAATCCGCCGGCGTAGTCGTTGCCGTAGTCGTTAGGGAACCCCACGACGGCGATCGAGGCCGGCGCGGTCTGGTTCTCGGCGACCCAGTCCAGGCCGGACAGCGCCTGGAAGCAGTACGAGGAGCCCGCCTCGACGACGAGTCCGGCGTCCTCCTCCTCGAACGCCCAGCCCGACCACCACGTCGAGGGCGCCCCGATCACCTGGTCGGCCTCCATGTCCCCCAGGATCGCCTGAGTCTGCGCCGTGCCCAGCGTCTCGGCCAGCGCCAGGATGTTGGGCTCGATCTCCCGGTACACCTGGCTGTGGGTCTGCGGGTCGTACTTCGCGTCCACCACGTTCGCGCTGGCGTCGATGTCATACCCGCTGATGCCGCCGTCGGCGTTGACCCGCGCCCAGAAGTCCTTGTGCCCGCGGACAAGTTCAGGGCCGAAGGTGGCGAACGGGCCTTCGCTGAGGTCGGAGATGGCGCCGAGGTAGATGCAGCCGTTGTCCGGGTTGACCCCGTCCGGGCAGGGCTCCTCGGTCACCCCGACGTCGATGATGATCTCCTCGGCTGCCTCGCCGGTGGGCTCGGTCGCGCCGTCCGCCTCATCGTCGGAGTCACCGCCGCACGCCGCAAGCACCAGAGCCCCCGACCCCAGGACGGCGAAGGTTCGTATGAGTCCTCGCTTGACCACTTCCGCTCCTCCCTGTCATTCGCAGTGATCACTGCTGGCTATGCATACTTCCGGTTGGGCGGGTGGATGGGCAAGGATGAGGAGTCCCTAGTCACATCACAGTTCGGTCTCCAAGGGGGGGCGTTGCTCACCGTCGAGAACCTCGAGGTCGTCTACGAGGACGTGGTTCTCGTCCTCAAGGGCGTCAGCATGGAGGTGCCGGAGGGCCAGGTCGTCGCCCTGCTCGGCGCCAACGGCGCCGGCAAGACCACCGTGCTGCGCGCCATCACCGGTCTCCTCGACATCCACCGCGGCAAGATCACCAAGGGCTTGGTGACGTTGGACGGCCGGCCCATCTCCACCCTGGACACTCCGGCCACCGTCGCTGCCGGGGTCGGTCAGGTGATGGAGGGCCGCCGGGTGTTCGCCGAGTTCACCGTCGACGAGAACTTGCGCATCGGAGGCCACACAGCGGGTCGCGGAGAGATCGCGAACGGCATGGACCGGGTGTACTCGCTGTTCCCGGTGCTGGCCGATCGCCGCAAGCAGGTGGCCGGCTACCTCTCCGGCGGCGAGCAGCAGATGCTCGCGATCGGGCGGGCGCTGATGGCGCAGCCCCGTTACCTGCTGCTCGACGAGCCCTCGTTGGGACTGGCGCCGTTGGTCGTCCAGCAGATCCGCGACCTGATCGTGAGCATCAACGAGCAAGGGACATCCGTCCTGCTGGTCGAGCAGAACGCGGCCATGGCACTGGCCATCGCCAGCCACGGCTACGTCATGGAGACAGGTCGCATCGTCATGGACAAGCCCGCCGCTGACCTGCGCGAGGACGAGGACATTCGCGAGTTCTACCTGGGTCTGCGCGGAGACGAGTCGGCCTCGTTCCGGAATGTCAAGCACTACAGACGTCGCAAGAGATGGTTGAGCTGACATGACCACCACCCCGTCGCTGGCCGCCGTCCTGGCCGGTCCCGAGCAGCGTTTGGAGTCCGGTGAGCCCGTGCTCAGCGCGACCGACCTGTCGTTGAGCTTCGGCGGAACCCGGGCGCTCGGCGGCGTGTCGTTCCACGTCGCCGCGAACGAGCTCTTCGCGATCATCGGCCCCAACGGGGCCGGCAAGACCTCCATCTTCAACTGCATCTCCGGCGTGTACGCGCCACAGGAGGGCTCGATCGACCTTCGTGGGACCGAGCTGGTGCGGATGGCGCCGGACAAGGTCTCCCGGCTCGGGGTGGCCCGCATGTTCCAGAACATCGCGCTCTTCGACAACCTCACGGTGCTGGACAACCTTGCGCTCGGGCGGCACAACCATCTGTCCTACTCCCTGGGGGCGGCACTGGCCTTTCGCGGTTCGGCGAAGCGGGCAGAGATCGAGACCCGCGCCGTGGTGGAGGAGCTCATCGCCTTTCTGGAGATCGAGGCGTACCGCGCGTTCCCCGTCGGGATGCTGCCCTACGGGGTGAAGAAGCGCGTGGAGCTGGGCCGCGCGTTGGCGATGCAGCCTGTCGTTCTGCTGCTGGATGAGCCGGTGGCCGGCATGAACGTCGAGGAGACCGAGGACATGGCCCGGTTCATCCTCGACATCCGCGCCGAGCTGGGCATCAGCATGATCCTCGTCGAGCACGACATGGGCCTGGTCATGGACCTGGCCGACCGCGTCATGGTGCTCGACTTCGGCGAGCGCATCGCGCTCGGCACCCCTGCCGAGGTGCAGTCCGACCCTGCCGTGATCAAGGCCTACCTGGGCGAGGAGACTCCCGCATGACCGTCAGCCCGCAGCGGGGCACCCGAACCCGGACGCTGGTCACCCTCGTCCAGGAGCGTGCCGCCGAGCACCCCGACCTGGTGGCGATGCGGGTCAAGCGGCTCGGGATCTGGCAGGACATCGAATGGCGCGAGTACGCCGACAGCGTGGCACTGGCCGCCCACGCGCTGCTGGCCCTGGGCATCGAGCCAGGCGACCGGGTGGCCATCCATTCGGAGAACCGGCCCGAGTGGCTGTCCGCCGACCTCGGCGCGATCGCCGTGCGCGGCATCACTGTCGGCCTCTACCCCACCAACCCCCCGGCAGAGGTCTCCTACCTCCTCCGCGACTCCGGCAGCCGCATCCTCATCGCCGAGGACCAGGAGCAGGTCGACAAGGCCCTCGCCGTTCAGGGGAACTGCCCCGACCTGGAGTGGATCGTCTATCTCGAGCCGCGGGGTGTGGCCACCATGCACCACCCCATGCTGATCAGCTGGACGGAGTTCCTCGAGCGGGGACGCCTCCACCAGGAGGAGCACCCGGACGCCCTCGAGGACCTTGCCGCGCGGGCCAAGCCCGAGGATGTGGTCACGCTCGTCTACACCTCCGGGACGACGGGCCCACCCAAGGGCGCGATGCTCACCAACGCCAACGTCGAGTTCGCCACCGACGTCATCGCCAGCGGCGGAGGGATCTACCAGCCCCCACCGACCACCGAGGACGTCATCCTCTCCTACCTTCCGCTCTGCCACGTCGCCGAACGGGCGATCACCACCTGGTCCAACGCCGGAGCCGGCGTCGTGGTGCACTTCGCTGAGTCGATCGAGACCGTCACCACGAACCTTCGAGAGGTCCAGCCGACGCTGTTCTTCGCCGTGCCGCGCATCTGGGAGAAGCTCAAGGCCGGGGTCGAGATCAAGATGATGTCGG
>CAYHHE010000050.1:0-21570 GCA_964356295.1 uncultured Actinomycetes bacterium | reverse complement strand
AAGGGCCGAAAGACCGATAGAACATTGGGGATTCCCGCGTGAGCATGGACTCATCCCCACGGAGGTGATCGCGATGGCGCTCGTCGTCGTCGGTGTCGATGGGTCCGAGCAGTCACGTCGAGCCCTCGACTGGGCACTCCCCTACGCCGCTGCGCGCGGAGCAACCGTGCAGGCCATCATGACGGTCAACACCAAGGACCTGGACGAGGCCGAGCGCGCCACCCGCTGGGCGGACGCCGAGCGGACCCTGGTCGCGATGGTCGTCGACAGCCTCGAGGCGAGCCGCCACCGACCCGTCGTGTCCTACGAGGTGGTCGAGGGCGACCCGATCGTCACGCTCGTGGACGCCACCCGAGGTGCGGACCTGATCGTGCTCGGGAGCCACGGCATGTCCTCCATCAGCAACCCGGCGCTGGGCTCGGTGAGCCTGGCCTGCATCAGGATGGGGTCCTGCCCGGTGCTGGTGATCCCCTGGGGCCGGCCCGACCCCCTGCTGCATGGTGAGGTCGCGCCGCGCTGACGCCGCCCACCGGGGAGCAGGCGCCTGAGGCACCCCGGACGATCCTCGTGCTGGGCGGGACCGGCAACACCGGACGGCGGGTGGTCCGGCAGGCACTCTCGCGGGGCTTCGCGGTCCATGCCCTCGCCCGCTCACGCGACCGCCTCGAGGCCTGGTCCGAGCGGCTGCAGGTCGTCGAGGGCACCCCGCAGAGCGAGGCGGACATGCGCCGAGCCATGCTCGGCTGCATCGCCATGCTCAGCGCGCTGGGGATCTCACGGACGTCGGCCTGGCCATGGGCGCCGTTGACCAGCCCGCCCGAGTTCATGCAGACGTGCATGGGCAACGCGACGCGGCTCATGCGAGAGCAGGGGATCTCCAGGATCGTGGTCATCAGCGCCGGCGGTGTCGGTGACTCCGCCGGCGACCTGCCGCCCGGCTTCGCCTGGCTGGTGCGCCACAGCGGCATCGGTGCCGCCTACCGCGGCCACGAGGACTCCGAGCGGGTGCTGCGACAGTCGGGGCTGGACTGGACGGCGCTGCGTCCGTCGGCGCTGCGTGACCGGGAGCATGCCGGCGAGGTCGTGCTCAGCTACCACGGGCAGCCCAAGCCGCGTCCCTGGATCAGCCGCGAGGCCCTGGCGGGGCTGATGCTCGACGCGCTCGACGACGACTCCCTCATCGGGCGGGCGCCCACCGTGTCGCAGCGCTGAGGACGGCTGGTCAGCCCGCGGCGACGAACGCCCGCACCGCACCCGCCGTCGCGGGGCCGGTCATCGGCCTGCCGTGACCGCCTGCCAGCACGGACGGTTCCAGCCGCGCCAGCGTCACCAGCGACGTGGCGGCGCGCCGGCGGTCCCAGGTGGTGTACCACGGGGGCCCGGACAGGCCCTGCCGACCGAGGAGGCCGGCAGGGGAGTTGACCAGCAGGGTCATCAGCGCATCACCGCTGATCAGAGCGC
This sequence comes from uncultured Actinomycetes bacterium, assembly GCA_964356295.1. Taxonomy (GTDB): domain Bacteria; phylum Actinomycetota; class Actinomycetes; order Jiangellales; family Jiangellaceae; genus CAVQGZ01. The sequence continues at coordinate 20,109 of CAYHHE010000050.1, read as the reverse complement.
GGTCCGCAGGCCGGAAGTAGGACACGTGGCCAGGGGTGTGTCCGGGGGTCGGTATCCGCTCCCAGTCCGGCAGCCCCGGGACAGCGGTGCCCGGCTCGAACGTGCGGGCGACGTCGGCGATGCTCGATCGGGCCAGCACCGCGTCGCGTCGCTGCGTCCCCATCGCCCGCATCAGCGGCAGGATCACCCACCGGTCGAGCACCATGGCGTTGGCCGTCATCCCGGCGAAGTCGCCGACTGCCTTGGGCAGGTCGCCGGCGTCCAGGTACACCGGGCAGCCCCAGGAGCGTGCCAACGTCCCGGCCGACCCGGAGTGGTCGGGGTGCACGTGGGTCAGCAGGATGACCTCCGGGCGACGGTCGGGACCCATCACGGCCCCGACGGCGGCCTCGATGCGCGCCGCGTCGCCCTCCCAGCCGGCGTCCACGAGTGCCCAGGACGGCCCGGAGCGCACGAGGTAGACGTTGGTCTGGGTCCGTCCCCACGGTCCGAGGCAGTGGACGTCAGTGGCGATCTCAGCAGGCGGATGCGTCATCGCTGGCTCCCAGTCGGTCTCGTCAGTGGGCGCGGAACCAGTCGGTGGCGAGGTGGGCGACCTGCTCCATAGCACCCGGCTCCTCGAACAGGTGCGTGGCTCCGGGCACCACGGCCAGGTGGTTCTCGCAGCGCAGCAACGCCTGGGCGCGGCGGTTGAGGTCGAGCACCTGCAGGTCGTGGCCCCCGACGATGAGCAGCGTCGGGGCGCGCACCTGACCCAGACGCGCCTGGGCAAGATCGGGTCGCCCCCCACGCGACACCACGGCGGCGACGGACGCGGCGACAGACGGGTCGGCTGCTGCCCACAGCGCTGCACCCGCCCCGGTGCTGGCGCCGAAGTAGCCGACCGAGCGATGCCCGGGTCCGTGCGCCCACGGTGACGTGGTCAGCAGCCACTGCGTCGCCCCGACCAGTCGGCCCGCGAGGAAGGGGATGTCGAAGACGAGTCGCCGGTTCTCCCCCTCACGTCCGGTGAGCAGGTCGAACAGCAGCACGCCCAGACCGGCCTGGACGAGGTGCTCGGCGACAGCGCGGTTACGGGGGCTGTGGCGGCTGCTTCCGCTTCCGTGCGCGAAGACCACCACCCGAGCAGAGCCCTGCGGCACGGCGAGGTCCCCCGGGAGATCCGCGTCCTCGGTGGTGATCGTCACCGGCGTCCATGTCATGGTCGGTCCCTACCGCGGCGGGGCCCGGGGTCAGACGGCCAGGTCACGGCGCTGCAGGCCGACGGTACCGATGGCGACGAAGAGGACCGACAACCCGAGCATGATCCCGACGTGGGCGGGGTCGGCGCCGTTGGTCAACGGTGCGGAGCCGGTGAGCCAGAAGAACGCCGAGTAGTCCTTCACCCACTCCAGGCCCTCGACCTGCGGGATGATCCCACTGGCCGCGTAGGCGATGACGCCGACGACGGCTCCGACCGCCAGAGCCAGCGCCCGACGCCCCGTCGCGGCCCCTACCGCGAAACTCAGGCAGCCGAACACCACCGTGAACAGGCCCAGGTGCAGGTGCATCGCGGCGAATCGGGCGGGGGAGACGCTGTCGAACGACGCGGGCCCGGCGACGGCGAGCATGGCGACCCAGAACACCGCGACGAGCGCGACAACCGCGGTCACGAAGGCGGCCACACGCTGCAGGGCTACCGACGCGCGGCTCACCGGGTGGGACAGCGTGACGTCCAACGTCCCAGCCTCCTCCTCGCCCGCGATGATGCGGGTGCCCGAGGCGATCGCGAACACCAGCATGAGCACGGCCACGACCAGCCCGTACACCGTGGCCATGAGGTAGCCGTCGGGCGTGGTGATGTTGGTGTAGTTGAGTGCCTCGAGAATCGCCTCGGGGTAGTTCGCGATCAGCTCGGCGATGTCGGGGTTGTCGATCGTGGGCCAGAACGCGGCGTACCCGCAGCCGACGAACAGGATGCCCAGCGTCCAGGCCAGCAGCGAGCGTCGGGAGTCCCACAGCCACTTGGCGTAGACCGAGCGGATCACGACTGCGCCCCGCTTGCGGGGTGACCCGCCGGACCGTTCTCGTACCGGTGGAAGAACACCTCTTCGAGGTCGGGCTCCTGGCTGGTCAGGCTGAGCACGGTGTGGGTGGCCGCAGCCTTGACCAGGGCGTCGGCCGAGCCGTCCAGCCGGCAGCGCAGCACCTCGCCGCTGACGTTGAGGTCGCTGACGCCCTCGATGCCGGCGAACTCCTCGGCGGGCACCGGGTCGGCGAAGACGATCTCGACGTGCCGGATGGAGGACTCCCGCAGGCGCTCGACGTCGTCCACGCTGGCCATGAGGCCGTCGCGGATGATCCCGACCCGGTCGGCGGTCTTCTGGACCTCGCTCATCACGTGCGAGGACATGAACACGGTTCGTCCCTCGGCGACGACCTCACGGGCCATCGCAGCGAACTCCTGCTGCAGGAAGGGGTCGAGGCCGCCGGTCGGCTCGTCCAGGATGAGCAGCTCGGGCTCGTGCATGAAGGCCTGGATCAGCCCCACCTTCTGCCGGTTGCCCTTCGACAACGTCTTGATCTTGGGTCGCAGGTCGAGGCGCAGGCGCTGGGCCAGCTCGGTGATCCGCGAAGCCGGCACGCCGCCCCGGAGGTTCCCCAGGTACGTCAGCAACTCGTGCCCGGACTGGCGCCCGTCGACGACGAAGTCGCCCTCCAGGTACCCGATGCGTCGCCGCAGTGCTACCCCGTCGTTGCGCGGGTCGAGCCCGAGCACGCGCACCGAGCCGCTGTTCTGCCGGATGAGGTCGAGCAGGATCCGGATCGTCGTCGTCTTGCCCGCGCCGTTGGGCCCGAGGAAGCCGAACACCTGGCCGGGTGTGACCTGCAGATCCAGGCCTCGCAGCGCGACCGTCGAGCCGTACGACTTGGACAAGCCCTGGGCCTCGATCACCGGTTCGGTCACGGCGCTCCCCTCTGCAGGGTCACCCTAGGGGATGCACCGGCCGGCTATGGCCCGCCCTCCGCCCGTGTCACGGCAGCGCCGGCAGGTGCGCGCTGTCCGGTGGCGTCCAGGTCGGAGCCCGGTTGTCGTCCCGGTGACGGCGGACGCCCCGTCGGAGGCATCCATCCCGCCGATGAGCGGCGGTGACGCTGTCGGCGGACGTGTCCAACGTCGAGCACGTCATCGTGGACGGCGAGTTCAGCAAGCGCGACGTCCGCCTTCTCGCCGACGTCGCCAAGGCGATCTCGGCGGTGCAGGACTCGCGTGACTACCCGGTTCAGGCAGCCGCCGACGCCAAGATCCTGGCGCAGGCTGCTGTGGACGCCGAGGCACTCGAAGAGGCTGAAGAAGCGCAGCTCGAGGGGCCGGTTCAGTGACCACGCATCACCTCGGCCGCCGGGACTCAAAGGTCTCCTGGGCCCGGCGGCAGGCCCCCTGTCGGTCGCCAGTGGGTACGCCGGCTGTCGGTCGTCGACGCCTCTACCGCAGCCGTGCACACCGGGTTCGGGCTCGGCCGGTTCGACCCCGATGGCTCGCTCCCGGCGCACGTCCACTCCTACGAGGAGAGCCTGTACGTGCTCGAGGGCGAGGTGGTCGTGCAGACCCCGGGCGAGGCGGCGCGGTTGCGGCCGGGGGACTACGGGCTGTCCCGATCGGCGTCCCGCACTGGCTGCGCAACGAGTCGGACGCCCCGGTGACCTTCGCCCGGATGGCGGCCCCGACGCCACGTCCGGAGCATGACATGGACACCGTGCTCGTCCCCGAGGTTCCCCTCACCGAGCCGGTGGACCCAGACGTCAGGGACCCGAGGACTCGGCGCTACGGGCACGTCGACCCGGCCAACATGGACCCCACCCAGCAGACCCAGAACCGGCTCGCCGTGTCGGCCAGTATGCGCACGGCCCTGCTGGTCTACAGCGGCATCACCGTGAAGATGATGGTCGACTCCGACCTCGGGGCCGCGCTCACTACGATGTTCATGGTGCAGTACGAGCCCAACGGGCTCGCCGGAGCTCACGACCACCCCTTCGAGGAGGCCTATCTCATCCTCGATGGGTCCGTCGAGGCGATCTTCGACGGGACCTCGTACCGGTTCGAGCCGGGTGACGTCGCTTGAGCCTGCAGAAGCAGCTGACCGGAGGGACGTCATGAAGACCGTCGTCATCGGTGGGACCAGCGGTCTCGGCCTTCAGATCGTCACACACCGAGCCACCCTCGGGGACGAGGTCATCCTGACCGGACGGAGCAAGGCGCGCGCAGACGAGGTGGCAGCCTCCGTGGCGGGAACGGTGAGCGGACTCGCGGTGGACCTGAGCGAACCCCACACCGTCGCCGGTGCCCTGTCGGGCATCGAGCACGTGGACTACCTCGTGATCTCGGCGATCGAGCGCGACAACAACGTCATCAAGGACTACGACATCGACCGAGCCGTCCGGTTGGTGACGACCAAGCTCGTCGGCTACACCGAGGTGGTGCACGCGCTGCTGACGGCGCTTCACGACGAGTCCGCGATCGTCATGTTCGGCGGGCGCGCCAAGGACCACCCCTATCCGGGCTCGGTGACAGTGGCGACGGTCAACGGGGGTGTGGTCGGCATGGTCAACGCCCTCGCTCTGGAGATGGCGCCGATCCGGGTGAACGCGGTCCATCCGGGGATCATCGGGGACAGCCCGTTCTGGGCCGACAAACCCGATGCGGTGCTCGAGGGCTACCGGTCACGCACCCCAGGCGGCCGGCTGGCGTCCATGGAAGACATCGTCGGCGCTGTCGACTTCCTGCTGGAGAACCGCGGGGCCAACGGGATCCAGCTCTACGTCGACAGCGGCTGGCTGCTCACGTGAGTGGTCGCAGGGTCGCCGTCGTGGGGGCGGGTCGGATGGGGGCGGCCATGGTCGGACGGCTGGCCGACGCGGGTCACGACGTCGTCGTGTACAACCGGACGACCGCGAGGGCCCGGCAGCTGGCCGAGCGGCATGGCGCCGGTGTGGCCGCCACCCCGAAGGAGGCGGCGGCGACGGCCGACGTGGTGGTCGTCTCGCTCGCTGACGACGCAGCAGTGCGGGCCGCCTATCTCGGGCCTGAGGGCCTGGTCGCCGGCCTGCGACCTGGCGCGGTGGTCGCCGACACCAGCACTGTCGACCCTGCCACCCTGCAGGGACTTCGGGCCGGCGTGGCCGCCGCGGGCGCGACGCTGCTGGACACCCCGGTCTCCGGCAGCGTGGCCACCGTCGAGGCCGGGCAGCTGCTGGTGATGGTCGGTGGACCTGCGGAGGCCTTGGCCCAGGCGGAGCCCGTCCTGGCGGCGTTCGCCCGTCGGGTCATCCACCTGGGCCCGCTCGGCACCGGCGCCACCATGAAGCTCGTCGTCAACAGCATGGTGCACGCGCTCAACATCGCCCTCGCCGAGGCCCTGGTGCTGGCAGAGAAGGCCGGGGTGGAGCGCAGTGCCGCCTACGAGGTGATCGCCAGCAGTGCGGTGGCCGCCCCCTTCGTCCTCTACAAGCGCGAGGCGTACGAGCACCCGGAGGACACCCCGGTTGCCTTCGCCCTGGACCTGGTTGCCAAGGACCTCGATCTGGCCGCCGAGCTGGCCGGACGGGTCGAGGCGCAGATGTCCCAGCTCGCCACCAATCAGGCGGTGGTCGGCCGGGCCATCGACGCCGGGTTCGGCGAGGCTGACATGAGCGCGCTCGCCACCCATCTGCGCGCGGGCTAGTGCTAGCGCTCGGTGCTCGAGGAGCCTGCCTGGACACGGTCAGCGTGCGGACGCCTCCGCCTCCTCAAGGATCGCCGCGACCGCTCGGTCGAAGGTGTGCTGAGCCTTCAGCGGGGAGTCCCCGACACTGCAGGTTTCGTTGAAGCAGGTCGTACGCCGTCTGGTCCCGAGGGTCGAGCTCTGGGGAGGGCAGGTCGTTCGGCAAGGTGCACCCGTGCCCTTCACGACGTTCGCGGGCGACTCCGCGGCCGCCGCCGCATACTACGGCGCAGCACGCGGGCCGCGCGGGGGCCGCTGGACGGGAGGATGCGATGGGTGTCGCCGTCGTCACTGGGGCCAACCGCGGCATCGGCCTGGAGGTGACCCGACAGCTGGCGGCCGCGGGCCACACGGTCTACCTGGGGGCTCGTCACCTTGCCTCGGGAAGGGCGGCCGCCGAGCCCATGCGGGACGTCGGCCTCGACGTGCGTCCGATCGAGCTGGACGTCACTGTGGGGGAGCACCGCGAGGCCGCGGCTGTGACCATCACGCATGACCACGAGCAGCTCGACATGCTGGTCAACAACGCCGCCATCCACTACGACACGGGCAACCGGGCGACCGCGCCGGACATGAGGACGGTGAGCGAGGCGCTCGGCACCAACCTCTTCGGGGCGTGGCACGTCACGCTGGCTCTGCTCGACCTGCTGCGCCGCAGTGGTCATGGCCGGATCGTCAACGTCTCCAGCGGAGCCGGATCGCTTCTCGACATGGATGGTGGCCGGCCGGCGTACCGGCTGTCGAAGGTGGGGCTGAACGCGCTCACCCGCATGTGGGCGGCCGAGCTTCGCGAGGACGCGATCCTGGTCAACAGCGTCTGCCCGGGGTGGGTCGAGACCGACATGGGGGGTCGCGGCGGACGTCCCGTCCAGGAGGGTGCGGCGGGGATCGTCTGGGCTGCCACGCTGCCCGACCACGGACCCACGGGTGGGTTCTTCCGCGACGGCCGACCTATCGCCTGGTAGGCCTGTGGATGGAGTCCGTGGCGTGTCGGACCGACCTGCCATGATTCATACATGTGTTCGATAAGCGGCCCCCCCGACGGGCCCCCCGACGAGCCCCCCGGCGGGGCCCCCGGCGGGCCCCCCGGCGGGCTGCTGGGTGAGTTGCACGGGGTGCTCGACCGGATGCTGGCGCGCGACCCGTCGCTGCTGCCGGCGTCGGAACAGGCATCGCTGATCCACGGGTTGCTGGAGGCACAGGCGCGGGTGGAGGCGGCCACCCTGTCCGCCGTCGCGGCATTCGACGCCGCCGGTGGTGCCGAGCTCGCCGGGGACCGCACCACACGGGTCTGGTTGGCCCGCACCACGACACTGTCGCCGGCGGCGGCTGCCGGGATGGTGCGGGTGGCGACCACGCTTCACCAGCACCTGCCCGACACCTTCGACGCGCTGGCGCGGGGGGAGATCACCGGACGCCACGCGTCGGCTGTCGTCTCCGCAGTCGGGCGCGTCGGCGCCGAGCATGCCCGTGACACCGAGCCCATCCTGCTCGACCTTGCCCGGCGGTCCGACCCGCCGGCGGTGTGGGCCGCCGTCCGCCACCTGCACGAAATGGTCGACCCCGCCGGCGCCGAGCGCGCCGCGTTCAAGGAGTACCAGCGGCGACACGTGTCGTTCTCGATCTCCGACGGACGCGGCTACCTCGACGGGGTGCTCGACCCGGAGTCCGCCGAGGTGCTCCAGACGGCGCTGATGTCCCTGATGACCCCTGGGCCTTCCGACACGCGCACCCCGGGTCAGCGACGCGCCGACGCGCTGGTCGACCTGGCCAAGCGGGCGCTGGACGCCGGCGAGCTGCCTGGTGTGGACGGCACCGCGCAGCGCCCCCACCTCTCACTCGTCGTGGACGCTTCCGCGCTGGCGACCGGGGAGGGATCGGCGGTACTGCCCTGGACGGGCGCGTCGGTCGGGGCTGCGGCGCTGCGCCGGCTGGCCTGCGACGCCCGGCTGACCCCGGTGCTCGCACGGCTCCTCGCCCCGCAGCACCACCAGAGCGGGGTCGCCGGGAACTGGGTACCCCTGCGGCTGGGTCGCTCCGCGCGCACCGCATCCGCCGCGCAGGTCACCGCCTTGCGGGTGCGCGATGGCGGGTGCATCATCCCCGGCTGCCGCCGCAGCTACGCGTTCACCGACGCCCACCACGTCAGGCACTGGGCCGACGGTGGGCCGACCGATCTGTCAAACCTCGTCCTGCTATGTCGGCAGCACCATCGCGCCTTGCACGCCGGATATTGGACGATATGCCCAGATCCTGGCAACCGCGGTCGGTTCCTCGTCACCGACCGGTGCGGCGCGGTGAGCTCCGCGCAGCACTCAGGTGATCGCGCACCGCCCTGAGGCCCCGCCTCTACGGTGGCGTCATGGCGCGCGGCTGGACGGTCGAGGTGGCCGGCCGCGAGGTGACGATCACTCACCCGGACAGAGTCGTCTTCCCCGCTGCCGGCTACACCAAGGGCGACCTCGTGCGCTACTACCTGTCCGTGGGTGACAGCGCACTGCGCGGCGTGGAGGGACGTCCGATGATCCTCAAGCGCTACGTCAAGGGCATCGGCGAGGAGGCGTTCTTCCAGAAGCGAGCGCCTGACACGCGGCCGGACTGGATCGAGGTCGCGGAGCTGCGCTACTCCTCCGGACGGTCCGCGGCGGAGGTCGTCGTCCGCGACACCGCCGCACTGGTGTGGGTGGTCAACCTCGGATGCGTGGACCTCAATCCGCATCCGGTTCGTGCCGAGGACCTCGAGCAGCCGGACGAGCTGCGCGTCGACCTCGACCCGGTCCCGGGCGTCGAGTGGTCGCAGATCGTCGACGTGGCACTGGTCGTACGAGAGGTCCTCGAGGAGCACGGGCTCGTTGCGTGGCCGAAGACGTCGGGGTCCCGGGGCTTCCACGTCTACGCCCGCATCACCCCGGTGAGCCCGTACCGACAGGTGCGACTCGCTGCCGAGACGGTCGCCCGCGAGGTGGAGCGACGGGTCCCGGACCTGGCCACCAGCAGGTGGTGGAAGGAGGAGCGGCAGGGCGTGTTCGTCGACTTCAACCAGAACGCCAAGGACCGGACGATGGCCTCTGCCTACTCGGTCCGACCGACCCACGACGCGCGGGTCTCGACCCCGCTGTCGTGGGCGGACGTGCGCGAGGTCCGGCCCGAGACCATGACCATGGCCACCGTCCCCCAGCGGGTCGCCGACCACGGTGACCCCTGGCGCGACATGGACGCCGCTCCCGGCTCGCTCGACGCTCTGCTCGCCCTCGCGACGGAGCTCGGACCGGCAGAGAAGCCACCGAAGGGCACCGGACGACGCCAGCCGACCAAGCCGCTGATCGAGGTGGCGCGCACCAGGACCGAGCCGGAGGCGCTTGCCGCGTTCGAGCAGTGGCGGCGGGCGCATGCTGCCGCCGCCGGTCACCTGCAGGACTCCGACGTGCTGGTGGACCGTATGCGTGGCCGGAGCTCACTGTGGTACCGGATCAGGATCAACCTCGAGCACGTTCCCGAGGCGCAGCGGCCCGTGCAGGAGCCGCTGCTGGCGGACTACGACCCGTGGGAGGGCCTCTCCTGGAACGAGTGAGGGCCGCGACCCCTGATCGCACGTGGCGCCAGGGCCGGTCGCCGGGCGCAGCTATGGATGAGGGCCATGCTCGGCCGCCATGCCGACCCTCGTCGTTGGGCGTGGGCGATCGTCCTGATAGCGCCGCCATCTCGGCTTCGCCCTTGACGGACACCGCTGCGAGGCGCACCGTGGGCAGGTGACACTGGCTTCGACGAACGAGGAGCACCTGCGCTGGTGGGAGAGCCAGGTGAGGTCCTGCCCGCGGTGCGGGGGTCCGGGCGTCCTGCTGGTGGTCGAGGTCACGGACGAGAGCACCACCCTGGCACTGAGGAACCGCCTCGCCTGCCTGGGTGACTGCTGCATCGACGGACTTGCACCTGACCGCGAGTGCCTGCGCTGCGGGCACCGGTTCTGAAGCGGGTGCGGGGACCGGGCCTGGGCTCGGGGGATTGGAGGCTCAGCGGGCGAGGGTCACCAGCTGCACCATGAATCGGAACGGGCGGCTCGGGTCGTCGGCCCGGTTGACGGTGCCGGCGAGGAACATGCCGCGTGACCGGCTGTAGAAGACGAACGACCTGGTCGACCCGGAGTGGCCGACTCAAGGATCCCGGGTTGCGGATCGGGACGAGCCACCGGGTGCGTCCGAAGAGCATCAGGCCGCCGCCGTAACGCAATGGGAAGAAGAGGCGGTTCCATCGACTGACCAGGAAGGATACCTCATCCCTGGTCAGCAACTCGCAGGAGAAGAAACCTCGCAGGAATCGGAGGCTGTCCTGACAGCGTCACTGGGACGGACTCGTCGGCGTCGGCGCACCCAGCGGCCGCAGCCGAATGGTACGTGCCGTCGACCGATTCGACTGCGGCCAGGACGGCGTGGATGCGTCGCTTGGCTGCCTGACGGTCGACGAGGCGCTGCAGTCCGTCTGGGCGACCGATGGGATCCGCGGTGCGCTCGTCAGCCTGGCGGGGCATGACGACACTGTGCCCTCAGCTGTTCCAGCGGAGTACGGCAGGGGACTCCTTCTCCTGGCCCAGGATGGAGATGCTGGCCACGTCCAGCGGGAAGCTCTGCCCGAAGATCACCGGGAAGTCCAGCCAGCACAACGCGAGGACGCGCGAAGCGTGCCCGTGGCCGAAGCAGATCGCGCGATCGACCCCGGACGCACGGACCCGAGCCATGACCCGGGTGAGCCGTGCCCGGACGTCGTCGGCGGACTCGCCGCCCTGGCAGCCGTTGAACCAGATCCGCCATCCCGGGTGCCTCTCCCGGATCTGCACGCTGGTGAGGCCCTCGTTCTCGCCGTAGTACCACTCGGCCAGATCGTCCTCGACCTCGTAGCGGTCGAATCCGGCGAGCTGGGCGGTGCGCTGGGCGCGCAGCCGTGGACTGACCAGGACCAGGTCGAAGTCCGCCGGGTCGAGGCGGGACCTCAGGGCCGTGGCCTGCTCGACACCACGGTCGGTCAGGTCGAGCTCGGTGACGGACGTGTGTCGTCCGGTCCTGCTCCACTCGGTCTCGCCGTGCCGGATCAGGTAGAGAAGCGTCATCGTGCGGCCTTCTTGGAGTCGGCTGTGAACGTGGTACGGCGGTGGCCCGGGGAAAGGGGTCGTCCGGGCCACCGCCGTGTCGGGGTGGGGTGCTGGTCGGCCAGGGGGAGGATCCCGGTCGGCCGGCAGGCCGGCCGGCCTTGCCGTCAGGCCGTCACGGGGATGATTCCGGCGGCTGCCTCGGCCTCTTCGAGCTCGTGCTCGCGGGCGCGGACGTCGGCCAGGAACCCCTCCAGGTCGGTGATGCGTCCGGCGGCGACCAGCATCTCGGCCAGGTGCCGAGTTGCGCTGTCCTTGTCGGGGGCCTCGAGATGTAGGTCGATCATCTCGGTGGTGATGAGCCCGCTCGTGTCTGTGACGGTCATGCGGCGTCTCCTTTCAGTGGGTGGGACAGGTCTGGGTCCTCCTCGACGGTGACAAGGTCGAGGCGGATGTCGGCGGGGCCCGGCATTGCGCTGCCGGGCAGGGTCACCGCAGCGGTCCCGAAGGCGACTGCGGTGCGCAGCGCGCCGGAGCCCTTGGCGCCAGCGGCGAGGAAGCCGGCCAGTGTCGAGTCGCCGGCACCGACGGTGCTGCGTACGTCCACCGCAGGGGTGAAGGCCCGCCGGACGCCGTCGTCGTCGACCAGCAGTGCGCCGTCGGCTCCAAGGCTGACCAGCACGGTGCCCACGCCCCGGTCGTGCACGCGCTGTGCCTGCTCGGCGACGTCGCCCCAGGTCGTCAGCGGCCGTCCGACCAGCTCGGCCAGCTCGTCGGCGTTGGGCTTGATGAGTTCGGGTCGAGCCTCGACTGCCGTCGCGAGCGGTGGACCGCTGGTGTCGAGGGCGACCTTCGCACCCAGGTTGTGCAGCCGCGCGACCAGCTCGGCATAGAAGAGGTCGGACACCCCTCGGGGCAGGCTGCCGGAGAGCACCACCCAGGTGGAGGCGCGGGCCACCGCGGCGAGCCGGTCGGCGATGGCGTGAGTCTCCGCGGTCGTCAGCCGTGGGCCAGGCTCGTTGATCTTGGTGGTCGTGCCGTCGGGCTCGACGAGGGTGATGTTGCTGCGGGTCGGCGAGGACAGCGGGATGGTGATCACCGGTACGCCGGACGGGGCGAGCAGCTCGCCCAGCTGAGCGCCCTCGGCTCCTCCCGCGGGGAGCACGGCCAGGGTGCTGACGCCGTGCGCGGCGAGCACGCGGGAGACGTTGACTCCTTTGCCGCCGGGGTCGACCCGGCTGGACGTGGCGCGATGGACCTCGCCGCGCAGGAGCGAGTCGATCTCGATGGTGCGGTCGAGGCTGGGGTTGGGGGTAAGGGTGACGATCATGCGACGACCACCTCCGGGCCTTCCGATGTGATGTCCCGTCGAGCCGAGGGGTCCAGGCCCTCGTCGGTGACGATGACGTCGATGTCGCCGAGCTCGGCGAACCGAGCGAACTGGTCGTTGCGGTACTTCGTGGAGTCCGCCACGACGACGACCTTGCGTCCGGCGGCGACCATCGCGGTCTTGACGCCGGCCTCGGAGAGGTCCGGGGTGGTCAGGCCCCGGGTGACCGAGAAGCCGTTGGCACCCAGGATGGCCACGTCCACGTTCAGGCCCGCCAGCGTCTGCAGCGCCCAGGTGTCGACCGAGGCCAGGGTGCGGCCGCGAACTCGGCCGCCGATGAGGTGCACGGTGATCGAGGGCCGGGCAGCGAGCAGGTTCGCGATGGGAAGCGCGTTGGTGACGATCGTCAACTCGCTGGTCTCGGGCAGGGCAGCCGCTACTCGAGCGGTGGTCGTCCCGGCGTCGAGCAGCACGGTGCCCTGCTCTGGGAGGAGCGGCAGCGTGGCGCGCGCGATCCGAGCCTTCTCCGCCGATGCCGTGGCGTCGCGCTGGCTGACGCCGGGCTCGAAGTCGAGTCGTGTCGCGGGGATGGCCCCGCCGTGGACGCGTCGCAGCAGGCCTTGTCGCTCGAGCCGGTCGAGGTCGCGGCGGATCGTCTCCTGCGTGACATCCAGGATCCCTGCCAGGGACGACACCTCCACTCGGCCGTCAGCCCGCGCCTGAGTGAGGATCTGCTGCTGGCGCTCCTCCGCGTAGAGCGACACTGGCGATCACCTGCCCGATCTGCTGTGTTAGGTTCTGTGTCGGCTTCTGTATCTCCGTTTCTACTCCTGAGTGCAGATGATGTCAACCCACAGATACGGATTTCTCTGTGTTTCTCTGCTAATAAGTCTGATTCGGACCTCGGGTGCTGGTGACGAGGTGCCCTGCGATGGGATGCATCGCAAGGAGGTGCTCGTGATCATCGGGATCGAGACGGGTGGGACCAAGGTGGTCTGCGCGGCGGCGTCCCGCCCACGAGAGATCATCGACATCCAGACGCTGCCCACGACCACGCCGGATCAGACCCTCAATGGCATCGGGGCCTTCATCGCCCGGCACCGCCTCCACGGTGACCTCGAGGCCATCGGTATCGGTGCCTTCGGCCCGCTCGACCTGGATCCCGACTCGCCGACGTTCGGCGCGATCGGGGCTACACCGAAGCGCGGATGGGAAGGGGTGCGTGTTCTCGACCGGGTGAGCGAGGCCGCTGGGTGTCCCGCCGTCCTGGAGACTGACGTGGCCGCCGCAGCGATCGGCGAGCAGCGTTGGGGTGCCGGCACCGGGTTGCCCGACCTCACCTACGTCACCGTTGGCACCGGGATCGGAGTGGGCGCCCTGGCCATGGGCCGGCCTCTGCACGGCCTCGGGCACCCGGAAGCCGGTCACCTCACGGTCCGGCGGCATCCCGAGGACGACGTCGACGGGGTGTGCCGGTTGCACGGCGACTGCCTGGAGGGGCTGGCGTCCGGGCCGGCCATTGCCGCCCGCTTTGGCCGCCCGGCCGACGCGCTCGGCGACCGCGAATCCCGGGCGGTCTCGATGGAGGCCTACTACCTGGCCCAGCTCACCACGGCGCTGGTGTACATCCTGGCACCGCAGCGGGTCATCCTCGGCGGTGGCGTCATGCAGCTGCCAGGGCTGCTGGACGCGGTGCGGGTCGCGACCGCTCGGCTGCTCGGCGGTGCGTTGGGCGATCACCCCGCGTCCCAACCCGCGTCAGGCTTCCTGACCGGACCCGGCCTCGGCGTCCGGGCCGGCATCGTCGGAGCCCTGACCATGGCCGCCGACCTGCGCGCCAGCGGTCGGCCTTGACGAAATCGGTGCCGACACGGCGGCCACACGACGGTATCGTCACGATCGCGCGGTCGGAGGCGGGCGATCAGCGGTACTGCGCGTCCTGGATGAGGAAGCGGCTGGCGGCCGCGGCGTCGAAGCGCTCGGTGCCGTACCACCATCCACCTTCGACCTGCGCAGCGATGGTGTAGCCGCCGAACGTGCGCTCGGCCAGCACCCGGAAGCCGTACGGGATGCGCTGATGCCGCGGCACCCCGACGTCCCCCCATCGCTGCATGGCCAGCTCGGTGATCCGACCGTCCGGGTCCACGGTCATCATGATGGACTCGCTCGACCCGTCGATGGTCAGGTCCAGGCGAGCGCGGTTCTCGTCCATCGCCACCCACTGCACCCCAGGTCGGGGGAGCAGCATGGACGGCACCCACAGCGACTCGGCGGCGAGCCGGCCGCGGGAGCTCATGGCCGTGTCGGGACCGCGCTCGCCCCCGAGCGGGATGCCCAGCACCCGGACGTCGACGGCGCCGTCGTCGGTGAGGTAGTGGTCGCGGACCCGCAGGGTGATCGGTCCGAGGCGGCCTCGGGCGCTCCAGACGAACCCGCTCAGCGGCGCGAGAACCTCCTCGGCGGTCAGCGGCAGTCGCCGTCCCCTCTGCACGAGCGAGCCGCTCTGCCGAAGGTGCACCCGGGTCGCCAGGGCGGCACCCGGCGCGATGGCGTGGCGCAGCAGCCGAGCCGCGGGGCCGGGGAGCTCGTCGACCATGGACGGGTCGAACGTCATTCGAGCCGGCGTGCCACCGAGCAGCGCCGCCTCGACCTCGCTGAACCTCATGCCCCACCCTCCAGCAAGCCGTCCGGCCCCTCGGTCACCAGCTCTGCCCGCACCCCGAGCAGTCGGACGGGTCTGGACAGGTCGAACCTACCCAGCACCTCCAGGGCCGCCTGCTCGATCCGTCCCGCGTCTCGGCTGGGCGGGCTGAGCGCGACGGCGCGCGTCTGAGTGCGGAACGGCGCGAAGCGCACCTTCAGCCCGACCCGGGCGACGGTCCGACTCTCGCTGAGGACGTCGGCGGCCACCCTCCCCGCGAGAGCGACGACCTCTTGGCGGATCTGCTCGGGGTCGGTGAGGTCGACCGGGTAGGTGGTCTCGTGACTGCGCGAGCGGGCGACCCACGGCTCGGTCACCACGACGCGGCTGCCCACCCCCTGGCCGAGGAAACGCAGCCACGGCCCGGTCTTGGGTCCGAACGCCGCCGTCAGCACGTCCGGGTCCGCTGCCGCGAGGGCCGCGACGGACGTGATGCCCAGCGTTGCGAGCGTGTCCGCGGTTCGGTGGCCGATCCCCCACAGGGCCTGCGGTGAGCGCTCTCCCATGACGGGCAGCCACGTCTTGGCGGTCAGGCTCGCGACCCCACCCGGCTTGGCGAACCCGGTGGCGATCTTCGCTCGGAGCTTGTTGTCCCCGATCCCCACCGCGCACGACAGCCCGGTGTCCGCGTGCACCTGGGCCCGGATCCGGTGCGCCAAGGCCTCGGGGTCGTCGGCGTCCGTCCCCACGAACGCCTCGTCCCAGCCGAGCACCTCGACCCGCACCGCCGGCAGGCGTCGCAGGCTGTCCATCACGCGCGCCGAGGCCCCCTCGTAGGCAGGAGGGTCGCAGGGGAGGAAGACCGCCTCGGGACACAGGTGATGCGCCCGGCGCAGCGGCATGCCCGAGGACACCCCGAACGCCCGGGCCTCGTACGACGCGGTGGCCACGACCTGTCGTGCTCGCGTCGGGTCACCGCTGCCGCCCACGACCACCGGCCTGCCGGCGAGCTCGGGGCGGCGTTGGATCTCCACGGCGGCGATGAACTGGTCGAGGTCGACGTGCAGGACCCACCGCGAGCGCGGGTGGTCCGGACGCTGTGCCGCCCCGGTCTGCTCCGGTTGCCCGTCGGGCATCGCACCCGCTACCGGTCGTCTGGACCGGCCCGGGACGACGGTCTGGGCGACTGCCCGGTCGACGTGCTCCCGGTGACGTCGAACAGATGATGCTCCGGGTCATGGACGAAGTACCGCCCGAGCGTCTCGACGGTGAACCGGGCGCCGTCGCTGCGCCGCCCGGTTCGCGACCACGCCTCGTCCGGCACCGCCTCGAACGCCGCGGCGATCGCCTCCGCGGCGGTGGTGAGATCCTCGGCCACGGTGGCCGCGTCCTGGTCGCCGTAGCGATCAGCCAGGGCGCTGGCGTCCTGGTCCCAGTTGGCGAACAGCGGGTCGTCCTGGTCGAGCATCAGGGCGAGCCGCTCGCGGAAGAGCCGAAACACGTCGCGGACGTGGCAGGAGTACTCCAACGGCGACCACACCCCCGGCCGCGGGCGTTCGCCCACGTCGGGGCGCACCAGCACAGCCGGCCAGGCCGCGGCATTGGCCCGGACGAGTGAGGGGATGCCCTTGCGGCCCACCGTCCGGGTGTCCAGCCCGCACTCGGGGCAGGCCCGGTCGAGCACCCAGGTCCAGTCCTTGGTGTCGGGTTCGATCGGGTCCTGGTGGGGGTTGGGCACGTGGGCAGCGTAGGGCGCGACCGGCTAGACCGTCTTGGGGACCTTCCCGGTGCGGGTGAGCCACCAGCACATGACCTTGTGGCCGGTGTCCGCAGTGGGGCCGAACATCAGCGGACATCCGCCGTCGATCACGGTGATGCCGTGCTCCCGGCCGTAGGCCGTCGCTGCGTCCGAGACGCTGCCGCCGCCGAACGAGCGGTGCATCCACACCTGCCTGATGCCCAGCTCGGCCGCCTCGCGCATCGTCGTCTCGGCGTGCTCGGGTCGGGTACCGATCACCACAGCGTCCACGCCGTCCGGGATCGACGTCAGGTCGTGGAAGCAGGTGTCGCCCTCGACGGAGTCCGCGTTGGGGTTGACCGGGAACACCTCGTACCCCCGCTCGCGTAACCGCTGGTACACGATGTTGCTCCCGTGGCCCTCCGGCGCGCGCGAGACACCCGTGACGGCGATGCGTCTGTTGGCCAGAAAGGCCTCGGCCGCGTCCTTGGTCTTCTGCATGCTGCTCAGTCTCCTTCCACCCTCCCCGCCTGCGTCCTACCGGGTACCCGAGGCCGACGACCAGGGTCGGAGGTCACCCGCCGTGGCGGGTGGTCTGGTTGGTCAGCCGGGACGCGTCGTGTCACGGTCGGCTTCGCGGGCGCGACGGCGTCGTCGCAGGACGAAGATCACGCCCACGGTCAGAACAACCAGGGCGGCGAGTGTCAGCAGGATCACTGGTGCGCGGCGCTTGACCTGCTCACCCATGATGGCAACCTCCTCGGCGCCCTGCAGCACCGCGCTGGCCTTCTCCAGCCCGTGCTGCAGCAGCTCCACGTCGTGCCGAGCCTTCTGGATGTCCTCGACCCTGCTCATCGGCGCCCTCCCCGTCGACGTCCGCGGCCACGATCGGCCGCCCAGACCTCAAGTATGTCCAGAGCCGACGCAGCGTCGCGGGGTCTAGCCTGCGTCGGTGGGTGGAATGGGGGCTCGTCCGGGACCAGTTCTGGTCACCGGGGCCAACAGCGGGATCGGCCTGGTGACCGCGGTGCACCTGGCCGGGCGTGGCTGGCCTGTCTGGGGGACGGTGCGCAGCCGCGCCAAGGCCGCCGTGCTGCGCGAGGCCGCCCGCGAGGCCGGCGTGGCCGAGCGGGTCCGGTCGGCGGTGCTGGACGTCTCCGACCACGATGCGGTGGTGGCCCGCTGGCCGCGGATGCCGACCTTCTACGCCGTGGTGAACAACGCCGGAGCCAGCCTCACCGAAGCCGTGGAGACCGCGACGGCGGCGCAGGCCAAGGCGCTGCTCGAGGTCAACCTGGTCGCCCCCGCCGTGGTGGCCTCGTGCGCTCTGCCGGCGATGCGGCGCCGGGGAGCGGGGCGGATCGTCATGGTGTCGTCCATGGCGGGCCGCGCCGCAGTGCTGCCCTTCCACGGCTGGTACCACGCCTCCAAGTTCGGCCTGGAGGCGCTCTCGGACGTGCTGCGGGTCGAGGTGGCGCCGTTCGGGGTCAAGGTCGCGATCGTGCAGCCCGGGTTCTTCAGCACCGCGATCTTGACCAAGGCCGAGCAGCAGATGGCGGATTCCGACCTGCGCGACGACGTCTACGCGCCGTCCTTCGCGCGTGTGGAGCGGCTGCTGGGCCTCATCGGGCAGGTCGCCCCGCCACCGGATGCCGTCGCCCGGGCGATCACGTCGGCCATCGAGAGCCGGCGGCCCAAGCGACGCTACGTCGTGGGTCGAGACGCGATGGCCTACCGCGGCATCGCCTTGGCCCCGGACGAGATCACCGATCGGGTGGTGAGCATCGTGTCGAACCTCGCAGCGCAGTCGCGGGGTGGGTGATGCGCCGACGTGGCCCCACGGGGTTCTCGGCTCAGGCGTCGGTGCCGTGATGGCCCACGGTCGGATGCTGGGTCCCGGCCGGGTCGGTGTGCACGAGCACCCTCTGAAGTCGCCCGATGCCGTGGATCAGCTGGTGCTCGGCGTCCTCGGCGACGGCATGAGCCTGCGCCAGGGTGAGCTCGGGGTCGAGCGCGATGGTGGCCTCACCGATGAGGTCGTGCCCGGTCCAGCGCAGCCTGAGCCGGGTGACGTCCTGCACGCCGGGGGTGCCGCGCAAGATGGCCTCCCCGGTGGCAACAAGGTCGGGGTCGACGGCGTCCATGAGTCGCCGCCACACCTGAGTCGCGGCGTCCCGCAGCACGTACAGGATCGCCACGGTGATGAGCAGGCCGACGATCGGGTCGGCGAGGTTCCAGCCCAGCCAGACGCCGATCGCGCTGAGCACGACGGCCAATGAGGTGAATCCGTCGGTGCGGGCGTGCAGCCCGTCGGCCACCAGCGCCGCGGAGCCGATCCGCCGCCCGACTCTGATCCGGTACCGCGCCACGGCCTCGTTCCCGAGGAACCCGATCACCCCGGCCACGGCCACCGCCCCCAGGAGCTCGACGTCCTGGGGATCCCGCAGGCGGCTGATCGCCGCGTAGCCGGCGGAGATCGCGGACGCGGCGATGAAGGCGACGACGACCAACCCGGCGAGGTCCTCCGCGCGCCCGTAGCCGTAGGTGTAGGCCCGGGTGGGGGCACGTCGGCCGACCAGGAAGGCGATGGCGATCGGGACGGCGGTCAGGGCGTCAGCGAGGTTGTGCAGCGTGTCCGAGAGCAACGCCACCGACCCGGTGACGGCCACGACAACCGCCTGCGCGGCCGCGGTGAGCAGGAGCAGGACGAAGGACAGCCACAGCGCGCGCAGACCCTCGCGGCTGGTGGCCAGCGCCTGGTCCACCTTCTCCGACGCGTCGTGGCTGTGCGGCGTGAGCAGGTGGGACAGGCGATGGCGCAGCCCGCCCGGCCAGCCGTGGTCGTGCCCCCGGTCCGCGGGCACCGGGTTGCGCTCGCTGGCCACCTGTCCAGGCTAGGCATGACGGCGGTGGGGGTGAGGGTCCCGGCCGCCCCGTCCCCCCTAGGGTGTGGGGTGTGAGACCGGTGGTGGTGGGTGTGGACGGCTCCCAGCAGTCCCGGCGGGCGCTGAAGTGGGCCGTCGGATATGCGCTGCTGCTCGACACGAGCGTCCAGGCGCTGATGACCGTGCCGCCGACCGATGACTCCGCCGAGACCCATGCCAACCTCCGCGAGGCGGAGGCATCGCTGGAGTCGTTCGTGGCGGAGGTTCTCGACGGTGTCGACCCGGCGCCGCCGGTGGCCTTCGAGGTCGAGGCCGGGGACCCGGCCGTCGCGCTGGTGAACGCCTCCCGCTCGGCCCAGGTGCTGGTACTGGGCAGCCACGGCATGTCCAAGATCAGCAACCCGTCGCTGGGGTCGGTCAGCCTGGCCTGCATCCGGATGGGCTCGTGCCCGGTCGTGGTCATCCCGCCGGGCAAGCCCGAGCCGCTCGACGACGTCGAGCTGAACGTGGGCTGACCGCCAGCCCGGCCGCCGGGTGCGGCCGGGCGAGCAGCCGCCGCGAGTCAGACAACGGGGCTCGGCGGGGTGATCCCGGGCAGGTCGTCGATCAGCTGGTCCCAGAGCGCGTTGACGCGCTGGACTAAGGTGTTGCTCTGGTTGGCCAGCCGGTTGAAGCCGGCTGCGTCGTCGGCGAG
>CAYHHE010000049.1:0-21659 GCA_964356295.1 uncultured Actinomycetes bacterium | reverse complement strand
CGACCGGTACAGCGCCCGACGCGGCACCTACCGCATCCTCTACCGCATCGACGAGAAGACACGAACGGTCACCGTTCTCGCGGTCGGTCCCCGAGGTGAGATCTACCGGCCTGGCTAACCGGGTGCATCTACCGGACATGCATGTTGGTGCGGTTGCAGGGTGGGCGGCACGTCCAGGCGGAGCACGGCAGACCGCGCACCAGGGTGGTGTTCTCCGTCGAGCCTTCGACGACGGCCAGCGGGTGCTTGGCCCCGTCGATGTCGATACCGAGCGCGACCACGCACAGGTGCTCGGCGAAGTGCACGCCGTCGATCATCAACGCCACCAGGTCCAGCCCGGACAGATCCTTGGCGAGCAGGTCCACCAGCGCGGACTCGGTCAACTGCACGAACTTGCGCGACACCGCCGACTTCGACGTCGACCGCGCCTGGTCCGCGACGCCCCGCCCGACCGGTTCCAACGCCACCGGGTAGCGGCGGGTGGACACCCCGGCCAGCATCCGCTCCAGCGCCATCCGGCCGAGCAGCTCGGTGCCGGTGAACAGCTCGTAGGCCGGCACCGGCAGCTCGCCGGACCCGTCGGCGGGGCGGACCCGCGGCCGGCGCACCGGCATCCGGCGCCCACCCAACGTGACTGACCCGGCCTCGGTGCCATGCCGCACCCCGGACCGCTGCCGGTTGTGCTTGCCCTTCGGCCCGCACACCGCAGCCACGTCGGCCTCCATCAGCTGGGCCATCACCTGCAGCCCGGCACCGACTGCGAGGGCAAGCAGCCCCTCACGCACGTCGGCGGCGATCTCCTCCATCGCGATACTGACCTGCTCGGGCACGGCCAGCACCGTCGCCTCCGGCACGGTCGTCTGGTACTTGTTGGTCACGGCGGTCCCCTTCCTCGGGTGTTCTTGGCGGATCACCCGAGCCCCACCACTCGGCGGGTCTCAGGTGGGGGACCGCCACCTCAAGTTCTACGAGACCCGGGACAACCTCGGCAAGGTTCCGCGCCGTGTCTGAGGGTCGCCGTCACCACAGGCCCGGCACGAGCCGGTACCGGGTCCGCTGCCGGTAGGGGACGTAACCTGGCAGCTGCTCGGTGAGCAGCCGGTCCTCGAGCGTCGTGCGGACGAGGACGAGGGCTACGTAGCAGGCCCAGGGCAGCAGCGCCCAGACCGACCCGAGCAGCAGCGCGCTGCCGAGAGCCGAGAGCGTCATGCCCGCGTACCCGGGGTGGCGCACCAGCCGGTACGGGCCGCCTGTCATCGCGAGGTGCCCGCGCTCGGTCTGGATGCGTACCACCTGGGCGAAGAACGGGTTGGCCGCCATGGCTGCCACCACCACGGCGTACCCGCAGACGAGTAGCACCGCGCCCAGTGCTACCAGCCACGTCGGCATCGGCGGCGGCCAGCCCCACCGGTGCTGCACCCCGGCGACCGCGAGGATGCTCATGGACGCGACGCCGAGCGCGGTCGTCACTCGCCGGTCCCAGTCGACGGCACCGGCCCGCCCGCGGCTGCGCTCCTCGACCACCTCCGGATGCCGCGGCACGATCAGCACGCTCGCCAGCGCGATGAGTCCCACGTAGAGGCCGACATAGAGCCACGCGGCGACCCAGCGGAGCGTCCCGGCGGAGGCGACCAGCACGAGCGCCTGCACCAGTGCGAGCATGAGCAACTGGGCCGCTCGGCGCAGCAGCGGGCTCACTGTCGTGCCTCCGTCTTGAGGCTCGTCGCGAACGGGCGGGCACGCCACGGGCTGAGGTCCTGCTTGACCGGCACCCGTCCGTCGCGTTCCTTGCAGAACCAGTGGGTCGGGTCGGGTAGCGACGCTGCCGCGGTTCCCTGCCGACACCGTGAGCCCGATGGGGCCAGGCGCAACGTCCGCGTCCTGCGTCGGACCGCGTTGACCGGGAGTGGCTCGGCTTGGATGGGTGTCGTGGATCAGCCCAACCGCCGGGCAGCTCCGCGGTGGGCGGTGCTCACTGTGTGGGGTGTCGTCAACGCGGTCACCGTGCTGCAGTCGGTGGGGTTCGCCACCCGTCCTGTCGCTCCCGAGGTCAACCAGGTTGCCGGTCTCGTCATGGCCGTCCTGGCCATCCCGGCGACGGTTGCCCTGGTGGGCTTCGTCCGGGCCGGCAGCGGCTGGTGGCTGGTGGCCGGGCCGGCGGTCTACGGCCTGTTCATCGTGTTCATGCTGGTCGTGGAGGACTGGCTGGCGCTGGAGTTCCGCGCGCCCCGGCGCCCAGAGATCCTCATCCCCTACCTCGTGCTGTTCTTCGGCAGCATCGTCCTGATGGGCGCGCCGATGCTGCGCATCGACCGGCGGCTCTGGGCGGTCACGGCGGCCACGTCCGTGCTCCTGCTGGGATCGATGGCCTGGGCCCTCAGCGTCGGGGTGGGGTGAGTCGTCGCCGACGCCCGCAACTTGCCGCAACCAGTGCGCTTCCCATCGTGCCGATGAACGGCACCTCAGGACCGTCCTGAGGTCGGGTACTACAGAATGGTGCCGATCTGGCGCTCGCTCGACGCCCCCGGTCCTCCTGGAGCCGCCGACCACCGAAGCTCACCCGGTAACCGCCGCGACCGGGACCCCTCCCAGGTCACCGCACGTGATCGCCACCTGCAACCAGGAGGCACCCTCGAGTGACACAGGCCAGAATGCTGACCGTCAGCCACCCCGGCACGTTGTAGAAGCCGTTGGTGTGCTGGGTGACGCCGCGGTGGATGTCGCCAAGTGCGTGGAACCGTTGGGCCGTGATCGCTGCGGTCGTCGGGTCCAGGGGCTCGACATCGACCAGGCGCGCCCCCCGGCAGCCCTGAGCGGGTTGTCGCGATGCCTCTCGTCGGCCTCACGCGACCAGGCATCCGCCGACCCGGTGGGCCCTGCCAACCGTCGCCGGCTCGCCCGCGGTTGCGTCGGGCCGTCCATACCGTTCCGTGGCTGCGCGACCCGGTCGTCAGCTCAGGGTGCGGATGAGGATGGCGTCGCCCTGGCCGCCTCCGCCGCAGAGGGCGGCGGCTCCGGTGCCCCCGCCGCGGCGGGCCAGCTCGAGGGCCAGGTGCAGGGTGATCCGGTTGCCGGACATGCCCAGTGGGTGGCCGATGGCGATGGCGCCGCCGTTGACGTTGACGATGTCGGTGCTGATCCCCAGGTCGTCGGCGGAGGCCACCCCCACGGCGGCGAAGGCCTCGTTGATCTCGAACAGGTCGATGTCGCTGACCGCGATTCCGGCGCCTTCCGCCGCGGCCTTGATCGCCCTCGAGGGTTGGTGCAGCAGGGAGGCATCCGGGCCGGCGACCTGCCCGAAGGCGATGATCTCGGCTAGCGGGGAGATGCCGAGCTGCTCGGCGACCTGCAGGGTGGTCACGACCAGTGCCGATGCGCCGTCGCTGATCTGGCTGGCGTTGCCGGCGGTGATGTTGCCGTTCTTGTCGAACGCGGGGCGCAGCCCAGCGAGGGACTCGATGGTGGTCTCTCCGCGTACCCCCTCGTCGTGGGCGACGATCAGTGCGTCACCGCGACGCTGCGGCACGGTCACCGGGGTAATCTCGCCGGCGAGGAGCCCGGCTTGCTGGGCGGCGTCGGCGCGGCGGTGGGACTCGGCGGCGAAGGCGTCCTGCCGGGCGCGGGGCAGGTCGTGGGCCTGGGCGTACTTCTCGGTTCCGGCGCCCATGGGGACCTGGTCGAACGCGCAGTACAGCCCGTCGTACATCATCGAGTCGACGACCCGGTTGTCCCCGATCCGGTAGCCGGCGCGGGCCCCGGGGAGCAGGTAGGGGGCGTTGGTCATCGACTCCATCCCGCCGGCGAGCACGATGGTCGCGTCCCCGGCCCGGATGCGCCGGTCGGCCTGGTAGACCGCGTCGATCCCAGACAGGCAGACCTTGTTGACGGTGGTGGCGGGCACGGTCATCGGGATGCCGCCATTGACGGCGGCCTGCCGGGCGGGGATCTGTCCGGCTCCGGCCTGCAGCACCTGGCCCATGTACACGTAGTCGATGCGCTCCCCGGGCAGCTGGGCGCGTTCGAGAGCGGCGGCGATGGCGAACCCGCCGAGCTCGACGGCCTGGAAGGAGGCCAGGCTGCCTGAGAGCTTGCCGACAGGGGTGCGGGCTCCTGCGAGGATCACGATTGGGGTGTTCATGGGTTGGCCTCCTTGGGGTCAGACGGTCGCGGTCGCGGTAGCGGTCGCGGGGGCGGTCATGCTCTTACCGCTCGCCATGCCAGCCGTCGGCGCAGCCACAGGGACACGTACACCAGCCCGACCAGTGCCGGGACCTCGATCAGCGGCCCGATCACCCCGGCGAGGGCCTGTCCGGAGGTGACGCCCCAGACTCCGATGCTCACCGCGATGGCGAGCTCGAAGTTGTTGCCGGCGGCGGTGAAGGCCAGGGTTGCGGTCTTGGCGTAGGGCAGCCGTGCGCGGCGGCCGACGATGAACGAGACGGTCCACATGATCGCGAAGTAGGCGAGCAGCGGAACAGCGATCAGGGCGACGGACCAGGGGTCGGTGAGGATGGCCTCGCCCTGCAGGGCGAACATCACAACAATGGTGAACAGCAGCCCGTACAGCGCCCAGGGCCCAATGCGGGGCAGGAACGTGTTGTCGTACCAGTCGGCACCGCGACGGGGTCGCAGGATGCGGCGGGTGAGGTACCCCGCCGCCAGTGGGATGCCCAGGAAGACCAGCACCGACTTGGTGATGTCCCAGGTGGAGAACGTGACGTCCTCGGTCGGCAGTCCGAGCCAGCCGGGCAGGATGTCGAGGTAGAAGGTGCCCAGCAGTGCGTAACCCGCGACCTGGAACACGGAGTTGATGGCGACCAGCAGGGCGGCAGCCTCGCGGTCCCCGCACGCGAGGTCGTTCCAGATCAGCACCATCGCGATGCAGCGGGCCAGCCCGATGACGATCAGCCCGGTGCGGAACTCCGGGTAGTCGGCCAGGAACACCCACGCGAGGGTGAACATGAGTGCGGGGCCGATCACCCAGTTCAGCAGCAGCGAGCTCCACAGCATGGGCTTGTCGCCGGTGACCCGGCTCATGTCCTCGTAGTGGACCTTGGCCAGCACCGGGTACATCATCAGCAGCAGGCCGATCGCGATCGGCAGCGACGTCTGGTCGACCTTGACCGCGTCGAGGATGTCCTGGATGCCGGGGAACGCCCACCCGAGCACGAGACCTGCGGCCATGGCCAGCAGGATCCATAGTGGCAGGAACCGGTCCAGGGTGGACAGCCGGTGCAGGACGTCGGCCTCGACGGTATCCACCTGCGCGTGTGTGGACTCCTCGTCAGGGCGGGGGTGGACGGGCATGGCAACCTCCGGGCGGCGCGGCGGGGCTATGCCGAGGCGGACAGCAGCGTGGCGATCTCGGCGGTGTCGGGGACGCGCCCGGAGACCAGAACCTGCTCGTCGACGACCAGGCCGGGGGTCCTCATGATTCCGTAGGAGGCGATGTCGCCGACGTCGGTGACCTTCTCGATGGTGGCGTCCACGCCGAGGGTCGCCAGGGCGTCCTTGGTGTTGGCTTCGAGCCGGGTGCAGTTGGCGCAGCCGGAGCCGAGGATCTTGATGATCATGGTCAGTTCCCTTCGATGGTGGTCGGTCCGGGGGCGTGGTGGGTCGAGGCGGTGGCGAGGATCTGGCGCAGGGCGGTCGGGGTGGGCACGCGTCCGGCGAGGACAACCTGCTCGTCGATGACCAGGGCGGGCGTGGTCATGACCCCGTCGTCCGTGATCGTCTGGTAGTCCTCGACCTTCTCCACCGTGGCGTCGAGACGCAGGGCTGCGACGGCTTCGCGGGTGACCTGGTCGAGGACGACGCAGTTGCGGCATCCGGTGCCCAGCACCTTGATGGTCAGCGTCATGTCGGCACCCCCGAGCCCAGGAGGGCGTTGAACAGGTAGCCGACGGTGACGATCCCAGTGGCCACCACAGCGACGAACAACGCCAGCAGCTTGGGCTTGAGGACGCGGCGCAGCAGGATCATCTCGGGCAGGCTCAACGCGACGACGCTCATCATGAACGCCAGCACGGTGCCCATCGGCATGCCCTTGGCGTAGAGCACCTCGACCAGCGGCATGATCCCCGCAGCGTTGGAGTACAGCGGGATGCCGATCCCGACGGCCACGAGCACGCCGAATGGGTTGTCGGAGCTGGCGTAGGTGGTGAAGAACTCGGTGGGGACCCAGCCGTGGATGACCGCCCCGAGGCCGATGCCCACGAGCAGGAACGGCCAGATCTTGCGCAGGATCGTGCCGACCTCCTCCACGCCCATCACGATGCGCTGGTCGAACGTCAGTCCGGCCGAGGGGTCGATGGCTTGGCCGCGCAGCTTCGTCTCGAACACGAACGGCTCCACCCAGCGCTCCACGTGCAGACGGCCGAGGACAAACCCGGCCACGATCGCGATGCTCACCCCGGCCACTACGTAGAGCAGGGCGATCTGCCAGCCGAACAGCGACCAGAGCAGGCCGATGGCGATCTCGTTGGCCAGCGGGGAGGCGATCAGGAAGCTCAGGGTCACCCCGATCGGGACCCCGGCGGCAACGAACCCGATGAACGCCGGCACCGCCGAGCAGGAGCAGAACGGTGTGATCACGCCGAGGCCGGCGGCCATCACGTTGCCCACGCCCTCGCGCTTGCCGCCGAGCAGGGCCCGGGTGCGCTCCACGCTCATGAAGGAGCGCAGCACGGTGACGATGAAGATGATCCCGGTCAGGAGCAGGGTGATCTTGATCGTGTCGTAGAAGAAGAAGTGCAGCGTCTCGGTGAGCCGAGCCTCGGGGTCCATGCCGAATGCGTCGTAGAGCAGCCAGTCCCAGAACGGCAGGTTCAGCGAGTACAGCAGCCACCACACCAGCGCGGCGACCGCGAGGGTGCCGACCTGGCCCCGGCGGCGGGTGGGAACACGCTCGAGCACGCTCATGTCAACAGGGCGACTGCGTGACCTGGGCCTGGGGCATGCATGCTGTCGGCAGGGCCGCGGCGATACGGGTGTGCGCATCGTCCGCGAGCGAGTAGTCCACCCACCTCCCGCGCTTGGCCGAGGTCACCAGGCCCGCCTCGCGCAGCACCTTGAGGTGGTAGGACAGCACGTTCGGCGCCACCCCGCCGACCGGCAGCAGGTCGCACACGCACCGGGTGCCGGCGGTGGCCAGCTCGGCTACTAGGCGCCACCGGACCGGGTCGGCCACCACCGCCAGCAGCGCCACGGCCCGCTCCTGCTGCACAGAGGACCTATCGATCGCCATAACTTCAACCATGGTGGAAGTATGAATCGGAACTGCGAAGTGACGGTGGGCCAAAGGTCCCGACCTGCCACGCTTCCTGGGCCCTCCCCAGTCCTTCGGTGGTGCTAGTGCCCGCGAAGTGCCCGCAGATCTGCAGCCAGCGGAGCCGCGGCATGAGCCGTCGCCAGCCGCTGGCGTTGTGTCGTTCACCGTACGGGCGCACTCCACCCCGGGCGGGCTGGGTCAGGCCGAGATGCACGGCGGCGACCAGGTCCGGTTTCGATGGCTCTGCGGGCCTATCCCCGGACCTTGCCAGCCCGGCGGACCTGCTGACCGCGGCTTTCGCTGCCTGGACGCCGAAGAACGTCGCACGATGACCGTGGTGGTGGAACATCCGACCATCGGCAGGTGGGTGACCTGGGCACGGGCTGCCGAGGGTGCTGGGTCGACGCCAGCGATCGTCACGGTCGTGGGGCCGACGTGATGCTGCGGGTCGGTTTCCGCTGTGGGGGTGGCAACGGGTTGGCAACGGTGGCGCCGGGGGGACCCACCTCAGGCGGGACGGACGGGGATGGGGCGGGCGGGCTGACCTGGCGAAACGGCACGGGGCGGGATGGACTGGGCCGGGTTGGGGCGGGTGGGATCGTCTTCCTGAACCGCGTGTCGCAGGTTCGACCCAGGCGGCGTTTGTGCTGGTCACGGGTGGTTCTGGGCGGCGGCGCGCTGCCCCGGCCGGGTGCCGCGGCGGTGGAATCCGCTGGCGGCCGTCGGTGCGGGCAACCGTTTCGGTGCCTGTGACCTGCGCCTTCTCGGCACCGTGCGGCGTGCGCGCAGCCGGCGCCGGCGTTGCCATCGCCGCGATCGTCTCGGCAGCATCGAACGCGTCGGGGTCGTCGCCCACGGGGAGCCAGCCGAGGGCGTGCTCGGCGTCCTCGAAAGGTCCGGGGACGTCGTCGGCGGGCGCTCCGGCAGGAAGCCACGCAGCAATCGCGTGGTGTCCGCCGATCCCGCCGACGTCCTCGAGTGGGCAAGCCCTCGCCTCGCCCAGCTGACCAGCGACGACGCCATCACACCCCGCCTTATGTGCGGAAGTCGAGCCTGGCTCGCGTCGCTCCGCATGAGCGGCTGCCTTCTCGGTGGACGCGACTCAGTTCGACCGCTGGTTCTCGTCAGCGAGCTTGTGCAGGTGGTCGAACGGGATCTTGGTAGGTCGTCGTGGAGGTCGATGTGGCGCGCACCCGAAACGACAGCGAGGTCGGCGGTCCCACTCGGGAACTTGGTGTGGGTCCTTTCGGAGAACCACCGTGAGTGGGCGTTCTCCCCGACCGCGCTCCGTCTGGGATGAGGAAGGCCCCTGACCTTCGCGTCAGACTCGGATGACTCGCAGTGGGGGGTGCGCTGACGCGATGCGATCGAAGTCCGCGTCCTGGGTGACCACGGGCAGGCCGTGAACAATGGCGGTGGCCGCGATGAGGGCATCTGTGAGCCGGACACTTCGATGAATGCCAGCGCGGCGGGAATCGTGCACAAGATGAGCCCATGCCGTCATCACCGACTCGGTGATCGGTATCGGGTCCGACTCACGCGCCAGAGCGAGCGTGTCAGCGCGTCGTGCACGCACGTCGTCATGCTCTGCAGAAAGCACACCGAGCTCCAGCTCGCCGACAGTCACCACCGACACTGCGACACGGTCGGGAAGGCGGCCAAGTGGGCGTGAGGCTTCCGCCGCGATGAAGATCCCGGTGTCCAGCAGCCCGGACGTCACAGATCGGCCACTGTCTGGCCGGCCATCTCGTCGAGGTCTCGACGAAGCTGCGGGTCGGCCGCGCGACGCGACAACTGGTCGTTCATGGCCTCGCCCGACAACCATCGGGTTCGGCGGCCGTGAGGGACGATGTCGGCGATCGGCTCGCCGTGCACGGTGAGCGTCACCCGCTCGCCAGCCCTGACAGCGGCAATCACTCGCGCGGTGTCATTGCGCAGGTCCCGTACCCCAACCTCCATGTGCTACAGCGTAGCATTGAAGGTGAGGCGCTTCCTGACCACGTGAACGACCGCTCACCGGCGACACGCTGGCGGTGGTTGTCTCCGCGGCCTTCTTCAGCGAGCCCATGCCCGCCAGTGTCCCGGTCATCACGTCCAGCCTTCCTGCCGACCATCGATCGGCGAGTCGGGCCTGCTACACCGTTGGCCGGACAGTCTCGGCATAGGTCCAGGACGAGCGGGGTGGGGCCGGCGCAGAACCGCATGGCGGGGCCTACCTGCCTTCGATCGCGGCGCGGGGGAGCGGGCGGCGAGGTCGGGGCGGTGGTGAAGTTGGTCCGGGTAGCCGTGTCTCGGCTGCCGCCCTGCCCAGCCCGACGGCCAGGTGTGTCCTGCCGAGGCCGGTGGCCCGATCAGCAAGACGTCGGTGGCGGTTTCCAGGTAGTGGCAGGTGGCCAGCTCGTCGATGAGTTCGCGGTGCTGAGGCTCGACCCGATGCCACCTCACGTCGATGCCGCAGGAGTCTCGCGGGTCTTCTGACGCGCTGACGGCGTGTCCACCGTGCTGGCCCGGCGGGCGGACCGTGGAAGCACGGGTGTTGCCGTGGCCGCGATGGTGGCGCGATGCGGACGGCGACTCGATCACACAGATCGACTGCACGGCCTTCCGACCCCCTCCGGGCGAGCGCCTTGCGCCTAGGTTGTGAGCACGCGACTCCGTGCTTCGATGAAGGACGCCCATGGATCAGAACCGCCGCGACATGACGGAACTGCCCGACCTGGCCCACACCGTGGGACGCGCCGGACCCGTCCGCTCCCGCATGCCCATCTACGTTGACCTGCTTCCACCCTGCAACGGGGCCTGCCCCGCTGGGGAGAACATCCAGGAGTGGCTGCGCCTGGTGAAAGCCGACGAGGACGAGGCGGCGTGGCGCGAGCTCGTGCGCAACAACCCGTTCCCCGCCATCCACGGCCGCGTGTGCTACCACCCGTGCGAGACGGCCTGCAACCGCAAGGAGCTCGACGGTGAGGTGTCCATCCACGCCGTCGAGCGCTACCTCGGGGACCTGGCGATCGAGCGGGGCTGGCAGTTCGTCCCACCCTCTCGCTCCTCGGGGCGTCGCGTGCTCGTCGTCGGTGGCGGGCCGTCCGGCCTGTCCGCGGCCTACCAGCTGGCGCTGCTCGGCCACGAGGTCGAGATCCGCGACGGCGCCCCCCAGCCGGGCGGGATGATGCGCTACGGCATCCCGGAGTACCGCCTGCCCCGGGACATCCTCGACGCGGAGATCTCCCGGGTGGCGAACCTCGGTGTCACGATGATCACCGACCACATGGTCTCCGACCTGTCGCAGGAGCAGGTGGAGGGCCGGTTCGACTGCGTCTTCGTCGCGATCGGTGCCCACCTGTCCCGCCGGGTCGACATCCCGGCCATGGACGCCTCCCGCATCGTCGACGCCGTCTCCTTCCTGCGGGACGTCGCCTCCGGCGTCCGTCCCGAGATCGGGTCGAAGGTCGCCGTCTACGGGGGCGGCAACACCGCGATGGACGCGGCCCGCGTGGCCCGCCGCCTCGGCGCGGAGGAGTCGATCATCGTGTACCGCCGCACCATGGAGCAGATGCCGGCTCACGCCGTCGAGCGCGAGGAGGCGATGGCGGAGGGCGTGCAGATGAACTGGCTGCGCACCATCTCCTCCGTGGACGAGTCCGACCTCACGGTCGAGATCATGCAGCTGGACGAGAACGGCAAGCCCCGTGGCACGGGCCGGTTCGAGCACCTCGAGGCCGACACGGTCATCCTCGCGCTCGGACAGGAGTCCGATTCCGGCTTCCTCCGCAAGATCCCCGGCATGCGCTTCGACCACGACGTCGTCAAGGTCGACCCGCGCACCCTCATGACCGACGTGCCCGGCATCTTCGCCGGCGGGGACGCCGTGCCGTCCGAGCGCACCGTCACCGTGGGGGTCGGGCACGGCAAGCGCGCCGCCCGCCAGATCGACGCGTGGCTCGCGAACCGACCCACGGTCGAACCGGTGAAGCACCCGGTCGCCACCTTCGACAAGCTCAACGTCTGGTACTTCGGCGACAACATGCGCACCACCCAGCCGGAGCTCGAGCCCACCGCCCGGGTCACCGACTTCGACGAGATCGTCGGCGGTCTGACGCCCGAGCAGAGTCACGTGGAGGCCGGACGGTGCCTGTCCTGCGGCAACTGCTTCGAGTGCGACGGCTGCCTCGGCGCCTGCCCCGAGGACGCGGTGATCAAGCTCGGGAAGGGGCGACGCTACCGCTTCGACTACGAGAGGTGCACCGGGTGCGCCACCTGCTACGAGCAGTGCCCGGTGCACGCCATCGAGATGATCGCGGAACGCTGAGGAGACGGCCATGAACTCGATCATCGATGGCAACGAGGCCGCTGCCTCGGTCGCCTACCGCCTCAACGAGCTGTGCTCGATCTACCCCATCACCCCCAGCTCCACCATGGCCGAGCTGGCGGACGAGTGGACCTCGAAGCACCGCACGAACGTCTACGGCACGGTGCCCACCGTCGTCGAGATGCAGTCCGAGGGCGGCGCGGCCGGCGCGCTGCACGGGGCCCTGCAGGGCGGAGCCCTGAGCACCACCTTCACGGCCTCCCAGGGCCTGCTGCTCATGATCCCGAACATGTACAAGATCGCGGGCGAGCTCACGTCCACCGTGCTGCACGTCGCGGCTCGGTCGCTGGCAGCCCAGGGCCTCTCGATCTTCGGGGACCACCAGGACGTGATGGCGGTGCGGCAGACGGGGTTCGCCCTGCTGTCCTCGGCGAGTGTGCAGGAGTGCCATGACATGGCGGCCATCGCGCAGATGGCGACGCTGCGCTCGCGCGTCCCGTTCGTGCACTTCTTCGACGGCTTCCGCACCAGCCACGAGCTCAACACCATGACGATGCTCTCCGACGACGAGCTGCGCACCCTGGTGCCGGAGGACGCGGTGCGGGAGCACCGGCGCCGGGCGCTGTCCCCCGAGCACCCCTACATCCGCGGCACCGCGCAGAACCCCGACACGTACTTCCAGTCCCGGGAGACGGTCAACCCGTTCTACGCGGCCACCCCCGGCATCGTCCGGGACGCCATGGCCGAGTTCGGCGCGCTCACCGATCGGCACTACCGGCTGGCCGAGTACTCGGGTGACCCGCAGGCCGAACGCGTGCTCGTGGTGATGGGCTCGGGCGCCCAGACGGTGGCGCAGACGATGGAACACCTGCGCGCCCGCGGCGAACGGGTCGGCATGCTGCAGCTGCGCCTGTACCGGCCCTTCCCCGTCGACGACGTGCTGGCCGCCATCCCGGCGAGCTGCACCCGCCTCGCCGTCCTCGACCGCACGAAGGAACCCGGCGCGGGGGGCGAGCCCCTCTTCCTCGACGTGGTCTCCGCGCTCGGCGAGGCGGTCGGCACGGGACGGCGGGACCGGATGCCCCTGGTGGTCGGGGGCAGGTACGGCCTGTCGTCCAAGGAGTTCACGCCCGGCATGGTGCAGGGGATCTACGACGAGCTCGTCCTGCCCACCCCGCGCCCCCGGTTCACGGTGGGCATCATCGACGACGTCTCCGGCCTGTCCCTCCCCTACCCCGCGGACCTCGACGTGGAGCACCCCGAGACCACGCGTGCGATCTTCTACGGGCTCGGTTCGGACGGCACGGTCGGGGCCAACAAGAACACCATCAAGATCCTGGGGTCCCGGGAGGGCACCTACGCCCAGGGCTACTTCGTCTACGACTCGAAGAAGTCGGGCTCCCGCACGGTCTCGCACCTGCGGTTCGGGCCGACGCCCATCACCGCGCCCTACCTGGTCAGCAAGGCGGGGTTCATCGGCTGCCACCACTGGTCGATCCTCGAACGGGTGGACGTGCTGCGGGACGCGCGGCCCGGCACCGTGCTCCTGCTCAACAGCCCCAGCCCGCCGGACGAGGTGTTCTCCCGGCTCCCTCTGCCGATGCAGCGGCGGATCATCGAGCTCGGGGTCGAGGTGTGGACGATCGACGCGGACACGGTTGCCCGCGCGGCCGGCATGGGGAACCGCACCAACACAGCGCTGCAGACCTGCTTCTTCGCGATCAGCCGGGTTATGCCCCGCGACGCGGCGATCGAGGCGGTGAAGGCGTCCATCCGGAAGACCTACTCGCGCAAGGGTGCCGACGTGGTGGCCCGCAACGAGGCCGCAGTCGACACGGCGCTCGCGCACCTGCACCAGGTGGAGGTGCCCACCACACCGGTGGGCGACGCCGCCATGATCTTGCCCGTCCCGGCCACGGCTCCGGAATTCGTCCGGGACGTCACGGCGAAGATGCTCACCGACGAGGGCGACGACCTTCCGGTCAGCGCGCTGCCCGTGGACGGCACCTACCCGTCCGGCACCTCGAAGTACGAGAAGCGGAACATCTCGGACTTCATCGCGGTGTGGGACCCGGACGCCTGCATCCAGTGCGGGAACTGCGCCTTTGTGTGCCCGCACGCGGTGCTGCGCGCCAAGTACTACCCCGAGGCGGCGTTGGAGGGTTCACCCGAGTCCTTCCAGACCGCTGAGCTGAACGCGGCCGGGCTGCCCGAGTCGCAGTACACCCTGCAGGTGTACGCCGAGGACTGCACCGGCTGCGGCCTGTGCGTGGAAGCCTGCCCGGTGAAGCCCATCGGCGCCGGGGCCGGCCGCAAGGCGATCAACCTCGAGCCCAAGCTGGACCGCACCGCGGAACGGGAGAACGTCCGGTTCTTCGAGACCATCCCGATCAACCGCCGCTCGCGGGTCGACTTCGCGAACGTGCGCGGCGTGCAGTACCTGGAGCCCCTGTTCGAGTTCTCCGGGGCCTGTTCCGGCTGTGGCGAGACGCCGTACCTGAAGCTGCTCTCGCAACTGTTCGGCGGGCGCGCCACCGTCGCCAACGCCACCGGCTGCTCGTCCATCTACGGCGGGAACCTGCCGACCACGCCATGGGCCCGCAACAAGTACGGGCGCGGTCCGGCCTGGTCCAACTCCCTGTTCGAGGACAACGCGGAGTTCGGCCTCGGGATGCGCCTCGCCGCAGACCTGCACACCAAGCTTGCCCGACGGCGGCTCGAGGACCTGCGCGGCGAATTCGGCGATGCCTACGTGGATGAGATCCTCAACGCACCCCAGCTCTACGAGTCGGAGCTGTCCCGACAACGGGCACGCGTGGAGGACCTGAAGCAGCGGCTCGACGGCATGTCCGGCCAGTGGGTCGCCGACCTGCGCTCGGTGGCCGACCACCTGCTGCGCCGGTCCGTGTGGATCGTGGGCGGCGACGGCTGGGCATACGACATCGGCTCGTCAGGGCTCGACCACGTGCTCGCCTCCGGCCGGAACGTCAACATCCTCGTCCTCGACACCGAGGTGTACTCGAACACCGGCGGCCAGGCGTCCAAGGCCACGCCGCTGGGCGCGGTGGCCAAGTTCGCCTCGGGCGGCAAGCTGACCAACAAGAAGGACCTCGCCATGCAGGCGATCGCGTACGGCAGCGTGTACGTCGCGCGCGTCGCGATGGGGGCCGACAAGCAGCAGACGCTGAAGGCTTTCCGGGAAGCGGAGTCCTACGACGGGCCCTCCCTCATCCTCGCCTACAGCCACTGCATCGCCCACGGGATCGACATGCGCAAGGGCATGGACCAGCAGTACGCGGCCGTCGCCTCCGGGCACTGGCCGCTCATCCGATACAACCCGGTGCTCAAGGAGTCGGACCAGAACCCCTTCCTGCTGGACTCGCCGCGGCCCCGGATCTCCCTGAAGGCTTACCACGACAAGGAGTTGCGCTTCCGGATGCTGCGCAGCAGCGATCCCGAGGCGGCGGAACGGCTGCTCGCCCACGGCCAGGCACAGGTGGAGCTCCGGTGGGCGCAGTACGAACGGATGGCGGAGTGGAGCGCATCCGAGTTCGCCACAGATGCGAGGGAGTGACCATGGACCTGACGACGACGTACCTCGGCCTGACCCTGCGAAACCCTTTGGTCGCCTCGGCCGGTCCCCTGTCCCAGAACCTCGACGGCATCAAGTCGCTCGAGGAGGGCGGGGTGGGCGCGGTGGTGCTGTTCTCCCTGTTCGAGGAGCAGCTGCGCCGTGAGGCCGCCCGCGACATCGACCTCCTGGAGTCCCACGCGTACTCGTTCGCCGAGGCCCTGGACTACTTCCCCGAGCCCACTATCGACGAGCGTAACCTCGCCCATGAGTACCTCACCCTCGTCCGGCGAGCGTCCCGGGAGATCGACATCCCCGTGATCGCGTCTCTGAACGCGACTGACGTCGGCGGCTGGGTGACCTTCGGCCGGGAGCTGCAGGACGCCGGGGCGGCCGCCCTCGAGCTGAACATCTACTTCGTCCCCGGTGACCTCACCACCCCGGGCAGCCGCGTCATCGAACGGCACCTGGACATCGTCGCGGCGGTGAAGGCCGCAGTCGGGATCCCGGTGGCGGTGAAGATGAGCCCCTACTTCAGCTCAGTGGGCAGCGTGGCTCTGCGGCTCGTGCAGGCGGGCGCGGACGGGCTCGTCCTCTTCAACCGCTTCCTGCAGCCTGACGTGGACATCGAGACCCTGGAGGCCACCACCACCTGGGCCCTGTCCACGCCGGACGAGGGCCGCCTGCCCCGCACCTGGATCGCCGCGCTGCGCCGCCACACCACGGTCTCGCTGGCCGCCACCACCGGGGTCGCAGACGGCTCCGACGTGGTGAAGAACCTGCTCGTCGGTGCGGACGTGGTCATGTCCACGTCCGCGCTGCTGCGGCGTGGGCCGGGCTACGCCCAGACCATGCTGGACGAGCTCGAGGCCTACCTCGAGCGCAAGGAGTTCGCCGGCCTCGAGTCCATGCGTGGCATGCTCGCCGTCCCGGCCGAGACCGAGGGCAACGCCTGGCAGCGCAGCAGCTACGTGACCGCCATGGAACGGGCGAAGGCGACGCACGGAAGCCTCTCGTGACTGGCCCCACTCCTCGTGACCTGCGGACCGTCAAGGGGCGTGGCTGAGCGGCGTCATCGCCGCGGGGCCCCGAGATCAGCGAGATAGGCCACTCCCACACGCGCCGATATACCCCCCGGGGCATGCTGGTCACATGCCTACGACGATGACCACCCAGCCCCTCTGGCTCTTCGACGGCGACTGCGGCACCTGCGCGACGGGGTCGGCCACGATCCGCAGAGCGATCGACCCGCCTGTCAGGATGGCCGCCTACCAGTCCGTCGACCTCGCGGGGCTCGGGGTGGACGAGGCTGCTGTGCTCGACGGGCCCGTCCTGCGCATGCCGAACGGGGACTACGTCGTCGGACCCGAGGCGATGGGGACGATGCTCACTCTGGCCAGCTGGCCATACCAGGCGGTCGGGCGCACCATGCTCGCTCCGGGCATCCGGCAGGGACTGCGGTGGATGGGCCCGCGCTTGTACCGAGCCCGCAAGTACCTGCCCGGAGCCGAGGAAGTCCTGCGCGGTGCCTGCCGCTGAGCCGCCTGGCGCAGGTCCCCTGGTCGAGACGCGGAGTGTGGATCGGCCTGTGTGGGTGTGAGCGGGCGGGGTCAGGTGAGTGCCGCGTCTCCCGCCGCGAGAGGCAGCGGGCCGGATCGGCGCAAGCCGTGGCAGCGGTCAGCGTGGGTGCAGTGGCTGGCCATCGCGGTGGGATGGCTCCCGGGGTTCCTCGTCGTCATGATCATGCAGGTTCGCGCCGATGAGCCGCTGTCACTGCGCGATCTCGCCTGGTACACCACAGTGCTGGGCGGGAGCATGGTCGTGGTGATGCTGCTGGTGTTGCGCCACCTGTGCGGGGAGAGCATCGGCGAGCTGAACCGGCAGGCCGGCACGTGGTGGAGGGACCCACTCCTCGGTGCGGGCCTTGCGGCGGTGACGCTCGGGACGCAGGTCCTGCTCGCCGGCCCGGTGTCCCGGCTGCTGCCCAGCGCGCCGGACAACAACCTGGGCACGTTCCTCGACGAGATGGTCGCCAGCCCGTGGGCGTTCGCGCTGGTGATGGGGCCGATGCTGGTGATCGGGGCAGCGGTGTTCGAGGAACTGGCGCGGGTGTTCCTGCTGACCCGGCTGTGGAACCTGTCCCCAGGGCGGGCCTGGAGGTGGGCAGCGGTGCTGCTGTCCGCCGTGCTGTTCGGTGTGGTCACCTCTACCAGGGCCCTGCCGGGGCTGTGATGGCTGGCCTGTTCGGGCTGGTCATGGCCGGGTTCTACCTGCGCTTCGGTCGGATCGCGCCAATGATGATCGCCCACTACCTCCACGACGCCCTCCAGTTCGCGATTATCCACCTGATCGCGACCAGTTGACCCGCCCAACCAGGAGGCTGAGCCAAGGACTCCTCCGAACCTCCGCCCTGCGGCGAGCACGACCGCCCGGACACCCCACGAGAACTGGCCCCGGGATCCGGCTGCGGTCCCGGTCGGAAGGGGCAGTGACCGCGCGGCTGCCAGCCTCGACTACATCAGCCGGCGATCGGCACCCATGGGCACGACCTGACCACGCCCGGGCTGCCCTGGGCGCTGACCGGCACGCACGCACCTACCCGCGCACTGAGCGCGGTGATCGGGAGTGGCTCGGCTTGGATGGGGGTCTTGAACCAGCCCAACCGCCGGGCAGCTCCGCGGTGGGCGGTGCTCACTGTGTGGGGTGTCGTCAACGCGGTCACCGTGCTGCAGTCGGTGGGGTTCGCCACCCGTCCTGTCGCTCCCGAGGTCAACCAGGTTGCCGGTCTCGTCATGGCCGTCCTGGCCATCCCGGCGACGGTTGCCCTGGTGGGCTTCGTCCGGGCCGGCAGCGGCCGCGGGGATCGGCGAGCGTCTGAGCCACTCCCGACGATCGCACCCGCCTCCTCGCGACCACCGAGAGCTTCCCGGCGAGCAGTTCGCCTCGTGACCTCCGGGGCTCTCCGCTGCGATCGCCCGACTCTTGGAGCCGCTGCGAGGGCGACTGCGATAGCCGGACTCTCATGGTGGCGGGTCGGCTTGGGGCGGTGGTTCGGCGTGGTCGTGGCGGGCGATTCGGGTCCACCGGCACTGGCACCCCCCGCCGGAACGCGCCGACGCTGGAGCTGCGCCAGGGGGTGCGCAGATGGGGTCAGTCGCCTGGACGGGGATGGGTGCGACCTGCCCGGTACGCCGCCGACGCCGGTCGTGGTCGGCGGAGACCGGGCGCCTCGGGCATCTGGTCGTCTGGGTTGTGCTGGGCCTGCTGCTGGTCGGCCTTGCCGGTGTCGCGATGGTGCTGCTGCGGTCTCCCCAGGAGCAGGCCACCGTCGCGGCTCCCCCGCCTGTCCCGACGTCGGCTCCTACGTCGACGCCACCGGCGCTGGTCGAGCCGCTGACGGGACGACCGCTGTCGGATGCGAGCCTGCTCGAGCGGCCCGCGGTGGCAGTGAAGGTGTCCGACGTGCGCTCGGCACACCCGCAGGTGGGGGTCGACCGGGCCGACATCGTGTTCTGTGAGCCGATCGGGGTCAGCTACACCCGGCTGGCGGCGGTCTTCCACTCCGACATCCCCGACCAGGTGGGCCCGGTGCGGTCCGCGCGTCCGATGGACGGGCCGATCCTCAGCCCGCTCACCCCGGTGTTCGCGCACACCATGGCCGCGGAGTGGGTGATGGCCTACCTGCAGTCCACGGCGGACGTGGAGAGCCTGGGGTCGCTGCAGGTGCCGCGGGACGCCGGGGCCTACCGGATCGACCCGTCCCGGCCTGCCCCTGACCACGTGCTGGCCCGTCCACCGGTGCTGCTCGAGCTCGCGGAGACGGCGATGCCGCCGGAGCCGTACTTCAGCTACGCCCACCCCGCTGCTGCGGCGTCGACGGCCGCTGGTCGTCCCGCCACCACGATCACCGTCCCCTACGGCCCGGGCTGGGACGTGCGCTGGAGCTACGACCCGGCCAGCGGCCAGTACCAGCGAGACCAACCCTGGGGCCCGCACGTCACCGTCGACGGCGCGCGTGTCTCAGCCACAAACGTCCTGGTGCTGCAGGTCGAGTCGTCGATGGAGAAACTCTCGCCCGGGATGGGGGCGCCCGTCCCGGTCCTGCAGCTCATCCACTCCTCCGGACCGTTCGTGGCGTTCACGAGCGGCCAGGCGGTGCGAGGAACGTGGTCCAAGGACGACGTCGTCGACCGTTTCGTGCTCACCAGCGATGCCGGCGTGCCCCTGCTGCTCGCCCCCGGCGCCACCTGGGTCGAGCTCCCCGCCATCGACGCCACGGTCGCCTTCTCCTAGCCTGGTGCACCCCTGGGGACGTCCACGCGCCCACCGTCGGCACACACACCCGGCTGGCAGGACGACACCCCTGGCCGCGCCCGGAGCGGGCGATGATCACCCGCACCGACCTCCTGCTCGACGGCACGCTGCGCGACCCCACCACGGGCATCGGCAAGCCCGAGCGAGGAGCACCAGCTCGTCGGCGTCGCCGGATGACGACGAGCCGGTCGTCCTGGCGGCGCGCTCCCACCACAACGAGAGCGCCCGGCACAGCCGCTCCACGCCGACAAGTCCTCGATCGACCGCTGATCACCCGATCACCGTCCACTCGGCTCAGGATCGAGATCGCCAACCTCAAACGTCCGCTTCTTCCCGCAACCAGTGCGTTTGTGACAGCCGGGTGTAGCGGGTACTGCGTCCGGGTGGACGGTTCGTCACCGTCGACGAACTCCTGGCTGACCCGAGGAAGCCGTCCAGCGAGCGGACCGCCCGTAGCGTCTGGCCCTGAACGAAGCCGACACCCGGGGCATGATCGAGAATGCCGGGTTCGTGGACCTCAGCGTCCGCTGCCGCAAGCCGACCGGCTGACGGAGGCTCCCGGCGGACGCAAGTGGCGGCGATGACCGGGGCGGCGTCGAGTAGGCGCAACAATGACGTGAACGCTACGCCCAAGATGCGGCCTGTGTGACGCAGCAGGTCTGCAGTCTGTCGGTGCAGCGCTCGCGCTCCGCTTAGGCGGCACTTGGTGAAGCGTACGCGATGGCGTACGGTTGGTCTGGAGGTGGGATGTGATGACCGCAGTGAGCGCAACGACGGCACGAGCGAACCTGTACCGGCTGATCGACCAGGTCAACGACGAGTCCGAGCCGCTGACCATCACCGGGGCGCGGGGAAACGCGGTGCTCATCGGCGAAGAGGACTGGCAGGCCATCCAGGAGACGCTGTTCCTGGCCTCGGTGCCAGGTTTGAGCGAGTCGATCCGCCAGGCGCGCGCCGAAGGGATCGACGCCGGCTCCACCGAGCTCGACTGGTGAGTGACTGGACGCTGATCTACTCGCGCCAAGCGCAGGAGGACGCCAGGAGGCTGGCTTCGTCTGGATTGAAGCCCAAGGCCCAGCAACTGCTCGAGCTGAGCGCGCAGGACCCCTTCGTCACCCCACCTCGATACCAGAAGCTGGTCGGAGACCTCGCCGGCTGCTACTCCCGGCGCATCAACATCCAGCACCGCCTGGTCTATGAGGTGCTCCCCGACGACGGTGTGGTCCACATCCTGCGCATGTGGACCCACTACGAGTAGAAGACAACCCCGCGGGCTGGGTTCGCAACGACTCCGGTCAACCGCCAAGGCCGCCGTCTATGAGTGCGCTATACCCGGCGGAATGGGGCATCTCACGGTGTCCACGCAGCGCCCGCGCCGCGGCCCCCTCGGGGATCGAGGCCTGCTCGCGCGCGGAACGTCTGGTCCTACTCAGTGATCTCCGCTGGGGCTCATGCGCCCTTGGTCGCGGTGCACAGAAACACGCCGAACTCGCGGCCGCCCTTGAGGAGGGTCGTGGCGTCGACGAAGCTGACGTTGGCGAAGCCGGCGCGGGCGAGCTGCTCGGTGAGGCGTTCCCTGTCGAATCCGTGATGTCCGTCGAAGTCGGCCTTGTCGGCGTGGAAGGCGCCGTCGGGATCCTCGTCAAGGTCCGCGATGGCCAGCCGACCACCGTCCACCAGGAGCCCCGCCACAGACCGCAACAGCCCATCCAGGTCCTGTACGTGGTGCAGCGCCATGGAGCTCCACACCACGTCGTAGGACCCACCGAGCCGATCTGTCGTCAGGTCGGCTTGGACAGTGCGCAGCCGGTCACTGAGCCCGGCCTCCTCGATCCGCTCCCGTGCGACCTGCACCATTCCGGCGGAGGGGTCGGTCACCAGCGCGGAGCCGACCCGGTCGGCGAGCAGGATGCTCAACCGACCCGTGCCACCGCCGACGTCGAGCGCGCTCATCCGGGGGTTGAGGTCCACTACCTCCTCGATGGCCTGGGCCACCGCCACCTGCCGCTCCTCGTGGCCGGGGTCGTCGTCCCATGTCGCTGCCTCGGCGTCGAATCGCTTGTGTTCGTGCACGTGCTCGACCCTAGTTCCCGCAGCTCCAACCCAGACCGTCCACAGGGCGGCTCGAACCGAGATTGTGCCTGGACTCACTAGCTGGCGCAGGGATGACGCAGGTTCGGTGCCCGGGGGTGAAG
>CAYHHE010000048.1:16214-21681 GCA_964356295.1 uncultured Actinomycetes bacterium | reverse complement strand
GCCCTACCTCATGCGCACTGGCCACTTCTCGACCGGCACCTGACCACGGACATCGACCAGGCACGCCTGCCCGAAGCGGCCTGAGAACCCAAGACTCGAGCCGGAGCCCTACCGACCAAGGTGCGCCTAGAATGGGAGCGACCGGTGGCCGACGCCGGAGGGGGGACCACCGGTGAGTTCAGCAACCGTCGATGCCGTCGCGCGGCATGTGCCAGCTCGACGGCGATGGCTACCGGTCGTCGGGGTGCTGCTCGTGCTTGTGGCCATGAAGGCCGCGTCGGCGCTCCTGGGTGCTGCCGGCACCGTCGGGGTGGGTGTGCTCGGCACCCTCGCTGTTGTCGCGGTGACACGCACGGGCCGGTTGGACTGGCACGACCTTGGGCTCTCGCGCCGCTCGATTCGGCGCGGCCTGTGGTGGTCGGCGGGCTTCTTCGCGCTGTTCGCCGCCGGCTTCGCCCTCGTCGCCCTGCTCGCCCGAGTTCTCCCACCGCTGGCAGCGTGGGTGCAGAACCTGGATGTCCAGGGCATCTCCTCGGGTTCCGTGCTCTACCAGGCCCTCGTGGCCGTCCCGCTTGGCACCGTCGTGGTCGAAGAGGTCGCCTTCCGCAGTGCCCTGCCAGCGTTGATCCGACGGGCCGGCACCGGCACCCGCACCGCGATCGTCGCCTCCGCGACCCTGTTCGGCCTCTGGCACGTGGCGCCGAGCCTCACCACGGCACTGGGCGACCCGTCCCGCGACCTTCCGGTATGGGTCGTCGTCGCCGGCACCGTCGTGTTCACCACAGCCTCAGGAGTGGGGCTGGGCTGGCTGCGGCACCGTAGCGGCAGCCTGCTGCCGCCGATGTTCGTCCACCTGGCGACGAACTCCCTGGGGGTCGCGCTGCTGTGGTTCCTGACCGTCGCCTAGGAGCCGCGGATGGCCACGCCGTCGGCCCGGTGGCGACCACGAGACCCAGACGTCCACGGGTTGCCACCACGAACGCGGAGGCGACGGCCCGTCCCAGCCTGCCGCGCGCGCAGCAGGCCGTGCCAGGTCCAGGGATCCTGATCAGGGTGAACGTCGGACCTGGCCATCCGGGCGGTCTGACGCCGTCGACTGTGCCCGGCGCCGGCCCTCCGCGGACAGGGCGCGGGTGGACTCGCGCGTGAACGAGGTGATGTCACCAACCGGGCGGAACCGCAACGCCGACCAGTCCTCGTCGATCGCCACCTGCCTCACCGGTTCGAAGCCGAGATCACCCAGCGCACCCCAGGAGTCGTCGCGCCCGATGTCGCAGCGATACCGGCGCGAGGACTTCTTCGGGTAGGCGAACCAAACAGCAGCCCGTCCTCGGCGAGGAGCCCGACGGTGTGAGCGGCGAGCCTCTCGATGTCCGCACACGTCCGGACGAATCGCAGCACCATCGGTGCCGGATCGTCCACCGCACTCGCGTCCCTGATGAGGGTCGCCTGCTGGGCCCAATCGCTCAGCATCGCCTCGGACTCGTCCGGGGCGTCGAGGACAACGACGGGGGAGTTCCCGCGGAACTGCATCTTGCGCAGGACGGCGTCCACCGTCGCAAGGCTACTGACCGGTCGGGACGCAGGTGGGGTCGTCGGCTCGTCGGCGGATCGGGTCGGCGGCGGCGGCGATCATCGGGACCTGAAGGGGGAGACGCAGCCAGAGCGCGGCCTTGAGCACAGCCGGGGCCTGCGGGTCTCGCTGCGTGGACACCGCGTGCCACAGGTTGCCCGGCCAGACCACCAGCAGGGTGGCCACGGTGGCCGCCGGAGCCCAGCGGGCGCGGCCCAGCGTTCCGGCAGCGGCGACCAGCTCGGCGATGCCGGTACCCAACACCCAGGCCCGCGGCCAGGGCAGGGTGGGCGGGATCAGCGGCTCGAACAGCTGCGGACGCACCAGGTGCGTCACGCCACTGACCACGAAGGCCGCCGCCACCCCGCGGGCGCCCGGGCGGAGGTCTCCGGTCGTGGCAGGCATGTCACCATCCTGGCAGCCGGCCGACTGGCCTGACCGTCGGGCTGCCGGGTCGGGCTGCCGGGTCGGGCTGCCCGAGGCGATACTGGGGCGGTGAGCGCCCATGGGGAACTGGCAGCGACCCGGTCTGCCCGGGCCCGTCGGATGGTCGCACCGGTCGTCATCCTCGTCGCACTGATGTGGGCGATCGAGATCGTCGACGCCGTGCTGCCGGTGGTGCTCGACCGCTGGGGCATCCAGGGCCGCACCACCCAGGGCCTCGTCGGAGTCCCGCTCGCGCCACTGCTGCACGTC
Organism: uncultured Actinomycetes bacterium; assembly: GCA_964356295.1. Taxonomy (GTDB): domain Bacteria; phylum Actinomycetota; class Actinomycetes; order Jiangellales; family Jiangellaceae; genus CAVQGZ01. The sequence continues at coordinate 19,412 of CAYHHE010000048.1, read as the reverse complement.
GGTTTCGACCACCTGATCGCCAACACTGTGCCGTTCGTCGTTCTCGGGCTCCTCGTGGCCTGGCGCAGCCGGGACCGGTTCTGGGCGGTGACGGCCGTGATCGTCGTGCTCGGTGGGCTGGGTGTGTGGCTGTTCACCTCGCCCGCCACCGTGACCGTGGGGGCCAGCGGCGTCGTCTTCGGCTTCGCCGCCTACCTGATCACGGCCGGTGTGAGGACCCGGCACTGGCTGGACATCGTCATCGCCGTCGCGGTGGTGCTCGTCTACGGCTCGATGTTCGCCGGGGTACTGCCCTTCGCCGTCCCGGACGGTGTCTCGTGGTGGGGCCACCTCACCGGTGCGCTGGCCGGTGTCGCCGCGGCGCTCGCCTTCGCGCGGCGTCCCGAGACGTAGCCGGGCCGCGGCCGCGGCCGCGGCGTTCGGTCACATCACCGGCGGGGCCAAGTGCTGCAGGACCTGGCTGATCACCACGGAGCCTTCCCCGACGCCCGCGGCGACGCGCTTGACCGACCCGGCACGGACGTCCCCGACCGCGAACACCCCGGGCATCGACGTCTCGTAGGGCAGCGGAGGACGCTCGAGTGGCCACGCCTCGTCGCTCACGTCCCGTCCGGTGAGCAGGTATCCGCGGCTGTCGCGCTGGACGTCCGGCGGCAGCCACTGGGTGTGCGGGACAGCACCGATCATGATCAGCAGGCCCTCGACGTCAAGAGTCGCGGTCTCGCCGGTGTCGCGACGCCGGTACGTCAGCCCACGGAGGCGGTCCTCGCCGTGGCCGTCGACGGCCTCGACATTGGTGAGCACGCTGACCTTGGGCTCGGCCGCCAGCTCATCGATGAGGTACTGCGACATGCTGATGGCCACTGACTCCTCCCTCACCAGCAGGGTCACGTGGCTGGCGTAGCGCGCCAGGTACATGACCGCCTGGCCAGCAGAGTTGCCGCCACCGACGACAGCGACGGGAAGCCCGCTGAACGATCGGGCCTCCGACGGGGACGCCCCGTAGAACACCCCGGCGCCGATGTGTCGCTCGATGGACTCCACGCCCAGGCGCCGGTAGGCCACCCCCAGGGCCAGCACGACCGCCCGGGTGCGGACCTCCTGCGAGCCGTCGACCTGAAGGACGAGGTCGCCGTCCTGGCGTCGCAGCGCGGTGATCTCGCTCATGATCAGGAAGTGGGCACCGAACGCCCACGCCTGCTGGTAGCCGCGCTGCGCGAGCTCGGCACCGGTGACCCCTCGGTTGAAGCCGAGGTAGTTGCGGATCAGGGTGCTCGAGGCAGCCTGGCCACCGAGCGCCTCTCGCTCGACAACCAGCGCCTGTAGTCCCTCGGCGGCGGCGTAGACCCCGGTGGCCAGTCCCGAGGGCCCGGCCCCGACCACGACGACGTCCACCTCTCCGACCTCGTCGAGGCTGGTGCCCACGCCGTACCCGCTGGCCATCTCGGCGTTGGACGGATCGCGCAGCACCCGGTTGCCCAGGGCCGGCATCACCACGATGACCGCGGACGGGTCGTCCATCGGCACGCCGGCCTCCAGCAGGAGGCGGGTGGCAAGCGTGCTGCCGCGCGGCACGAGCCCGTGCGGCACGCCGTTGCGGGTGAGCAGGTTGTCCAGCGCGTGGCCACGCGGCTCCCACCGCTCGCAGATGATCGCGATCTCCGGCGGGCCCTGCCGCTGGGTGCGGCTCCACTCGTGCAGGAACTCCGCGATCGTGCGGTGGAAGTACTCGTCCGGGGACTTCCACGGCTTGAGGACGTAGTAGTCGATCTCCCCGATGGCCATCCCGCGAAGGATGAGGTCGGCGGTGGCCCGGTCGGCCCATCCGCCCCACGGGATGAGAAGGACACGGCGTGCGTCCGGGAACCGGGTGCGGGTGAGGGCCAGCAGGCTCTCGACGTCCTCGCGCGGCAGCTCGGCGTCGATGAGCAGCAGCGCGAGGTCACCGCCGGCGATGGCGGTCGCCTGGACCAGCTCCGTCGCGGCCTGCAGGCTCGACTCCCCGCGCACCCGGTAGTCCCCACCGAGGCGGCGCTGCAGCTCGGCCTCCGTCCGGTCCAGGGTCGTCGGGTCGGGGTCGACGGCGATCACCAGGGCTCGTGGCACCTTGGCACAGTATCGAGCGATCGGCTCTCGCACGACCAGCCTCGGCATACCCGAGCGCCACCGCGCGGCTCAGGGCGAGGCACCCGCCGCGTCCCGAAGGTGCCGGTCGAAGAACGCGACGATACGGCGTCGGGTGAGCGCCGCGGCGCGCGGTGAGTAGGTGCTGGTCGATCCGGCGACGGCGGCCTGGACGAGGAGCAGTCGTGGCAGGTCGTCGTGGCTGTGGTCGTTGAGGTAGCCGTGCTGGGCCCCGGCGTACACCGCTGCCTGGTGCGGGTTGTCCGGGCGGGCCGCGACCGTCTGCAGCCGGCGCGCCGATGCGGCCATCGCGCCGTCGCGGCCTGCGAAGCTGCCGATCACCGGGCACGCCCGGGCCAGCACCTCCTCGTAGTCGGCGGGGACGTAGCCGTAGTTGACGCTCGACGCGTCGTACCCCCCGGTGGGCGCCAGCAGCAGGGCGAAGCCGCCGCCGAAGCACCATCCGATCACCCCGACCCGGCCGGAGCAGCGCTCGTCGGCCATGATCCACCCCCGTGCTGCCTCGAGGTCGTCGAACACTCGTCCGCGTCGTCGCAGGTAGTCCCGCATGGAGCTGAGCAGGCAGCGGGTGTGACCGCTCCAGTGGAACAGGTTCGGCGCGAGCGCCAGGTACCCCTCCTCGGCGAGCCAGTCGGCCTGGGTGCGCAGATCCGAGCCCATGCCGACGACGTCGTGCACGAGCACCACGCCAGGCCAGGGCCCCGATCCGTCAGGGACGGCGAGATAGCCCGGCATCACGCCACCGTCGACAGCGATCGACACCTCACTCATGGCGCCATCCTGCCGGGCCGGATCATCCTGGCGGCTGCGGCGCCCCGGCGAATGTGGTCGGCACGCGCAGCACCCCGCCCGCTGCGCTGGCAGGGTGGACTCGGGGGGCCGCGGAAGGAGTCGTGAATGCGCGCGGTGGTGCACGACCGGTACGGCTCCCCCGACGTGTTGCGGGTGGCACAGGTGCCCACCCCGAGCGCTGGCGCAGGTGAGGTGCTGGTGCGGGTCCTGGCCTCGTCGGTCAACGACTTCGACTGGCACCTGCTGACCGGCGAGCCCAAG
>CAYHHE010000048.1:0-16114 GCA_964356295.1 uncultured Actinomycetes bacterium | reverse complement strand
CAGTGGCCTCGGCGTTCACGGACACGAAGATCGGGGTCCCGGTGTGGCGGCCGAACGACCCCGACGAGATGGAGGCCCTCGGCCACCTGCTCGACGGCGGCTCCGTGGCGCCGGTGATCGACAGCGTCTACCCGCTCGTGGAGATCGCGGACGCCTTCCGGCGGTTCGGAGCCCAGCAGCACGTCGGCAAGATCGTCCTCACGGTCTGACCGACCGCGCCGGCTGAGACGTCGGCCCGCGCCGGCGAACGGCTCAGGACTGCTGCGCGGGCCGCTCGTCCGGCAGGGTGACGTCGGGGGCGGCCTCCACCGCCGCCTCGAGTGCCTCGTCCAGGTCGGGCGTCTCGACCGGCGCCTTCCCGCCATCGGCTTCCTCGGCGTCGAACGCTGCAGCCTCGAGATCCTCGATCATCTCAGCCATCTGGACGACCTCGTCCCCCGACAGGTCCTGGTCGTGCAGCTTCGCGTAGACGACGAACTCGTACAGGATGAACAGGCTCACGTCGTCGTCGCCGCGTTCCACCCCGACTTTGAAAGGCCTGTTGATGACGTTGAGTAGCTGAAGAAGATAGATGAAGAAGAAGGACAGGAAGGCCACAGTCACGAGGCTCTCGAGCAGGCCCCCCATGTTGGTAACCAGCAGTAGCAGAACGATCATCACGACGAAGCTGACGATCATCGTGTAGGCCGACGGCAGGAACTGCTCGCGCTGGATGTGGTAGACGCGCAGGACTGCCTTGCGCAGCCCGGCCTGCTCCTGGCGTAGCCGCACGATGTAGTTGGCCGGCACGTCGGACTCCTCGAGCTCGAGGAAGGACTCCGAGAGTTCCTCGATCGCTGCTGCCGCCTGACGGGTGTTGCCGGCATCGATGTCCTTGCGCAGCGCGTCGACGACGCCGATGAGTCGGGTGCGCATGCGGTGGATGTCGGGCTTGTGCCACACCGCGTGCATCTGCTCCGCCTCGCGCAGGATCGAGTACAGCCCGCTCGCCAGGTCGCTGGGTGCCCGTTCGGCGTCCCGGTAGTCCGACAGCGTGCCGGCGACCACGAGACCCATGACGAAGACGCCACCACCGATGATGCTGGAGAACAGGGCGGTCGGCTCCAGCCCCTCCAGACCGGCCTGCCAGAGCAGCCAGCGCAGCACCACCAGTCCGATGACGATCGCGAGCGTCGTGAACGCGAGCCGGTAGTCCTTCAGCGACGTGCGTAGCACCGATGTCTCCTCTCCTCATGCACTTCGAGCGGGTGCGACAGTACTGGGTCCGGCGCTGCGGGGCAGGCGGGAGCCGGCCAGCCACGCCCGGACCTCCCCCTGCTATCAGGGGTCGGGCCTTGGGTAGTGGGCCGCGCGATCGGGACGGGCCCGACCCCGCACCTCCAGCGAGGACAGCAGGCTCAGCGTGGTCGCTGAGACCTCGTCGACGGCGCGGTCGAACGCCTCCTGGTTGTGAGCGGCAGGGGCTCGGAACCCGCTCACCTTGCGCACGTACTGCAGGGCGGCGGCTCGGACGTCCTCGTCCTGCACCTGCTCGACGTACGGCGGGCGCAACGTCTTGATGCTTCGGCACACCGGGCCAGGCTAGGGCTTGGCCCGACGACGTCCAGCCACCGCTGCTTGAGGAGGCAAACGGGTGCCTGCAGAGGCGCAGGCACCGAGTCAGGCACCCACGTGGGTCCTTGACGTGATCAATGGGGGCGCGGGGGCTCCAGCGGTGCAGCCGCGAGGTCGGCTCGGCGTGGCGGCACGGCGAGGCGGGCCACCTGCCGGGACAGCCGCTGGGTGAGCAGCTCGAGTGGCCCCTGTCCCACCAGGGCGCGCCAGGCCAGCGCGGTGAAGGTCAGGACGACAGCGTGGGCCGCGAAGGGGTAGGGCATCGTGGGGGGCATGACGGTCCCGAGCAGCAGGACGTGAAGGCAGTAGGTCGTCAGGCTCATCCCCCCCAGGGCGAGCAGCGGCATGGCCCAGATCCGCGCCTGCGGCAGCACGAGCAAGCACAGGCCGATCACGGCCAGGGCCGCCCCGATCGTCGTGGCCAGGTCGAACGGAGTCGCGGTGTGCGGGGTGGCCACGGCAAGCCACCACCACGTCCCGGTGGGCGTGGTGCCGATCCCGGGCAGCCCGATGACCAGTGACTGCTCCAACGAGCGGCCGAACAGCTCCGGTTGCCCGCGCAGGGCGTCCAGGCCTCCGGCGCGCGAGAGCAGCAGCCCGGACGCCAGCCGGGCCCCGACGGCCAGCAGGACCCCGCCGACGAGCAGCGCGGCCGCGACACCCCGGTCCCGCAGCCGAAGACGGCCGACGGCCATGCCCGCGAGCAGGTAGGCCATCCACGGCAGCGCCGGGTAGAAGCCGGTCAGCGTGAGCTCGGAGGCGGCGACCCAGAAGGACCCGTCGAAGAAGTCCAGCCCCGGCGACGCCCCGGAGCCCGCAGGCAGCAGCGGACGCACGAGGTGGGACGCGACGGGCATCAGCACCAGCGCGCTGACAGCCAGGGACGCCAGCGCTCGCGCACGCAGCCCGAGGAACGGGGTCGCGAGGACGAACATGAGTCCGTAGAAGACCAGGATCACCGCGACGCCGGAGTCGACCTCGGCGAGCAGCATGCCGAGCAGCATGAGCAGCACGGCCCGCACGACGATGGCCACCCGGTCCCGGGCGCGGGTCCGGGCCGACGTCGCGGCGTCCCACCGGGTGAGGAGTACGAGCCCGACCCCGGCGAGGACGGCGAACAGCGCCGAGGCCCGTCCGGCCACCAGGACGAAGGCCGGCGCCAGCGTCCCGTCGGCCTCGAGGCGAGGGAGGGTGTGGGCGGCGACCATGCCCAGCAGCGCCAGGCCCCGAGCGGCGTCGATCCCAGCGAGGCGATGCCGGGTCCACTGCGTCACGTCACGACGGTAGGCAGGCACCCACCCCGGGTGCGAGCCGGGTCTGCGGGGCTGCTTCGATGGCACCATGCGTCTGGACCACGTGGTCTACGCCGCCGAGGCGGAAGGCCTGGACGCCACGGCGAGACGACTGTCGCGGATGCTGGGCGCGCAGTTCGTCGACGGCGGCGTCCACCCGAGGTTTGGCACGCGCAACAAGATTCTTCCGCTGTCTCAAAGGCATTACCTGGAGGTTGTCGAGGTCCTCGACCACCCGGCCGTCGACAAGATGCCCTTCGGCCAGGCGGTGCGCGCTCGCTCCGCCGAGGGTGGCGGGTGGCTCGGCTGGGTGGTGGCCGTGGACGACATCCGGCCGGTCGAGGAGCGTCTCGGGCGGGCGGCGTATCAGGGCCACCGCACCAGGCCGGACGGGGTCGAGCTGTTCTGGCGCCAGATCGGCGTCACTGGGCTGATGAACGATCGCCAGCTGCCGTTCTTCATCTCCTGGTCGATCGACCCGGAGATCCACCCCAGCGTCGGCGCGTCGGGCGAGGTCGAGCTGTCCCGGCTCGAGATCGCCGGTGACCCGCAGCGCCTGGCGGACTGGCTGGGTCAGCCTGAGAGCCATCCCCTCGACGACGTGGACGTCGACTGGATCGCCCCCGACGGCACGCCCGGGCTGCTGGCCGCCCACTTCAGGACACCGCGCGGCACGGTGCGCATCTGAGGGCCAGGCACCCGTCCCCGCCACCGCGCTCAGCCCTGCGGTGTGGCCCTCCCCGTCTGGAACAGCGCGAGCAGGTCCGACACCTCATGGGGCTCCTCGAGCGGATGCCGGAACCGGCCCCCCGGTAGCAGCCGGTAGTGGTTGCGCCTGCCGACCTTGGTGAGCGCCACGTACCCGTCGGCGACCAGGTCGTGGACGATCTTCTGCGTCGCCCGCTCCGTGATGCCGACCCGGGCGGCGACCTCACGCAGCCGAACCTCCGGGTCGTCGGCGATGCACAGCAGCACGTGCGTGTGGTTGGTGAGGAACGTCCACCCCTTCGGCCCAGGCACCCCAGGACGGTAGCAGCGCCATTCCGGTCTCCCGGGCAGTGAGACCGCCGATGACGAGGCGGAACCTACGACAGCGCGGCGGCCGCGCGGCGGGTCCGCTCGGCGTAGCCCCCGCCGAACAGCACCACATGGACCAGCAGAGGGTGCAGCTGGAAGAGCGGTACCCGAGACCTCCACTCCCCCGGCAGCGGCCACTCCTGGTCGTAGGAGGCGACGGTCTCCTCCAGGTACGGCAGCCCGAACAGCGCAAGCATCGCCAGGTCGGCCTCCCGATGGCCCCCGTGCGCCGCGCCGGCGTCGACCAGGACCGCTCCCCGGGCCGTCCAGATGACGTTGCCCGACCACAGGTCGCCATGGACGCGACTTGGCCTGTCCTGCTCGGGCACGTCGCGGGTCTGACGCGCCACAGCGGACTCGACCGCGCGGGCGTCGGCGCCGGTGAGCGTGCCGGCGTCCACTGCGGCTCGCAGGTAGGGCTGGATGCGACCGTGCCACCACAGCTCCGGCCACGACGGGTACGGACCGTTGGGCAGCGGCAGCGGGCCGATGAAGCCGTCGCCGGCCAGCCCGCCCCAGACCGGCGAGCCGGCGGCATGGGTGCGAGCCAGGCGTCGACCGAACTCCTCAGCCTCCGATCGCCTCGGCGGGACCGGGGTCAGCCGCTCCAGTGTCAGCCTGCCCGGTTCCACCGCCCGGACCTCAGCAGTCGGTACGCCCTGCTCGGCCTCCCCCAGCCACACCAGGCCGCGTGCCTCGGCCTCGAAGAAGCCCGGCGGGGCGCGCCGGTCCGCCTTGACGAACGGGACCTCCTCCGGGCTCGGCACCACGGGTCGGCTAGCCGGCCTGGTCGGCGCCCAGGTGCCACCGCAGCGCATCCACCAGGCCGTCGGCGGCCCGTTCGATGATGTCCAGCCCGGTGTCGAAGTCGGCGTCCGTGCCGTAGTACGGGTCGGGCACCGCGTGGTCGTCCCGGTCGGTCACCGACTCATCGAACGAGCGGAGCAGCCGGACGTGGTGCGCGGCGTCCGGGGTCGGGGCCATCGCCAGCAGCGTGGCGAGGTTGGCGTGGTCCAGCGCGAGCACCAGGTCGTGGCTGTCGAACCAGGACGCGCCGAGCTGCCGGGCGCGGTGCGCCTCGCCGTCGTAGCCGCGTCGGCGCAGGGCCGCGCGGGCGCGGGGGTCGGCGGGCTCGCCGACGTGCCACGACCCGGTGCCGGCGGAGTCCACAGCCACCCGACCAGACAGTCCCGCCTCATCCAGACGGGCCCGCAGCACGGCCTCGGCCATGGGGGAGCGACAGATGTTGCCCAGGCAGACCAGGCTGATGCGGTAGGTGTCCCCGCGGCTCTCCGGCAGCGTCACTGCCGCTCGAGCACCTCGTTCAGGGGGCGCCGCGGCGCCGACACCATGGGCTCGCCGTACCCGAGTCGCATGACCATCTGTGGATGGCCGAACCCGGTGGTGGCGTCCCGCACTCGCCAGCGGTGGGCGAGCATCTCCAGCGGCTCGTTGCGGAACGACGCCTGCACGCCGTCCAGCGTGGCCTCGAGCAGCACCCGCTGCAGCGCCTGGCCGGCGCGCATCCAGTCGGTGCGGCTGTCGCCGTAGGTCGACAGCACCGCCATGGTCGGCTCGTGCTCGTACTCCACCGGCGGGTTCGAGGCAAGGGAGTGGTCGAGATCGAAGTCGCGGACGCTGTGCGCCCCGGACGCCGCCGGCGGGCTGATGGCCTGGACCGGGATGCCGTCGGGCTCGGGGCGCGAGTGCACCCACGAGCTGAGCTCGTCGTGCCGACGTCCGTCGTGGGTGATCTCGCGGGCCGCCTCGTCCGCGATCTCGATGACCCGTCGGGCTGCGGCGGGGTCGAGGGGGGTGAGCACGGCGCCCTCCGCCGCCGCGGCGTCCACCAGCCTGGTCATCAGCCCGGATCCCATGGCTCGGTCGTGGAACGGGCCGCGGTTGGTGTGTCGCTCCGGGATCGCCTGGTAGAGCCACCGCTCCTGCGAGGTCGGCGGCTTGCCGGGGCTGGCGGTGACCCGGGCCAGCAACCGGGGCTCGTGAGGGTCGGGAGACAGCCGCACCGCAGGCTCGAGAGCGAGGTTGCGTAGGGCGAGCCGCGCGTTGAACAGGCCAGCGCCGCATGACACGACCAGGAACCGCCCCAGCGGGTCGGTCACTCGCAGCACCCGCGCCGAGTCCGCCCACAGCTCGAAGACCGTGCCGTGGTCGTCGTCAGCCGTCACCCGCCAGCGCCAGGGCTGGGTGTTGAGAACACTCGGCGCACGGGTGGCTGCCTCGACGACGGTCCGCGCGTCGGTGTCGGCCAGGCTGGCAGTCACGTGTTGCACGATCCGGTCCGCGGGCACACAGTTGGGAGGGTCGAAGGTCCCCACGGCCCGGGGAGTGTGGACAATCGGGGGGTGACCCAGGTGCCGCGTGACCAACCGCCCGAGGACCCCGAAGCCGGCATCGGGTCGGGCGCGCCCGCGGAGCCCGCCATCCGGGTGTTCCTGCTCGACGACCACGAGCTGGTGCGCCGTGGACTGCACGACCTGCTCGAGGCCGAGGACGACATCGCTGTCGTCGGCGAGTCGGGTCTGGCTCAGGAGGCGGCCCGGCGGATCCCCGCTCTGCGGCCCGACGTGGCGATCCTCGACGCGAGGCTGCCCGACGGCAGCGGCATCGACGTGTGCCGGGACATCCGCAGCGTCGACCCGAGCATCAGCGCGCTGATCCTGACCTCCTACGACGACGACGAGGCGCTGTTCGCCGCGATCCTCGCCGGGGCGTCGGGGTACGTGCTCAAGCAGGTGAAGGGCTCGGACCTGGTCGACGCGGTGCGGCACGTGGCGGCCGGCAAGTCGCTGCTCGACCCGGCCGTGACCGCCCGCGTCCTGGAGCGGGTCAGGCACGGCAGGAGCACCCCGGCCGAGCTGGAGTCTCTGACCGAGCAGGAGCGGCGCATCCTGGCACTCATCGCAGAAGGACTGACCAACCGGCAGATCGCCGAGCGGATGTTCCTGGCGGAGAAGACGGTCAAGAACTACGTGTCGAGCCTGCTGGCCAAGCTGGGCCTGGAGCGACGCACGCAGGCGGCGGTGCTCGCCTCGCGACTGCTGCGCGAGGGGTGATCGATGCGCGATCAGGCACCCGCCAGTTTGCCCGATCGCGCAGGGATCATCAGGGGCGCTGCAGCGGAGCCCGCCACATCAGCCGCGTGCCGCCGCCCTCTGCCGAGCGCACCTCGAGCGTGCCGCCGAGCTCGACAGCGCGGGCGCGCAGGTTGCGCAGGCCGCTCTCCTGGAAGTGGTCCGGCAGGCCCTTCCCGTCGTCCTGGACGCTGACCAGCACCTCGCCGTGGCGAACCGAGACCTTGACCGTCACCCGGGCCGCGTCTGCGTGGCGCGCGGCGTTGGCCAGGGCCTCCGACAGCACGGCGATCAGGTGCGGTCTGACGTCGTGGGGCACCGCGGACTCCACCGGGCCCTCCATCGCCAGTGCGGGGACGATGCCGAGCTTCGCGGCGGCCTCGGCGACCAGGTCCAGCAGCTCTCCGCGCAGGTCGTCGGTGCCGGGCCGACGGTGCAGGCTGAAGATCGTGGCGCGGATGTCGCGGATCGTGGCGTCCAGGTCCTCGATGGCAGCCTCGACCCGCTCGGTGACCTCGGGACGCTCTGCTAGACGTGCCGCTCCCTGCAGCGCCAGCCCCGTGGCGAACAGCCGCTGGATGACCAGGTCGTGCAGGTCGCGGGCGATCCGGTCGCGGTCGGCGAGGACGGCGAGGCTGGCCCGGTCCTCTTGCGCCTGCAGCCGGTCCAGGGCGAGGGCCGCCTGGGCGGCGAAGCCCCGCACGGCCTCGGACGACACGTGCGCCCGGTCGCGGGAGTCCGGGCTCGACCAGGCGAGCAGCAGCCGCCCCTCGGCGCCGGCCGGGGCGGTGAACGGCACCGAGATCATCGGGAGCGTGCCGCCGCCCGGGAGCGTCCCGTCCTCGTCGAGGGTGTCCCCGGGGGCCAGGCCGGGCAGGTCCGCTCCCTGAACCACCTCGACAGCGAGCCGTCCGTCGCTGTTCTCGATGGCCAGCGCCGCGACGTCCGCGTCGGACAGCTCGCGAGCCTTGCGCGCGACAAGCGCGACGGCAGCACCCGGGTCGAGCCGGCCGAGCAGCGCCGTGGTGATCTCCGCGCTGGCCTCTACCCACTGGCGCCGGCCCTCGGACTCTGCGTACTGGCCGGCGTTGGCGATCGCCAACCCGGCGGCTGCGGCGAGGGAGAGCACGACCCGCTCGTCCTCGTCGGTGAACGGCGTCGGCCTGTTGGTGAGGTAGAGGTTGCCGAACACGTCCGGGCCGACCTTGATGGGCACACCTAGGAACGTGGTCATCTCCGGATGGTGCGCCGGGAACCCCACGGATCGGCTGTGCCGACGCAGGTCGTCCAGTCGCAGCGGACGGGGGTCGGTGATCAGCACGCCCAGCACCCCCAGACCGGACGGTCGGGCGCCGATCACTTGCTCCTGCTCCGGTGTCAGCCCGTGGGTGAAGAACTGCAGCAGGGAGCCGTCGGGAGCGAGCACCCCGAGAGCGGCGTACTCGGCACCGGTCAGGCGGCAGGCCGCGGCGGTCACCCGGTCGAGCACGGCGTTGAGGTCGAGGTCGGCCCCGAGCTGGATGACCTCGGTCAGCAGGCCCGACAGCTGCTCGGGCCCCGCTGTTGGTGCCGGGGTGTCCGACGCCCCGGCGCCGGACACGCCAGGCCCCGAGGGAAGGTCCGGGCTCACCTGCGGTCTGGCCGGGGGCACGAGCGAATCGTAGGAAGTCATCCGCCCTGCCCGGTAGTCACGGTCGGTTCACGCGGGCGATCCTGAGGCGACCGGCGCCCTTGCCGGTGATGTCGCGCTGGGGACTTTGGTCCCAGCCAGCTGGGGCGAGCGCCGCTGACCTGTGCCGCAGGTGCCGCCCCACGCTGGGGGGAGCACCCGGGAGGTGTCGCATGAGCGTGTTGGCCGGTAGTCCCATCGTCGTGGGCATCGACGGCTCTGATGAGTCCCTTGTCGGGCTCGCCTGGGCGACGCACGAGGCGGTTCACGAGCACCGGCCGCTGCGGCTGGTGCACTCCTGGGAGGTCCCGGTTCCCGGCTACGTCCCGGTGCCCGCGTCCGTCGATCTCGTCCGCGAGGCAGCCGAAGCGGTGCTGTCCGACGCGGTGGCCAAGGCGCAGGAGTGGGCGCCCGGGCTCGAGGTCGACGGGGTGCTGGTGCACGGACCCGCCGGCCGGGTCCTGGCCGACCAGGGCAAAGGCGCAGCGATGGTCGTGGTGGGCAGCCACGGGCGGGGCGGCTTCGCCCGGCTGCTGCTCGGCTCGACCTCCGAAGCGGTCTCCTCGCACGGGACGGTGCCGGTGGTCGTGACCCGTGGGACGGCGGCGGACGCGGCGTGGCGGCCTGGTCCGGTCGTGGTCGGGGTGGACGGGTCGGCGGTGTCGGAAGCGGCGATCGACTTCGCGTTCCAGGCCGCGTCCCGTCGCGGGCACGGCCTGGTCGTCGTGCATGCGTGGGCGCAGCCTGACCCGTTCGTCGACGAGGCGTTCGCTGTGCTGTCCGAGGCGGCGACCCGTCAGACCGAGGCGCGGCTGGCCGTGTCGGAGAGCCTGGCCGGCTGGCGGGACAAGTACCCCGATGTCGAGGTGACGGAGGTCATCGCCGATGGGCACCCGGTGGACGCGCTGCTGGCCGAGGCCACCCGGGCGAACGCGGCCCTGCTGGTCCTCGGCAGCCGCGGGCGTGGCGGCTTCGCGGGCCTGCTGCTCGGCTCGGTGAGCCGTGGCGTCCTGCACCACGCCGCCTGCCCGGTCGCCGTCGTCCGACCGGTTGCGGCGCGCTAGGGACCCGGGCCGGGAAGCGCTCCGGCTCCCGCGGTCTCGACCGGACGCGTGGGCCGAGTCTGGCGGGCTCGCAGCGCCAGCACGATTCCGACCAGCACCAGGACGACCCCGCCGATCTGGCTGGCGGACAGGGTCTCGTCGAACCACCACCACGCCAGCAGCGCGGCACCCACGGGCTCGAGGATGGCCACGACAGTCACCGTCGTGGCCGGGAGGTGGCGCAGTGCGGCGGTGACCGCGCCGAACGGGACGAGTGTGCCGAGCACGACACCCCACAGCAGCAGCAGGCCAACCGGGACCGTCGGCGAGCCGAGCACGGCGGGGACGGTCACCGAGAGGTCGCTCGCGCGGTCCAGCGCGTCCCACCACGCGACGATCGCCGTCCAGAACACCGCCGCCACGGCGAAGCCCCAGAACGTGGTCGACAGCACGTCGCGGTGCACGACCAGCCGCTCACCGAGCAGGAAGTAGGTCGCGAAGCAGACCGCCGCCGCGAGACCCGCCAGCACGCCGACCGGGTCGAGCCCGCCGGCGGAGCCACCGACCTGCGCCACCAGCGCCAGCCCGCCCAGGCAGAGCCCGAGGGACGGCCACAGCGTCGCGCGCACCGGCTCGCGGCGCACCGCCCACACCCACAGCGCCACCAGCACCGGCGCCAGGTACTCCAGCAGCAGCGCCAGCCCGATCGGCAGTCGCTCGATTGCCTCGAAGTAGGACAGGTGCAGCAGCGCGACGCCGACCACGCCGTACACCAGCAGTGGCACCACCTCGTGGCGGCTGACCCGCAGCGTGGCGGCCCGCCCGGACAGCAGCACGATGCCCAGCAGGAGCACCGCGGTGCCGACCGCCCGGATGGCCGCGAGCTCCATAGCGCTGACCTGCGAGGTCAGCACCAGCCGGGACACGCCGGCGTTGACCACGAAGCACGCGACCGCGAGCAGGACGAGGCTGTAGCCGAGCGTGGGGTGGACGCTGCGGGTGCCGCCCGCCGCCTGCGCGCCCGGCTCGCCGGGGGCCTTCTTGCGCGCGACTGCCGGCTGATGCACGATCGGACGCTACCCAGCATGGGTGCTCGCGTGCGTGGCTACCCTGGTCGGCCGTGCCGTCCGTGCGCGTGCGTCCCGATCTGGACGCCATCCCGGCGTACCGCCCGGGGCTTCCGGTCGAGCCGTCCGGGACGGCCCCGCGCCGGACCTTCAAGTGCTCGTCGAACGAGAACCCGTTCCCACCGTTGCCCGGGGTGCTCGAGGCCATCACAGCCGCCGGCGGCGAGGTCAACCGCTACCCGGACATGGCGTGCACAGGGGTCACCTGTGCCGTCGCCGAGCGACTCGGTGTGCCAGCGGCGCACGTGGTGTTCGGGCCCGGCAGCGTCGGGGTTCTGCAGCAGCTCGTGACCTGCGCGGCAGCCCCCGGCGACGAGGTGGTGTTCGCCTGGCGCTCGTTCGAGGCCTACCCGATCGTCACCCAGGTGGCCGGAGCGACGCCGGTGCCCGTCCCGCTGGCTCGCGACGGTCGCCACGACGTGGACGCGTTGGCGGCCGCGGTGACCGACCGGACTCGAGTCGTGCTGGTGTGCTCGCCGAACAACCCGACCGGGCCGGTCGTGACCGCCGCTGAGCTCGCCTGCCTGCTCGATGCCGTGCCCGACGACGTCCTCGTGGTCGTGGACGAGGCCTACGGCGAGCTCGTCCGGGACCCGGAGGCAGCGGACGGGCTGGCCGAGTACCGGCGACGCTCCAACGTGGCCGTGCTGCGGACGTTCTCCAAGACCTACGGCCTCGCCGGGCTGCGCATCGGGTACGCGATCGCCGACGAGCCGGTGGCCACCGCGCTGCGCAAGACGTCGGTCCCGTTCGGCGTCTCCTCGATCGCGCAGGCGGCGGCGGTGGAGTCGCTGCGCCAGCAGGACGCCCTGCTGGCCCGCGTCGACACTCTGGTCGCCCAGCGCGAGCGGGTCGTGGACGAGCTGGCTACCCAGGGCTGGGACCTGCCGACCACGCAGGCCAACTTCGTCTGGTTCCCGCTCGGACAGCGCGCGGTCGAGTTCGCCCAGGCCTGCGAGGCGGCCGGGATCGCCGTGCGCGCGTTTCCGGGCGAGGGGGTGCGGGTGACCATCGCCGAGCCGGAGGCCAACGACATCCTGCTCGAGGTGAGCCGAGCCTGGCTGGGCTGAGCACCCGTCCGCGGGCGCCAGACCCCCTCGCAACCGAGAGCCGCCCGCGATGGGCCCACGCCGGGGGCCCCTCACGGTGATCCACGGCGGTCCTGGTGCTCTGCCCCGATGATCCACGGCGGGTTTGGTGCCCGGAGAGCACCGAACCCGCAGTCGACGGGGCCGTGAGCGCACCAAACCCGCAGTCGATGTGGACGGTGGGGAGCTCCGGGGCGTCCGCGGCGCGGCAGCCGAGCTCCGGGGCGTCCCCCGCGCAGCCGCGAGCCGCGACTTCTTCACCCCCCGACGCTCGACGGGTACCGTCACCGCAGGCGCCCGGACGGCGATCCCGTCAGCGCCGGACCATGAGCGAGGAGAGCCATGAGCGATCTCGTCCAGCTGCTCACCCCCGAGGGGGTCCGTCGGCGCGACGACACCTACGACCCGTGGGTCGCCGACGTCGACCTCGACACCGTCCGTGGCCTGTACCGCGACCTGGTGCTCGTGCGCCGCTTCGACAGCGAGGCCGTCGCGCTCCAGCGACAGGGTGAGCTCGGCCTGTGGGCCAGCCTCCTTGGGCAGGAGGCAGCGCAGATCGGTGCCGGTCGGGCGATGCGTCCCCAGGACCACGCCTTCCCCACCTACCGCGAGCACGCCGTGGCCTGGTGTCGCGGCGTCGACATGCTCGATGTGCTTGGTCTCTTTCGAGGCGTGACACTGGGCGGCTGGGACACCACCGAGCACGGGCTCCATCTGCTCAGCATCGTCATCGGCGCCCAGACCCTGCACGCCACCGGCTACGCGATGGGCATCCAGCGTGACGGCGCGGTGGGCACCGGCGACATCGAGCGCGACAGCGCCGTCCTGGCCTTCTTCGGCGACGGCGCCACCAGCCAGGGCGACGTCAACGAGGCGTTCATCTGGGCCGGGGTGACCAACGCGCCCGTGGTCTTCTTCTGCCAGAACAACCAGTGGGCCATCTCCGAGCCGCTGGAGCGCCAGACACGCATCCCGCTGTTCCGACGGGCTCATGGGTTCGGCTTCCCGGGGGTTCGGGTGGACGGCAACGACGTGCTCGCCTGCCTGGCCGTCACCCGAGCGGCGTTGGCCCGTGCCCGAGACGGGTCGGGCCCCACGCTCGTCGAGGCCTTCACCTACCGGATGGGCGCCCACACCACCTCCGACGACCCGTCCCGCTACCGGGTCGAGGCCGAGCTGGAGCAGTGGCGCCTCAAGGACCCTATTGAGCGGGTCAAGGCCATGTTGCTGCGCGGGGGTCACGCGGACGCGGAGTTCCTGCAGTCGGTCCAGGAGGAGGCGGACGCGCTCGCCGTCCGCGTCCGGGACGGTTGCCGGACGCTGCCCGAACCTGATCCAGTCGCCGTCTTCGCGCACGTCTACGCCGAGGTGGACCCGAACCTGCGCTCCCAGCGGGACGAGGTCGCCCGCCTGGTCTCGCTGGCCGACAGCCCACAGGGACTCAGGTGAGCGTGATGACCGAGCTCGCGCTGGCCAAGGCCATAAACGCAGGACTCCGTCGTGCCCTCGAATCCAACCCTCGAGTGATGCTGATGGGCGAAGACATCGGACGACTCGGGGGCGTCTTCCGGGTGACCGACGGCCTGGCGAAGGACTTCGGAGAGGACCGGGTGATGGACACCCCGCTCGCCGAGTCGGGAATCGTGGGCACCGCGGTCGGGCTGGCGCTGCGCGGGTATCGACCGGTGTGCGAGATCCAGTTCGACGGCTTCGTCTACCCGGCCTTCGACCAGATCGTGAGCCAGGTGGCCAAGCTGCGTTTCCGGTCCGAAGGGCGGCTCGCGATGCCGATCGTGATCCGGATCCCGTACGGCGGAGGCATCGGTGCGGTCGAGCACCACAGCGAGAGCCCGGAGGCCTACTTCGTCCACACGCCTGGGCTGCGGGTGGTCTCCCCCGCGACGCCACACGACGGCTACTGGATGGTCCAGCAGGCCATCGCCTGCGACGACCCGGTGGTGTTCCTCGAGCCCAAGCGCCGCTACTGGGACAAGGGCACGGTGACGACCGGCTCCGACGTGGTGCCTGAACCGCTGTTCTCCGCGAGGGTGCTCCGGGAGGGCAGCGACGTCGTGCTGGTCGGCTACGGACCGACGGTGCGCACCTGCCTGGACGCCGCGGACGCGGCTGCGGACGAGGGCCGCTCGCTCGCGGTCGTCGACCTGCGCAGCCTGTCACCGCTGGACTGGGCGACGCTGGGCCGACTGACCAGGCAGGTCGGCCGGGTGGTGGTGGTGCACGAGGCACATCGGACGCTCGGTCTCGGCGCGGAGGTGGCGGCTCGGCTGAGCGAGGAGTGCTTCCACTCCCTCGAGGCGCCGGTGCTGCGGGTGACCGGCTACGACACCCCGTACCCACCGTCCCGGATGGAGGACGTCTGGCTGCCCGACGTCGACCGAGTGCTCGATGCGGTCGACGAGTCCGTGGCCTACTGAGCCGAGAGGAGGTCAGCCGCCATGCCGGAGTTCTCGCTGCCCGATGTGGGCGAGGGCCTGACCGAGGCCGAGATCATCTCCTGGAAGGTGCGCCCGGGCGACGAGGTCGCCGTCAACGACGTGCTGGTGGAGATCGAGACGGCCAAGTCGCTCGTCGAGCTCCCCTCACCGTTCGCCGGCACCGTGACCGACCTGCTCGTGGAGGCGGGGGAGACGGTAGCGGTCGGCACGCCCATCGTCCGTGTCGACACCGCGGGCAGCCCGACGCCCGGGCCGGGGACGCAGACGCCCGCCGCCGCGCCGGCGCAACCGACTGAGGGGGACGAGCGCGAGCCGGTGCTCGTCGGGTACGGCCCCCGTCCGGGACGGCGACGCCGGCGCAGCGCCGGGCCCATCGAGCCGGGGGTGCAGGCGCTGCACGGGGCATTCAGCACCGGCCACGAGGTGGGCATGCGGGTCGCGCCGCCGGAGCCGCCCCACCCGGTCAGCCCGGTGGTGGGCGCGGAGAAGGCGGCGTTGCCGGCGGTCGGCGAGTTCCCCGCCGAGGAGCGGGGCGCCCCGGCTGGCCGTCCGCTGGCCAAGCCCCCGGTCCGCCGGCTGGCCCGCGACCTCGGAGTCACGCTCACCGATGTCGCTCCGAGCGGCCCGGGCGGGACGATCACCCGCGCCGATGTGGAGGCGCATGCCCAGCGGCCAGTGGCCGCACCGAGGAGCACGGAACCCGGCTGGGACGGGCTTCCGCGCGAGGAGCGCGTCCCCGTCCGGTCGGTTCGACGGGCGATGGCCCGCGCGGTGGTGGCCTCGGCGCTCACCGCGCCGCACGTCACGCAGTTCGTCAGCATGGACGTCTCGGCGTCCATGGACCTGCTGGACCGGATGCGCGCCGACCGGCGCTTCGCCGACGTCCGGCTATCACCGCTGACGCTGACAGCCCGGGCGGTCTGCAGTGCCGCCCGGCGCACCCCCGAGGTCAACGCGCTGTGGGACGAGGAGTCGGGCGAGATCGTGTACCGGCGCTACGTGGACCTCGGCATCGCCACCACGACGCCGAGGGGTCTGCTCCTGCCGGTGGTGCGTGACGCTGACCGGCTCGACGTGCACGGGCTGGCGGCTGCGATCGGCGACCTCGCCGCCCGGGCTCGGGAGGGCACCACGACACCCCGGGAGACCTCGGGAGGGACCATCTCGATCACCAACATCGGGGTGTTCGGCATGGACGCCGGCACCCCGATCATCCCGCCCGGCCAGACGGCGATCCTGGCCCTCGGGCAGGTCGCGCGCCGACCGTGGGTGGTCGACGGGCCGGATGGCGAGACGGTCGCGCCGCGCTGGGTGACGACGTTGGCGGTGTCGTTCGACCATCGCCTCGTCGACGGCGCCCAGGGCTCGGCGTTCCTGGCGGACGTCGCCGGCGCGCTCAGCGATCCAGCGCTGGCGTGGGCCCTGGGTTGAGGCGTTGTTTGACCAGATATGACGGGATTGCTGGTAACACTTCCGTAACACTGGAGTGTCGGGACCGCATGGCCCTGGTTCTTTCGGCGCAGCGTGCTGTTGGGTCAGATGGATCTGGCGCGGCACACGGCCGTGCTCGACGCATGTCAGGAAGGAGTCGAACCAGATGACGGTTCGAGTAGGACGAAAGGCCGCAGCCGTCGCGGGCATCGCGGCGTTCTCGCT
>CAYHHE010000047.1:0-22075 GCA_964356295.1 uncultured Actinomycetes bacterium | reverse complement strand
ATCACACCACCCGACACGCCGTAACAACCCGACACTATTTCTTCGCGAGCCCTTACCTTGGGAAGTCCGGGGCACACGATGGCCGAGCGCACCGGCGATGCTGTCACGTACTTCATCGGGTGGGTGATCGCGAGCACCGCGGGCTCGTGGGGTCGCGCGGCTGGGTCCGGACGGTTCCGGGTCGCCGACCCGACCCGCGGGATAGGTGTGCCTCAAGCTGTTGGCGTCTGCCAGCGGGCTGGCGAGCCCAACGAGGCCGACGCTCGGTGCGCGGGCCAGACCGAACCCGGTCGGGCCCGCCTCATGCGCCGCCTTGGCCGGACCCGGCAGGTGCCGGATCCAACCGATCACCCGGTCATGAGCCGGACCGGACTCGGCTCGTGCAACTCCCCGGGTCTGGTTGGCGATGGCCGCGGCCACCACCGACCGTGCAGGCACCTCCAGACCAACACGTGCCCTCGCGGTAGCCAGTCGAACGCTGCCCGCCACCGCGGTACACATCGCGTACACAAGATCTCGCGCAAAGACGCGAGTCGTCCGGGACGCACGCGCGCTGTCGACGCAGGTCAGACGGCCTGTAGTCCCGTAGCCCTCCCCCATGGAGACGGCTCTGCAGATCACGCGGTTGGCCCACACGATCCCTGACCAGGCCGGCAGGTTCCTCGATCTGACGAAGCCCCGGATGGGGGCCCTGGCACCTGGACGTCACGCCCGGTGTCGAGTCCGTGTTCGACGAGGTCGGGGCCTACTACGGCGGGCCGGTCACGGTGACCCAGGACTTGACAGTGTTCAACGTGACGCGCGAGGCGGTCGTCGCTCGCCAGGCGAAGGTCAACGACGCCCCACCGCCTGTACACGGGCCGTCTCAGACCAGCCCGGTACTCGAACCGCAGCCCATGCCACCGGCTTGGTGGAGCGATGCTCTGCTCGACTTCTGACCGGGTCCGGCCAGTGACCTGTTCGCACGGTCGCGCGCGGCCCTTCTTGCATGGCTCGACTCACGGGTGAAGCCATCGGGTCGGTCATCGGCTTCGGGATCGGTGTTGCGATCAGCCCGGTGCCGGTCATCGGAGTCACCTTGATGCTCTTCTCCCAGCGCACCCATGGACTCCACCAAGCGCCGACTCGTAATGCGTAGGTCGTGGGTTCGATCCCCACAGCACAGGCGGCAGGCGGCTCCGAATAACCCCAGGCAGTGCCTATGAGTGGGGACACCCCTCGACGTGGCCAGAGCAAGGGATGACGCTGCCCCATCGCGGCGGAGCGACGCGGTCGGGGTCGTAGGGTCTATGCCCACAGGGGGGTCACTCCCCATCGCGTGCCCACGATTGGTCCGCCAAGGAAGACGACCATGTCAGGGCGACGCTCGCCAGCGACCACAGCACACCCTGCCGAGAGGGAAGTCGAAGGCGGCTCTCATCGGGCAGGCCCGGGGGGAGCGCTGTCAGCGCCGTGCGGTCCACCACCTCGTGAGCCAGCCTGCGCCTACCCCGATGGCGAGGACGATGACCACGAGCGCCCAGAGCGGCATGGCGATGACAGTGAAGGCGATGCTGAACTCGACCGACTGGCTGTTGTTGGCGATGAACAGCACCAGGAGAACCGCGATCACCCCCCACACGCCGATCATCGCGAAGCGCTTGACCTGGCTGGGCGACTCCTGCTGGCTCATGAGAACCTCCTCTAAGGCCGAATGGATGGACTGTATTGGCGCAGGCCGCCGCATTGGCGACCTCGGCGACGCGACACGCTTCTCACCCTCTTTGCGTCACGCTTGGTCTGCCCAGGCGAGCCGTGACGCAGCAGCACCACCGTCGCGAGCGCCAGGACCAGCCGCAGCTCGAGGAGCGCCAGGTGGACGTTGCGGCAAGCTGCCACGTAGATCTCACTGGCAGCCGAGACGATGGCTGTGACATCGGCAGGGGCTCCGTCCGCTCGCCCGGTATCGGCGTACTGCGCGATGACCCCGGAGAGGATGATCCCCTGCTGCTCCGGGAGGACGTTCGCCTGCTCGAGCGCCTCGTGCAGCTTGGCTCCGAAGCTGACGAGCAGGATGGCCGTGCTCAGAGCGCTGCCCAGCGCGAAGGCCGTCTGGCCGATGGCGGTCTTGGACGACCCGAAGGCACCGACTGGGTCCGGCGGTGGTGTGGTGACGAAGTACGGCGCCAACGCCGTGTCGGTCGGGCTGCGGCAGGTCAGCGCCGGGAGCGTCGGCGGCGGCGCTGGTGGTCGGACGTACGCGCAGAACCTGGGGGAGGCGGAGTCTTCCCTCGTGCGAGGTCGTCGTAGACGGGGGAGGTGATCTCGGCGGCGCGGTGCTCTTCGACGACCGTCACGTTCGCGGCACGCAGGAGGCTGCGCACCGCCGAGCGCTGCTCGGGCGTCGCGATCGTCACCACTGTGCCGGCGCTACCGGCCCGCGCTGTGCGGCCGGACCGGTGGAGGTAGGCCTTGTGCTCGGCCGGTGGGTCCACGTGCACGACGAGGCCGATGTCATCGACGTGGATCCCGCGGGCGGCGATGTCGGTCGCGACGAGCACGCGCACCTGTCCGCGGTGGAAGGCGTCGAGGTTGCGCGTGCGCGCGGCCTGGGAGAGATTGCTGTGCAGGTCCAGGCTGGGGATGCCGGCCTCGGTGAGCCGGCGAGCCAGGCTGCGGGCGCCGTGCTTCGTCCTGGTGAAGGCCAGCGTTCGCTCCGTCCCGGACAGCACCTCGTGCACCATCGCACGCTTGTGCTGGGCGGGGACGGTGACCAGACGGTGCTGCATGGCAGAGGCCGAGGCGTCCGCATCATCCACCGCGTGCAGGCGGGGGCTACGCAGGTAGCGCCGGACGAGCACGTCGACGTCGCCGTCGAGGGTCGCCGAGAACAGCAGCCGCTG
Organism: uncultured Actinomycetes bacterium; assembly: GCA_964356295.1. Taxonomy (GTDB): domain Bacteria; phylum Actinomycetota; class Actinomycetes; order Jiangellales; family Jiangellaceae; genus CAVQGZ01. The sequence continues at coordinate 19,193 of CAYHHE010000047.1, read as the reverse complement.
GCCCTCGGACGGGGTTGCGTCCAGCAGCCGGCGGACAGCGGGGAGGAAGCCGAGGTCGGCCATGTGGTCCGCCTCGTCGATTACGGTGACCTCGACGGCGTCGAGCCGAAGATGGCCCTGACGGATGAGGTCCTCGAGCCGACCTGGGGTGGCCACACACACGTCCACTCCGCGCCGCAACGAGGCGACCTGGGGTGCCTGCGAGACGCCCCCCACGATCGTCGTGGTCCGTAGGCCCACCGCCTGGGCGAGCGGGCGCAGGGCCTCGTGGACCTGGGAAGCGAGCTCGCGCGTGGGCACGAGGACGAGGCCGCGTGGCCGGCCGTTCGTTCGGCGGGTGCCGCTCGTCGACAACCGGGCGACCATGGGGACGGTGAACGCCAGGGTCTTGCCGCTGCCGGTGCGTGCCCGGCCGAGCACGTCATGCCCTCCGAGCGCATCCGGCAGGGCCGCCACCTGGATGGCGAACGGGTTCGGACGGCCGAGCCGGTGCAGGACCGAGACGATCGGAGCCGGGACGCCGAGGTCGGCGAATGTGGTCGTGGCAGTAGGAGGTTGGGAAAGGGAGGTGGGCACAGGAGTCCTTCGGACGTGAGAAGCGGGAGCGGCTCGGGTCCGCTCACACGTCGTAGAGAGGACGGCGCCTGGTCGGCGCGAGACACACAAGGGACCCCGATTCTCGCGGGTCCTGTTCACTGAGGGTACCGCAACTCCTGGGGCTGGCCCGCCGGAACGACCGACGAGGGTCACGCGGCCTCGGCAAAGAGGTAGTCGGACGTCGCGCTCGGCCCCCTTTGCCACGGAGAGCAGCAGATATGACCCGTTGGGCAGCCCTGATCCACGGTGTCATACGGGCGTATCGTCGCAGTACGACGATGCTCAGCTTCCGCGTCGCCGAACAGGACCCGAAGCCCAGCGTTGGGCCGACGCGCTTGGAGTCGACCGATCCGAGCTGCTTCGGGAGGCGCTGCGCCGTCACCTGGATCGACTTGCCTCCCAGGGCGACGACGAACGGTGGGATGCCACGCCCTTGGACGACGGAGAGCGTTCGCTTGGCGAGATCGCCGACTGGGGCCCTGCGGAGGACTGGACGGACTGGGTCGATGCGGCGGGGTGAGGTCTGGTTCGCAGCCACGCCCGGTGGCGACCGACCGGTGCTCGTCCTCACGAGGGACCCTGTCGCCGACCGGATCGGTTCGGTCGTGGTCGCCGCCCTGACTCGGACTCAGCGAGGGCTGGTCTCCGAGCTCGAACTCAAACCCGACGACGGTGTCCCGACCACGTGCGTGGTCAACTTCGACAACACCCACACGATCTCTCGGGAGTCGTTCAGCCGGCGCGTGACGCAGTTGTCGAACGCCCGCTTGGCTCAGGCGTGTCGCGTACTGCAGGCTGCGACCGACTGCTGATCCTGGCCAACGGCCCGGATCCACGACGCATGGCAGCGCGTCACCTCCCCTCGGGTCGGCCTCAGCGCCTGACGAGGACCTCCCGTTCGGCGGCCTTGTCAGGGTGGCTCAGATCGCTCTGGGCCTGGAGCACGGCGTGAACCAGCGTGCGTATCCCGACGGCGAGGGCACGCTCGTCGATGTCGAAGAAACTGGTGTGCAAGGAAGGTGCCGGCGCGGGAGCATCGGGAGAGGTCACGCCGAGACGGCAGTAGGTCCCCGGTGCGTGGTCCAAGTAGAACGAGAAGTCCTCACCTCCCTGGCTGGGCTCGGCCTCGACGACCGCCGCGCCCCCCAGGGCGCAGGCAGCTGCCCGGGCGAACAGGTCGGTGATGGTCGCGTCGTTGACCACGGGTGGGGCGCCGCGCCCGTGGTTGAGCTGGAACTCGAGCTCGTATCCATCGAGGACAGCCGACAGGGCGGTGTCGATGATCCCGTTCGCCGCATCCCAGATGTCGCGATGCAGGGTTCGGAAGGTGCCAACCATGGTCACCTCTGTGGGGATGACGTTAGGTGCGTGACCCCCGGCGACCATGCCGAACACCAGACGAGCGTGACCTTCGGTCGACGGCAGTTCCTCGAGCACCCGGGTTGGGAGGTCGACCAGGACTCGGCCCGCCGCCTCCAGCAGGTTCACGGTCAGATCCGGGCGGGCGGTGTGGCCGCCGGGGCCACGCAGCACGACCTCGACCCGGTCGACGGCCGAGGTAACGGCGCCCGTACGCACTCCGACCTGCCCCACCTTCAGGGTCGGATCGCAGTGCAGACCGATGATGGCGTCGACCCCGGCGAGTCCACCGGAAGCGATGATGTCGCGCGCCCCACCCGGGGCCTTCTCCTCGGAGGACTGGAAGATCAGCCGAACGGGCCCGAGCCTGGGCAGGTCCCGGTCGGTCTCACCGGCCCGACGCAGCGCGTCCAGGGCCATGCCTGCTCCCAGGACGATCGTGGTGTGAGCATCGTGGCCACACGCGTGGGCCACTCCAGGCACCGTGGATGCGTAGGGCACTTCCTTGCGGTCCGGCAGGGGAAGGGCGTCGATGTCCGCGCGCAGAGCGATCAACGGACCATCTGCACCGGCGGCGACATCACAGGTGAGCCCCACCCTTGACGGCTGGACCTTGACCGGAAGGTGGGCGACGTCCAACCGCGTGGCGATCGCCGACGTGGTCTCGTACTCCTCCTGGCTCAGTTCCGGGTGCATGTGGAGGTGGCGGCGGAAGGCGATGATCTCCTGCTCATGCTGTCCGAGCAGAGTGGTCAGGAAGCCGTCGAGAGCGGCACGGCTCTGCCCACCCGCGGGTTTGGGAACGGTGCCCGGTGTCTGGGCCATGCGATCAGCAGCCTCTGCTACGCGGTGGTGGGAGTGTCGGTCTCAAGCTCGGTGACCAAGCCATTGACCACGTCGAACAGGGTGCCGCCGCTGGCGATCATCCGACGCTGGCGTTCATAGCCCGGGCCGAGGTCGAGGATACGAGCGACGCCGGCCAGCTCCTCTGGACAACCCAGGATGGTAGCCAGTGGTCGGAGGTCCTCGAGGAGCGCGGGGAGGGCGTCGCGGATGCTCTGGCGGCTGCCGTGCTCGTCAGTCACGATCGCTGCGTCGAGCCCGTAGCGGGCGGCGAGCCACTTGTTCTCTCGTAGGATCCAACGGGGTGGGGTCACCACCGGGGCACGCGATTCGATGGCGTCGTCGATGTGGCGGACAAGGCACTGGGCCAGGGCGGCGACGGCTGCCACCTCTCCGAGCGTGGACGGGCTGTCGCACATCCTGAGTTCCACCGTGCCGAACTCTGGATGGGGGCGGATGTCCCACCAGATATCCCGGACCCCCGCGATGGCACCGGCCGCCAGCAGCGAGTCGTGCATGTGCGCGAACTCGGCCCATCCGGAGAGCAGGTGGGGGAAGCCGGCGGTGGGCATGGCCTCGAGAACCGACGTCCGACACGACGCCCACCCGGTGTCGTCCCGCTCGTAGTAGGGGCTTGACGCGGTCAGCGCCAGGAAGAACGGGTGATAGAACATCAGCGTGTTGACGATGGCGACGGCCTTGTCACCGTCGTCGACCCCGACGTGGTAGTGGGCGCTGCAGATCTGCGCTCGGCGGGCGATCCATTGGACCTGGTCGACCTGAGCCTGGTAGCGAGCGTCGCGGGTCGGCTCGGCGTGGCGCCAGTCCGAGATCGGATGGGTACCGCAGCTGATCAGCCGCAGACCCAGCGACCGGGCAGCCTCCCGGAGCTTCTCGTAGGTCGACGCGAGATCGGCCCGGGCCTCGGCCACGGTGGTGCAGACATCCGTCACGATCTCGACGGTGTGCTCGTAGAGCTCGTGCTTGACCTTTGCTGCACCACCGGCGAGCCGAATCGGTCCGAGAGCGTCCAGCACGGCCGTAGCCGAGTTCGACAGTTGCAGGGTGCGGTCGTCAACGAGGAACAGCTCCACCTCGATGCCGAGCGTCGAGCGTTGTGAGGAGACGAACTCGATCGTGCTCATGGGCTGAGCCGGGATCCTAGTACGGCAGCCTTGGGTCGCGATCACAGTTGCTCGCGCGGCTGTTGCTCGCAGGTCGACATGATCGACGACCCGGGAGGGAAGGCACCGCTTAAGCTGACCAGGCGTGAAGCTGAGTCCACGAGTGGTTGCCAGATGGAGCGGTTCGACGCCCACCCATTTCCGTCAGCGTCGCCTCCCCTCCAGACGCCGAGATCGAGTTCCACTCCGCGCTCTTACGAGCACGCCCGGACGCCTTCGCCGTGGATGTGAGGACCAGCGCCGTGGGAGATCCAGGTGGGGGCACCTGTGGCGTGGTGTCCCGCCGGCACCCCCGAACGCCCGTGCGGCATCCTCACAAACCCTGGGCCCCATGCAGATGAATCGTGCCGCGTCAGCACACCAAGTGAGGCTTCGCTTCTGACCGCCGAGGCGCGGGGCTGGTCGGGCTTGTCGGGTGTGCGGTCATGCTCGGGGCCCGGGTGGTGTGGTGGCGGATTCAGGGTAGTAGACCCGCTCCGCCGCCGCCTGCACGCTGGCCAGCGCCGCATCCGGCTCCGCCGCGGCCTGCCCCGACAACCCCGAGATCGGCTCGCTCACCCCGCCGTGCCTACCGCAGCCCTGGCCCGCGTCCTTCAACGACGCCCAGCGGCAGGCCACCAAGGAGGCCGGTGACAGTCCTGGGAAGGCACTGGTCCGATGGACGTTCAGCAGGAAGGAGGCGGTGCTGACCGACGCGCTGGCCCGTCTGGGCCGAGTGGCCCCGAGGGAGCAGGGGAGCCGTCCCGGCCTCGTCGCCGGGGGTCGCCGCCGCCTGGTCACCGTCGCCGCGCTCGCCGACCTCAGGCCGGTCCGGGGCCTGACCCGAGCCGGAACAGCACGATCGGCTCCTGCTCTCCCACGCTCACCCGCGGCCAGCGATGCCGGTAGGCCGCCACCGCGTCGTCGCGGCCAGGCGACGCTGCGGTGAGCACCTGGCCGTGGGCCTCCCGCTCGACGCGGCGCAGCACCAGCATCGCGACCCACCCGTCGGTGAAGTTGCGCCACCACGTCTTGCGCTCGGCGTGTGCGGGGTAGACGACGAGCACGGCCGGGTCCCGGGGGTCGGCCGCGTACTGGACGGGCAGCACGTGCGGCTGCCCGGACCGACGCCCGCGGTAGGACACGACGAGGATCGAGCCACTGACCAGCCGGTGCATCCGGCTTCGGGCCAGCCACACCGTCAGGCGGTTGGCCAGGCGGTCGGGGTTGGGCACGCCATCAGGCTCCCGGCGCCAGGCGCGGTGGGCCAGGGCCGGACGTCCCGGCCCTCACGCGACCGAGGGCCGATGGCCCTGCCAGCAGGCTTGTCCCCTGCCTAGGGTCGCAGGGGAGGTGAGGAACGATGACCGTCCCACCTGATGCCCGGTCCCCGGTCACCCCGCCGCCGCAGCCACCGGCCGAGTCCTCCTCGGGCAGCCGCGGGCCGCTGATCGTGGTCGTCGTGCTGCTGGTGCTGGCTGCCGTGGCGGCGCTGGCCGTCTGGCTGCTGAACCGGCCCGGCGACGAGCCGACGCCGACCGCGAGTCCGGCCGCCACTGTGGCACCGACCCCGACCCCCTCCCCCACGGCCAAGGCTGTCGTGCTGAACGACACCCTGCTGCTCGACACCACTGAGATGCCCCGGTGGAACGACGCCGGTACCTGGACGGTCATCGACGACACCGACGCGGTGCGGGCCTGCGACCTGCCGAGCGCCGAGGACCTCGGCGCCGCTGTCGCGATCAGCCGGTCGTTCCGGTTCGTCCCTGACCTGGCCGAAGGGGACACCGTGGACCCGAATGCCGTACCGATGCTCGGGATCAACACGGTCGCGGCCTACCCCGACGACGCAGCGTCCACCCAGGCCGTCACCGACTGGGTGGACGCGCTGGCCGCCTGCGGCGCCGTCCCGCTCGGATCGGTGCAGGGCGGCACGACGTGGACGTTCTCCGCGCCCGACGAGTCGTCGCCAGACGACAGCTACTTCGACTTCGTGGGCGTGGCCGCCCAGGGGCCGACGACGACGCTGGTCGCCTTCTCCGTGCACGGGCAAGACGCGAACTACGAGGGCGACCCGCTGGCCGACTCGCTCGAGGCCGCGATCGCGCGGCTGCCGTAGCGGATCAGCCCCACCCCCACTCGTGACCGTGCACGAACCGACCCAGGCCGCCTGGGTCACCTCGCGGTTGCCCTGAAGGAGCGGCTGCCCCTCCTCCCAGCCCTGCGGCGATCGTCGGCTTACCGATCCGGATGCTCGGCGATCCGGAGTCGTGAGCCCGTTCGAGCAGGGCTGCGTAGACGCCTCCCTCGGGACATCGTCACCGAGACCGGGCCTTCGCCGCACACCGCTGTAGTCACACCCGTGTCACAGTCGCCCGGACTCCGTAGCGCACCGGCGGGGCTTGAGTCGTCTCCCCCGGTGTCTGCCGTTGCGTGCTCCACAGGATTCCGGACATGCCCAAGACTGGCCGGCGGTTCGGAGGACCCCGGTCCGCCGGTGCCCGCGATCCACGGTGACCCGGTCGGCGTACCAGTGGGCGGCGCGCAGGCTCGGCGGCCGCTGTCCGACGGTGCCCGCGTACCGGAAGCCCTCCAGCGTCGGACGGCTACGCGGAAGAGGGCGGTCGGGGGGCCGGGGATGCGTGGATCCCCCGGGTGTCTGAAGACGATGCCCTGGCCTCCGTCGGCGCCCGAGAACTCGGCGCCGACGAAGGCCACCGTGGCCGGACTACGCTGCCCAGATGAGGCCAGGTTGGGGCGCGCGTCGCGTCTGGGCGCCAATGCGCACATCCACACCCCACAACACAGGACCGACCAGGCCATGGCGCCAGCCTGATCAGCATCAGCCGGATCTATCGTCTGGGCTGCCTTCGACCATTCACAACCCGTACACCCCCGAGGGTCAGATCGAGCAGGCCGGCAAGATCGCTGAGGGCTTGCGTGTGCGCCGCCGGGGATGGCAACGGGTCGTTGTCCTCGCCGGTGCCGCCATGATCGTCGTGGCCCTTGTCGCGTTCGTCGTCGCTCTGGCCAGTCGCTGAACCTGCCGTGTGCGGCGCAGCCCAGACAAAGGTGCCCTAGCGGGAGTTTCCTGGCTGGTTCGGTCTTGAGCGGCGAACGCCCTGCTCAGGGGTGGTTTCTGGGGTGGTGGGGTGTATTACCCACGGGTCAGCGTCGGGGGGCGTAGGTGTCGAGGGCGAACAGGTCGTACAGCTGGTGCTGGACCGGGGTGGTGTCGGTGAGGATGCGTCGGGCGCGGGGTCGGCCTTTGGTGCCGGTGGGGTAGAGCAGCACGGTTTCTTCGATGCCGGCGAGGGTGGTGAGGAGTTCGCGGACGCTGAGGTCGATGCCGGCGTGGGCGGCGTGGCGGCGCATGAGGTGGGCCACGGCGAGGGCGAGGACGCAGTAGAAGACGTGTACGCGGATCTTGGTCTCGGTCCAGTGGAACATCGGGGAGAACCCGACCACGTGGGGGTCTTTGAGTTGGCGGAACCCGGACTCGACGTCGTTTTGGGAGCGGTAGGCGGCGATGACGTCGGGGACGGGCCAGGTGTCGTGGTCGGTGACCAGCAGGCGTTTGCCGAAGGTCTCGGTCTCCAGGTCGTGGCGGGCGGTGGGGTCGACCTGCCAGGTCAGCCGCAGCTCGGCGGGCGTGTCGCCGGTCAGCTCGGTGCGTAGTACCCGGGTGACCCAGCGGGGGCGGGTGATGGTGTCGATGGCGGCCTGGACGGTGTCGCGGGTCCGGCGGGTGCGGCCGCGGGCCAGGGTGGCGGCCAGCTCAGCGAGCTTGCGGGTGGCCTTGGCGAGGGTCTGGTCGAACCCGCGGGACTGCGCGGCGTGCAGCGTCGCCGAGTGGGTCAGGATGACCCGCCGGTCGCGTCCGAACACGCTGGTCCGGGTGTCGTAGGCGGACACGCCGTCGAACCCGTCGACCCGGCGGCGTCTGCGGGCGGGCACGGCGAGTAGGTCCGGGTGGTCGCTGGGGGGCAGCGAGCCGACGAAGTTCAGCCCGGCCTCGGTGAGGTGGGCGAAGTTCGCGGCGCTGTTCTGGCCGGCGTCGAACACCACCGTCGGCATCGGCGCCCGGCTGCCGGTGGGGCTGCCGGTGGGGGTGTTCGGGTGGGGCAGGGCGCGGTAGCGGGTGGTGAGCTCGTCGATGACGTCGGTGAACTGGGTGAGGTCGGGCCGGTTGCCGGGGTAGGCGTGCGAGAGGACCGGGACCGCGCCGTCGCGGGTCACCACCAGGCCGAGGCCGACCAGGCGCAGGTCGTGGCGTTTCTGCTTGGCGTGACCGCGTTGGGCGATCGGGGCGCGCGGGTTGGCCGAGTCGATGAAGGTGGCGAAGTTCGTCATGTCCAGGGCCAGCCCGGCCAGGTCCAGGCCGAACTCGGACACCATCCGGGCACACAGCGTGCGTTCCACGGTGGCCAGCCGGTCGGTGTCCAGGGTGTCCATGGCGTCCCAGAACCGGCGGTGGTCGGTCGCGGCCACCGGGACCTTGGTGAACCGGGGGCCGGCGGTGGTGGCCCACCAGTCGGCGAACGCGGCCTTCGAGCACGGCGCGACGACCCGGTTCAGGGTGGCCAACGCCAGGTAGGTGCCCGTCGAGACCGCCGCACCGGCACGCTGCGGCCCGCAGACCGCATCGACCGCCTGCGCCACCCCGAGCCGCTGGAGCATCCCCCACACCGCGGCCAGGTCACCGAACTTCTTGTGCTGGGTGCGCGTCGGGCTGCCCGCCGGGGCGCCGGCCAGCGCGGCCATCACCTCCTGCGCGGTGCCCAGGTACTGCTGGTCGACGATGCGGGGCCGCCCGTCCACCCTCGCGGACTCCACCAGGTAGTAGTAGGTGCGGTCCCCCCGCCTCTTCCCCACGATCGAAGGCATATCTGGGTAATACACTTCCACGCACCCGATGTCCAGCACCGACACGCACACACACCCAGGTCAGCCCGCAGACACGCCCCACACCAGATCAGTCACAGACCACCCGCAAACCAGCTACCCCGGAAACTCCCGCTAGAGGATGCGGTCCAGGCCGGGGATGCGGGTGATGGCCAGCCAGGCCAGGGCGTAGCTGGCGGTGACGCCCCCGGCGGCCAGCATGAGGGCTTTGGCCTCGGCGGGAAGGGCGAGGCCACGGAGGGCGAGGGCCAGGCCGATGAGGACCGGCGTCTGCAGGATGAAGGCGCCGTAGGCGGTGCGGGCCAGGGCGGGGCCGTGGGGGAGAGGGCGCGCGAGCCGGCGTTGCGCAACCGACAGCAGCCACACCGAGCCGAACAGGCACAAGACAGCGTCGAGGGCCGCGAAGGACGGCGAGGACGTTGGGTCCGCCCATCATGTGCTGGACCCGTTCGGTGAGCCCGGCGGTGACCATGAGCGCGGCCATCGCGGCGACAGCCACCAGAGTGACGGCGCGGCAGGTGCGCCGGAGCCGGTCGGGGACTGTGTCGGTCCAGCCCCGCCGGGCAGCGGTGATGCCGAGGGTGAAGACCGCGATGCACGCCGGCCACTGCCAGAAGTTCAGGTCGGTGAAGCCGGCGTCCCCGCCGTAGGGGTAGACCAGCCGGATCGCGAACGAAGCGGGAGCCACGACAGCGGCGGCCAGGGCGAGGTGGCCGGCACGGATCGTCCGCGCCAGGGTTGCGCTGCCGGGGCCGCGCAGGTGCACCCAGCCGGCGTAGGCCAGCGAGTAGATCAGCAGCACCCCGACGAACCACAGCGGGCCGGTGTCCAGGATGCGCTCGTTGCCGAGGAACTCCTCCCAGTAGGTGCCGGGGGCGTAGCCCAGCGGGTGCTCTAGGGCGTAGACGACCGCCGGCTGGATCATCAGCACGTAGACCGCGAAGGGGACCCCGAGGCGAACCAGCCGGTCGCGGGCGAACTTGCCCGGGCCCTTGCGGTCGATCGACGGGACGGTGAGCAGACCGGCGACCAGGAACAGCAGCGCGATGAGGAACAGCCCGAAGGGCAGCGCTGCCACCACCAGGGCGATCTCGGCCGGCGGGGTGAGGGTGACCTCCCGCATCTCGGTGTAGGTCCACACCTCGAGAGTGGCGTAGCTGACGATCCCGTGCCCCGCGATGATGGCTGCGATCAGCACGACCTTCAGGTTGTCCAGATACCGGTGCCGACGCGTCGACCCCGCCGACCACCGATCCGCCGGGCCTGCGGCCACGAACTGCTCAGTCCGCGGACGCCCGCGTGCCATGCCCCCACCATCGGCCCACCCGCAACCCACGGGCAGAGACCAAAGGTCCATCAACGGCAGGAGCCGTCGGGACGCGCACGTGCCTTGCGCGGGTCGCGTCCCCCGCGGAAGGTGCTGGGCTGCCCGCTGGACATGATCGACGGCTGGGGTAGGGGCGTTACACAACCACCACGGACACCGAGGCAGCGGGAAGGTCACGCAGTGACCGGAATCCGGCTAGCCCTCTCCGGCCTGCTCGCGGAAGTAGTCCCACGCGTCGACGACGCTGCCGTCCGGGAGTGTGCACGTCTCGTCTTCCAGCGAATAGGTCCCGCCCTGCTCCTGGCAGGAGACCGCGGATGGGTTCGCGATCTCGGCTTCACCACGGGTCCCGCATCCGCTCAGGAGCACGACGACGACCAGGACCGATGCCGACAACCGGCCGATCTGCATGCTCCAGGATGGGTCGGCGGCGCAGGATCGACAAGTGCCGAAAGGCCGCACGCGACGGGTGTCAGCCCGGCCGGACGCGTGGCAGCTGACCGACGAGTGCGGGGATGTCGGGCGAAGCGACGGGCCCAGGGCCTGGGGCACGCCACGGAGATGCTAGCCGTCGTCCAGGCGCTGGCAGGCTTCGAGCAGGACGGCGGGAGCGCGCCGCCGGCGCCACTCTCGGGCGATCTCAGGCACGATGGCGCCATGGGCAGCCTTGATCGGCAGACGCTGGTGTCCACGGGCCGGTTGCCGGACCCCGGTGAGGTCCAGCGGCTCGTCGACGAGGCTTACGCCCAGGTTGCTGGCGTCACCGACGGGGAGGTTTCCGGGGTCTACCCCGCGCTGGCCCGCGTTGCCCCCGACTTGTTCGGCGTCTGCGTGGTCGGGGTGAGCGGGGCGGTGTACGCCGCGGGGGACGCCGAGTGCCCGTTCGCGCTGATGAGCGTCGCCAAGCCATTCGTCCTGGCGGTGATGATCGAACGGTTCGGATTCGCCCGGGTGCGCGACCTGGTCGGCGTCAACGCGACGGGGACGGCGTTCGACTCGATTGCGGCGGTGGACGTCGGCCGTGACGGGCGTACGAATCCGATGGTCAACGCTGGGGCGATCGCCACCGTCAGCATGGCGCCGGGGGCCTCGGTGCAGGAGCGGTGGGACGTCGTCTGGGACGGGCTCAACCGGTTCGCCGGTCACGAGTTGGCCCTCGATGACGAGGTGCACGACTCCGCAGCGGCCACGAACCTGCGCAACCGCGCCATTGCGGAGTCCCTGCATGCTCGTGGCCGGGTCGTGGGCCATCCGCAGGAAGCCCTCGAGCTCTATACCCGGCAGTCGTCGCTGTCTGTGACCGCCCGCGACCTGGCCGTCATGGGCGCCACGCTGGCTGACGGTGGGGTCAACCCGTTGACGCACGAAAGGGTCGTGACCGCACAGACGTGTCGGCTCGTGCTCGCCGTGATGGCCACCGCTGGTCTGTACGAGACTTCCGGTGACTGGCTGTGCGACGTCGGACTTCCCGGGAAGAGCGGGATCGGCGGCGGCATCGTCACGGTGTCTCCCGGCAAGGGCGGGCTGGGGACCTTCGCCCCGCCGCTGGACGCCGCCGGCAACAGCGTCAAGGGACAACTGGTCGCCCGGGTCTTGTCTCGAACGCTAGGCCTGGACCTGCTTGCCTCCGAACCGGCTGAATGACCCGCCCGCCCGCAGCTTCACCGGGGCGGAGACCCCGCCCAGACCGACGTCGCTGCCGCGTTCTGAACTCCTGTGGCCCTGCATGGTGCGATGGTGGCGGGGCTGGATGTGGACGAAGCTGGCCCAGGATCTGCGCGGCTACCTCTACCTGCTGCCGGCCCTGACGCGGCGCGTCCGCGCCTGGGTCACCGGCCAGGACAACTCGAATCGACGAGTGTCTTCGCCGTTGCGGCGGTGGGAGCCGCCGGTTCTGTGTCACGATTCGGCCACGGCCGCGGTTCGGTCCGCGCCCTACCCATGCCTGAGACAGGAGCGGCGCATGAGCCAGGTCAGCGATACCCCGACGAACCCCCTCGAGAGCCGCGTCCGGGATCTGATGCCCGGGCTGACTGAGGACCTGAAGGCGTTGATGGCGATCCCGTCGGTGTCGGCGCCGGGCTACCCGGAGCCCACCCGCGCCGCTCTTGGTGAGGCGCAGGATCTGGTGACCCGGCTGTTCCGGGACAGTGGGGTGCAGCGGCTGGAGACGATCGAGCTGCCGGACACGGCACCGGTCGTGTACGGGGAGATCCCGGCGCCGCCGGGTGCGCCGACCGTGCTGCTGTACAGCCACTACGACGTGGTCCCGGCCGGGGACGAGAGCCTGTGGGAGTCCCCGCCGTTCGAACCCACCGATCGGGACGGGGCGATCGCCGGGCGCGGCGCCGCGGACACGAAGTCGAACATCCTGGCGCTTGTCGGGGCGCTGCGGGCGTGGGAGGGCCGCCCTCCGGTCGGTATCAAGGTGGTGGTGGAGGGTCAGGAGGAGGTCGGTGGCGGGGCGTTCACCACCTACCCGGAGCAGGCGCCGGAGCGGTTCGCAGCGGACGTGATGCTGATCGGGGACATGGGCAACGTTCGACCCGGTATCCCGACCCTGACGGTCGGGCTGCGGGGCATGGCGAACGTCACCGTGGAGGTGCGCACCCTGGCTTCGGCCAAGCACAGCGGGCAGTACGCCGGGGCGGCGCCCGATGCGCTGCTGGCGCTGATGCGGGGGCTGGCGTCGTTGCACGACGAGGCCGGGGACGTGGCGGTGGCCGGGCTGCGCCGGGAGGAGTGGACCGGCGGGGGACCGGACGAGGCCGAGTTCCGCCGGCTGGCCGAGGTGGCCGACGGGATGCCGCTGCTCGGCACCGGCACGTTGGGGTCGCGGGTGTGGTCCGGCCCGGCGATCACGGTGATCGGCGTGGACGTCGCGAGTGTCGACCAGGCACTCAACGCGGTGTCCCCGTACGCGCGGGCCAAGCTCAACATCCGGGTGCACCCGGAGCAGGACCCGCTCGAGGCTCAGGCCGCGGTGGTGGCGCACCTGCAGCAGGCGATGCCTTTCGGGATCGCCCTGGACGCGAGGGGGCTGGAGACCGGACGGGGGTTCGCGGCCCACACCGAGAGCCCGGCCTACACCGAGGCCCGGGCGGCGTGGTCGGCGGCGTGGGGCGCCCCGACCGTCCTGGCCGGTGCGGGCGGGTCGATCCCGCTGGTCTCCGCGCTGGCCGCGGCCGCCCCGGACGCGGACATCCTGCTCGTCGGCACCGCCGACGGGTACGCCAACATCCACGGCCCGAACGAGCGTGTGCTGCTGGAGGAGTTCGAGAAGGCCACCCTGGCCGAGGCTGACCTGCTGGGCCGGCTCGCCACGCTGGCACGTCCGTGAGCACCGACGCTGCGGTCGCGCGACCTCAAGGGGGGATCGCGCGCATCCTCGACGTGATCGAGCGGGTCGGCAACAAGGTTCCCCACCCGGCGATCATGTTCCTGGCGCTGTGCATCGGGGTCATCGTCCTGTCGCAGCTGCTGGCCTGGGCAGGGGTGAGCGCCACCTACGAGGTGGTCGAGCCACCCCCGCAGAGCACAGAAGTCGGCTACGTCGGCGGCTCCACGCTGCCCACCCAGGTGCTGCCACCGGAGGCGCCTGACGCCGAGGACTACGAGGTCGTCCAGCGCACCGTCGAGATCGAAGGACTGCTGAGCCCCGACGGCGTGCGCTACCTGTTCACCTCGTTCGTGAGCAACTTCATGGGCTTCACCGCGATGGGGATCATCCTCATCGTCATGATCGGCGTCGGGGTGGCCGAACGTTCCGGGCTCATCGCCGCCCTCATCCGCAAGCTCGTCGCGGTCTCCTCCGCCGCGGCGCTGACCTACATCATCGTCTTCCTCGGCATCCTCTCCTCGATCGCCTCCGACGCCGGCTACCTCGTGCTCATCCCGCTCGGCGCGGCCGCCTTCCTCAGCGTCGGACGTCACCCTCTCGCCGGGATGGCCGCCGCCTTCGCCGGGGTCGCCGGCGGCTTCGGGGTCAACCTGCTGATCACGCCCACCGACGCGGTGCTCACCGAGATCACGAATGAGTCCATCGGGCTGGTCGACCCCACCCTCACCATCGACCTCACCGCCAACCTGTGGTTCGGCATCGGCTCGACGATCGTGCTCACGGTGCTTCTCGGCGTCACCTCGGTGCGGGTCGTGGAGCGCCGCCTCGGCGGCTACGACCCGGCCGTGGCCCCCGAACCCGGCAGCCCCCAGATCCAGGCCGCCGACGAGGGGCCAGACGTCGACGAGGACGCCGAGCGGCGCGGCCTGCGCCTGTCCGGCTGGTACACCCTCGCCGCGATCGCCGTCATCACCCTGCTCACCGCACCACCGGGGGCGCCCCTGCGTGACCCCGACACCGGCAGCATCATCGGCACCTCACCGTTCATGGACAGCCTCATCGTCATCATCACCATCCTGTTCTTCGCCGCCGGCATCGGCTACGGCCGCGGCGCCGGCACGCTGACAGCCAAGGGTTCGGTCATCGACGCGATCACCAAGTCCTGGGCGGGCATGGCCGGGCTGCTGCTGCTGTTCCTGCTGATCGCACAGTTCATCGCCTACTTCAACTACTCCAACATGCCGCAGGTCGCCGCGGTCAAGCTCGGCGACCTCATCGAGCGGGTGAACCTCGGCACCGGCTGGCTGCTGCTCATCGCGATCCTCATCACCCTCGTCGTGGGCATCCTCATCCCCCAGGCGATCGCGAAGTGGGCACTGCTCGCCCCGATCTTCATCCCACTGTTCGTGCGGCTTGGGGTGGAGCCGGAGGCGGTGCTCGCCGCCTACCGGGTCGGGGACTCCCCGGTCAACATCGTCACCCCGATCATGGCCTACTTCCCCCTCATCGTGGTGTTCGCCGCCCGCTACGACCGCCGCTCCGGCATCGGCACCGTGATCGCCCTCATGCTGCCCTTCTTCCTCGTCCTCGTCGTCGGATGGACCGTGTTCTTCCTGGCCTGGTACCTGCTCGGCATCCCCTGGGGACTGTGAGGGCCCCCGGGACTCTGCACCAACCCAGCGATCGTCACCAAGGCGATCGAGGACGGGATCGCGAACGCGTCACTGATCAAGCTGGACCGGATTGGCTCGGTCGCCCTGGGGCTGGCCGCTGCGTGGTGGCACACCGCTCGCCCCCGTCTACCCTCGACCCATAGACTTCGAAGGTCTGACTGGACACCGGAGGCGTCGATGAGCGGCAGCGGAACCCGCGACGACCCGTGGGTGCTGACCACGGCCCCCGGCACGTCGCAGTACACGATGTACCGTGACCCAGATGCCGACCCCCCATGCCTGGTCTGCCAGGTGGGCTCCACCACGCTGAGGTACCACCTGCGCGCGATCGACGACCTGCACGCCATGCTCGTCCAGCGAGGGGACTGGGTGCCGCTCGGCGCGGCTGATGAGAAGAAGCCTGCCCCAGATGGATCCATCGAGGCATGGGGACGATCACCGGATAACCCCGTCGTTGGCTGGTATGGCCTGCGCAACGGCTACCGTGGACGCTTCGGCATGTACCTTCCTCCACTCCTGGAGGAGCTCGGACTGATCGAGCTGGAGCACAACCCGCGCAACAACCGCGCTCGCGCACTGCCGGAAGGTTGAGGCCGTCTCTCCGCCGCAGTGGGCCCTCTGCCTCAGGCTACGGACGAGGCTTCCTCGAGACGACGCATGTAGTGCTCGTACTGGCGCCGCATGACCAGCGGCCAGCCGACCTTGGTCACGAGGATCGGTGCGTGGTGCAGCAGCAGGTCTGCGTCCTCGGGCGGGGTCGCTTCCTTGAGCATCCCCATCATGACAACGCGCTGGTCCATGCTGAGCGACTTCACCGCCTCCTGGCCGAGATGGTCCCATTCCGCGACTGACATGTGCTGCTCGACCAGCGGCAGGATGTGCGCCTCCTCGTCGGACAGGTGCTCCTCCAAGGTGGCCGACAGCTTCTCGAGGGTGCTGGCCAGGCGCTCGCCGTCGGCGTCGGCGCCGGTGTAACGGAACTGTGCTGCCTCCACCTGGACGCGCTCGAGCAGACCGGCCAAGCCGATGTGCTGGGCCTCCATGCGCTCCACCACGTCACGGTCGGGAGCGGCTCGGTCCATGAGGACCGGCCACAGCAATCGATCCTCGGCCGTGTGGTGATGGTGCAGGGCGGAGACCCCGAGGTCGATGTGATCGACCACCACGCCAGCCTTGTCCTGGTTGCCATCGGGCACACCGCGCACCAGTGACGGAAGCCGGCTCAGCGAGTGCCGGAACATGCATGAACCACCACCATCTCGCGGACGCCAGGACGCTCAGGCCGCTCGTGTGTCATGCGGGGAGTCTGCCAGGCCTGAGACTCTTCGACGAGGTTCGCGTGACCGCGGTCAGGGCCGAGACGACCACGGCTGTCACGTACGATGTACGCATGCCGAGTGCAGCTGCGCCCCGTGCGCCGCTCACGCGCGAGCGCATCGTCACTGCCGCGACCACCTACGCCGACCAGCACGGCTTACCCGAGCTGTCCATGCGGCGACTGGCGAAGGAAGTCGGCTTCGAGGTGATGTCTTTGTACAACCACGTGGCCAACAAGGACGACCTGCTCGATGCGATGGTCGACCAGGTGGCTGGTGAGATCGCCCTCCCCGACGTCGAGGCCGCGGGCGGATGGAAGCACGCGCTGCGCCAGTCAGCCATCTCGGCCCACCAGACGCTCACGCGCCATCGCTGGGCAGGATCGTATTGGGGCAACCGGATGCCCGGCCCCAACCGACTGCGCCTGATGGACGCCACGCTCGGTGTCCTCGCCTCGGCCGGCCTCGGCGAGGCTATGGCCGATCACGGCTTCCACGCCTTGACCAACCACATCGTCGGCTACACGCTGCAGGCGAACACGCTGCAGATGCCCGAGGACCTCCAGAGCGCCGGCACTGAGTTCGTTTCGACCATCGTCGAGGACTATCCCCACCTCGCCGATCACGTCCGCTGGCACGTCGAGACCGACGCTCGCGACGAGTCGGACTTCGAGTTCGTGCTGGACCTGATCCTCGAAGGCCTCCACACGCCAGCCTGAGCCGCCGCCCATCACGCGATCTTGACGAAAGAGTCGACCTGGGGCCCTCCATACGACCTTTTCGTCAAGATCGCGCCGATGGGGGGCCCGCCCAGTCGGCCAGGCGGGTGAAGGCTGACTCCTCGACATCGGCTACGCGGGACATGAGGTCGGCGGCGTGCTGCAGTGAGGGTGTCCCTTGGTGGCCGGCCCGGTCGAGAGCGGCCGCCACCTGGGTCCACAAGTCCGCTGCTTGGTCGAACAGTGCTGCGCACCGCTTCAGCTCGAGGCTGCCAAGACGCTCGGCCACCTCGAGGAGGAAGTCGCGGTAGATGGCTCGGAACAGCCCGCCGCCGGTTCCTCCATGCTCCATCAGGTGCGCCATCAGTGGCAGCTGGGTCGACGGCTCGGGGATGGTGTCGACCCAGCGGGGGGCGAGCTCGGCGGCCTTGCGGATGCCACGGGCGCCGAAGCTGCGGATCGGTGGGTTGAGGTAGGTGGCGCTGTTCCCGGCAATGGCGGCGCGGACGGCGGTGGGCCAGTCCACGGCGGACACCGCGGTGACTGTCCAGGTGAGGGCGTTCGAGGCCATCGGCCCGCGCCATAGCCGCGCCTTCTCGAAGGAGTCGCGGTGGACGCGTTGCACGCCGGCCATGCTGTCGACCACCCACACGCAGTCGTCGTCGTAGCCGTACACGGCCAGGTAGTGGCCGGCGAAGTGATCGCCGGAGTAGTAGTCGAGGAAGTGGGCGTCGAGCTTGGCCGCCACGGGGCGGCCGGCGTCCACGGCGTCGGCGATGTTGCGCCAGGCCCGCGCGGGCGACCGGGTCTGCCGGACGTCCAACTCGATGCCGAGGGTTTCGGCCAGAGTGCGGGTGACCTGCTCGGGTCTGCTGCGTCCGGCGATGAATGGTGCAGGGGCGTTCTTGAAGACCAGGACGGCGAAGCTCAGGCCTTCGCCAAGCCCGAACACCATCGGTTCAGACACCGGCAGGCCGGCGTGGCGCAGCAGGTTGGTGGTGGCGGTGGTCTCGCAGTGCAGGCCCACGAACGGCTCGAACGGCTCGATGACGGTCATGCCAGTCCTCCTCCGGACGGCGCGAGTGCAGCTCGCGCAGAGTCGGTCCACGCGCGCTCGGCCTCG
This sequence comes from uncultured Actinomycetes bacterium, assembly GCA_964356295.1. Classification (GTDB taxonomy): domain Bacteria; phylum Actinomycetota; class Actinomycetes; order Jiangellales; family Jiangellaceae; genus CAVQGZ01. Next base: position 828 of record CAYHHE010000047.1, on the reverse strand, counting down.
ATGGCGTGGATGATGCGGTCGAACAGCAGGCGAGCACCGACAGGCGAGGACTCGGCGAGCTGGTGCTGGGCCCGCTGGGAGAGGCGCTGTGCCTCGGTGGCCAAGAATCTGCTGCGGGAAGCCAGGCACGTGGCCGCATCGTCCCGGCTGAGGACGTCGAGACCGGACAGTGCCAGGTTGAACCGAGGGTCGTGCTCCCGGGTGGACGACAGGCCATCGCAGACGGCTCGTGTCAAGGCCACTGACCCTGCCGCGGTGAGCCGATACACCCGCCCGCGGGGGCCTCGGTCCCGTTTGTCGAGGTCGGGGGCCCCGACGGCGAGACCGTGCTGCTCGATGCGGCGAAGGCCGGTGTAGATCGAGGACGAGGCCACCCCCGCCCAGGCCTGGTACCCCCGCTCGGCGACCCGCGCGCGGATCGCGTATCCGTTCAACCCCGGCTCCTCGGCCAGGAGCAGAAGCAGGACAAGGTCTGCGTTGCCGACGCTGTACTCCACTATTGGAATATACCGCTCGCGGACTATAGGATCAACCCTCGCTCGTCACCGAGCATCACGGGTCAGCGCCGACGGACGGACCCCAAGGTTGTTCCTGCGGCGGGGCCGACGTGGTGGACCCCGCGGCCAGATGCGCGAGAGCGCGCATCCGTAGCCCTGCGGGCGTCCACCTGCGGCTGGCCACCGGTGCTCGCCCCGTCCCGACCATGATCAAAGCGCCCTGGTGGTGGTTGACCCTTGATCAGAGCGCCCTGGTGGTGGTTGACCCTTGATCAGAGCGCCCTGGTGGTGGTTGACCCTTGATCAGAGCGCCTGCGTGGTGGTGGTCGTG
>CAYHHE010000046.1:0-22150 GCA_964356295.1 uncultured Actinomycetes bacterium | reverse complement strand
GTCGCTGAGTGGCTCTGGCCGCCGGCGCTTCAATGGGGCCGTGGCTTTGCAGCCACGGAAGGGCGTCGCAGTTGGCGTACCGCCCACGCATCCGCGTGCTTCAATGGGGCCGTGGCTTTGCAGCCACGGAAGGACGATCACCGACAAGCCAGTGAAGCCGGACATCAAGGGCATCGATGCCGAGTATGAAGAGATGCTGGCGGGTGCGTCTCCGCTCGACGACCTGCCGGACCTGGACGAGAACACGATAGCCACGACGTCCTATACGACCGGCACGACCGGACGGCCCAAAGGGGTGCAGCTCACCCACGGCAACTGGGTGTACGAGGCTGACGCTGCTGACGCAACCGGGATCGCGTCGATCGATGACGTCCAGTTCCTCTGGCTGCCGCTGGCGCACTCGCTGGGCAAGGTGCTGCAGGTCCTCCAGCTCAAGATCGGGTTCCCCACGGCCGTGGACGGGCGGCAGGAGAGGATCGTCGACAACCTCGCCGAGGTGAAGCCCACATTCATGGGTGCGCCACCGCGGATCTTCGAGAAGGTCTACGCCAAGGTGGTGGCCCCCGTAGAGGAGGAGGGCGGGGCCAAGCTCCGGATCTTCCACTGGGCGTTCGGCGTCGGCAAGAAGGCTGCCGCGCTTCGCCGGGAGAGCCAGCCGGTCCGCTTCCCGTTGAGCCTGCAGTACCGCATCGCTGACCGGCTGGTGTTCAGCAAGCTGAAGGACCGCATGGGTGGCAATGTCTGTTTCTTCATCTCCGGGGCAGCCGCCCTGAACAAGGACATGGGCGAGTTCTTCGACGCTGCGGGTCTCACCATCCTCGAGGGGTATGGCCTCACCGAGACGTCGGCCTTCACCTTCGTCAACAGACCGGGCCGGCACCGCTTCGGGTTTGTCGGGGAGCCCGCCAAGGGCACGGAATACCGCATCGACGACGACGGTGAGCTGCTCATCAAGGGCCCCGGCGTCATGCGCGGGTACCACAACATGCCGGAGGAGACCGCCGAGGTGTTCACCGATGATGGCTTCCTCCGCACCGGTGACATCGCCGAGGTTGAGCACGGCCTGGTCAAGATCACCGACCGCAAGAAGGACCTCATCAAGACCTCGGGCGGCAAGTACGTTGCTCCGTCGCTGATCGAGGCTTCGTTCAAGGCGGTGTGCCCGTACGCCAGCCAGATCGTGGTGCACGGCGAAGGACGCAACTACGTCAGTGCGTTGGTCGCACTCGACCCCGAGTCGATCGAGCACTGGGCCGTCCACGAGGGCATCATCCCCGCCGAGCACGCAGGCGACCCCTACGAGACGATCATCGCGCACCCCAAGACGGAGGCGATGGTGCAGCACTACATCGACGAGCTGAACGCACAGCTGCCACGGTGGGAGACGATCAAGAAGTTCACTCTGCTGTCCCGCGACCTCACCGTCGAGGCCGGCGAGCTCACGCCGAGCATGAAGCTCAAGCGCAAGCACGTCGAGAAGAAGTACATGGACACCCTCGACTCGATGTACGTCGGCTGAGCGGCCTGGCCCGACACCGGACTCGACGCCGACCTTGCCCGGCCCGCCGCCGGAAGGCGACCCCGCGCCGGCTGACGGGCGCGTGCCGGACGTCGCCCTGGGCGACTGCGCCGGCCGTCCGTTCGCGGTCTACGTCCACGTGCCGTACTGCGTGACCCGCTGCGGCTACTGCGACTTCACCACCTACACCGCCGACGAGCTGGGCACCGCCCCGGGGGCGTCGCGGGAGGGCTGGGCCGATGCAGCGGTGAGCGAGGTGCGCCTTGCCGCCCGGGTGCTCGGGTCGTCCGTGCCGGCGCTGGACTCGGTCTTCTTCGGCGGCGGTACCCCTACGGTGCTGGCGCCGGGGGACCTTCTGCGGGTGCTGGACGGGATCGCTTCGACGTGGGGGCTGCGTCCGGACGCCGAAGTCACCGTCGAGGCCAACCCCGAGTCGGTGCAGCCTGCGTCCCTGGACGTGCTGCGCGCCGGCGGGGTGACCCGGCTCTCGCTGGGCATGCAGAGCGCCGTCCCCCATGTGCTCGCCGTCCTCGACCGCGTGCACACCACCGGACGGGTCAAGCAGGCGGTCGCCGCCGCGCGGGCCGCGGGGTTCGACAACCTCAGCCTCGACCTCATCTACGGGACCCCCGGGGAGTCCCTGGACGACTGGGGTCGCACCCTCGACGTCGCCCTGGACCTCGCTCCCGAGCACATCAGCGCCTACGCGCTCATCGTGGAGCCGGGTACCCGGCTCGCCGCGCAGATCGGCCGCGGGGCGATCGCCGCACCGGACGACGACCTCATGGCCGCGATGTACCAGATGGCCGACGAGCGGCTCGGCGCGGACGGGTTCTCCTGGTATGAGATCTCCAACTGGGCGCGCAGCCCGGGCGTGCGTTCCCGGCACAACAGCCTCTACTGGCAGGACGCCACCTGGTGGGGCATCGGCCCGGGGGCGCACAGCCATGTCGGCGGCGTCCGGTGGTGGAACGTCCGGCACCCGGCCGCCTGGGCCGACCGCCTGGCTGCTGGTTTGAGCCCCGCCGCCGCGCGCGAGACCCTCGACGAGTCGGCGCGGCGCCTGGAGCGGATCATGCTCGGGCTGCGCACCGTCCGGGGGGCTGCGCTTGACGATGTACGAGTCGCGGTCGGGGACGAGGCCGCACAGCGACTGGCTGACCTGGCCGCGCAGGGCCTGCTCGATGCACCCTCGATGCTGGCCGGACGGGTTGTGCTCACCCTGCGCGGCCGCCTGCTTGCCGACACCGTCACCCGCTGGCTGACCTGACCACGTCCGGCGGGGCCCGCGTCCCGGCTCATCGCGCGCTTGGCGCTGCCTGCCGGCCGCTTCGCACGGTTTGCGTCGGGTTTGCACTGTGCCGACACCGTGCAAAGCCCACGCAAACCACGTAAACGTGATCACTGGGGGCTCGGCGTCCGGGGCGCAGAGGCCGTCCCGGGTCTCGATGCGCCGCCCCCGGCTGCCTGTCGGCCACTTCGCACGGTTGACGTCGGGTTTGCACTGTGCCGACACCGTGCAAACCCCACGCAAACCACGAAAACGTGATCAGGAGGGGGCGCGGTGACCCGCGGGGAGGGGGCGCGGGCGCACCGGCGGGTGCGGGTGTGTCGGCGTAGACTGGCACTCTCGGCTCCGGAGTGCCAGGGTCGCGGCCCCGAGCACGCACAGCTGTCAGGGAGGTGACGCCATGCTGGACGACCGCAAGCTCGATGTGCTGCGCGCCATCGTCGAGGACTACGTCGCCACCCGGGAGCCGGTCGGGTCGAAGGCGCTGGTCGACCGGCACCCCTTGGGGGTGTCGTCGGCGACGGTGCGCAACGACATGGCCGTGCTGGAGGAGGAGGGGTACATCGTCCAGCCGCACACCAGCGCCGGACGGATCCCGACCGACAAGGGCTACCGCGTCTTCGTCGACCGCCTCGCCACGATCAAGCCGCTGTCTGCTGCGGAGCGCCGGGCGATCTCGACCTTCCTCGAGGGGGCGGTCGACCTCGACGAGATCGTCACCCGCAGCGTGCGGCTGCTCGCCCAGCTGACCCGGCAGATCGCCGTCGTGCAGTACCCGCTGATCACCAGGTCGACCATCCGGCACATCGAGCTCGTGGCCATGACCCCCGAGCGGGTGCTCGTGGTGCTGATCACCGAGACCGGACGGGTCGACCAGGCCGTCGTCGAGCTGCCCAGCGCACTCGGGGACGAAACGCTCGGGGCCCTCCGAGCCAGGCTCAACGACGAGGTCGTGGGCCAGCGGCTCACCGAGGTCGGTGACCGGCTGGCCGACGTGACCGAGCAGTTCTCAGAGTCCAGCCGTGCGGCGGTCGCCGCCGTCGTCGCGGCGCTGCTGGAGAACATCGCCGAGCAGCACGACGAACGGGTCGCGGTCGCGGGCACGGGGAACATCACCGCCTACGGTCGGGAGTTCGACACCGGGGTCCGGCCGTTGCTTGAGGCGTTGGAGGAGCACGTGGTGCTGCTGCACCTGCTCGGTGAGGCCTCCGCCCCGCTGTCGGTGAACGTGCGCATCGGGCACGAGAACGAGCACCTGGCGCTGAGCTCCAGCTCGGTGGTGTCGTCCTCCTATGGCGCCGGCGGTGAGCTGCTCGGCTCGCTCGGCGTCGTCGGGCCGGTTCCGATGGACTACCCGGGAACAATGGCGACGGTGCGCGCCGTTGCCCGCTACGTCGGGCAGATCCTGGCCGACTGACCGACGGGAGAGACGTGCCCACCGACTACTACCAGGTGCTCGGAGTGCCCCGAGACGCCTCTTCCGACGACATCAAGCGCGCCTACCGGCGCCTCGCGCGCCAGTACCACCCCGACGTCAGCGGCAACTCCGAGGACCAGGAGCGGTTCAAGGAGGTCAGCAACGCCTACGAGGTGCTCTCGGACCCGCGGAAGCGGGAGATGTACGACCTCGGTGGCGACCCGCTGCGCAGCAGCGGCGCCGGCCCCGGCGGCGCGGGGCCCGAGGGGTTCACCTTCACCGACATCTTCGACGCGTTCTTCGGCCAGCAGACCTCCGCCCGTGGCCCGCGCAGCCGCACCCGGCGTGGGCAGGACGCGCTGCTGCGCCTGGAGATCGACCTGGCCGCCGCGGTCTTCGGCACCACCGAGGAGGTGCAGGTCGACACCGCGGTGGCCTGCCCCCGCTGCCATGGCGGCGGGACCTCAGACGGGGCAGCGCTGCAGACCTGCGACGTCTGCCGCGGCCGCGGCGAGATCAGCCACGTCCAGCGCTCCTTCCTCGGCCAGGTGATGACCACCCGACCCTGCCCGCAGTGCCGCGGCTACGGGACGGTCAACCCCCGGCCCTGCCCGGAGTGCGCCGGCGACGGCCGGGTACGCACCAGACGCACGCTGAGCATCCAGGTCCCCCCCGGGGTGGACTCCGGCACCCGCCTGCAGCTGGTCGGCCAGGGCGAGGTCGGGCCCGGGGGAGGTCCGGCCGGGGACCTGTACGTCGAGGTGCTCGTCGAGCAGCACCCGGTGTTCTCCCGCGAGGGCGACGACCTGCAGTGCACCCTCACGCTGCCGATGTCGGCGGCCGCGCTGGGCACCACCGTGGAGCTGGAGAGCCTCGACGGGCCCCGCGTCGTGGAGATCCCGCCCGGGACGCAGTTCGGCGAGCGCATCGTGCTGCGAGGCCTCGGTGCCCCCCGGCTGCGCAGCTCCGGCCGCGGCGACCTGGCGATCTTCGTCGAGGTCCTCACCCCGACCTCTCTGGACCAGCGCCAGCGCGACCTGCTCACCGAGCTGGCCGGTCTGCGGGGCGAGGAGCGGGTGACAGGGCCGACCGCGCAGGAGCCCGCCGGCGGGTTCTTCTCCCGCCTCCGCGGCAAGTTCTCGTGACCCCTGCGCTGTTCGTGCTCGACGCCGCGTCCGTCTGCGAGCCGGTGATCGTGCTGTCCGGACGTGAGGGCCACCATGCCGCGGACGTGCGGCGGCTGAGAGTGGGCGAGGTCGTCGACGTCAGCGACGGACGCGGCACCCGGGTGCGCTGCCGGGTGCGCGATGTCGAACGGTCCCGGGTGCTCCTGGACGTGCAGGCCCGCAGCAGCGAGCTGGCGCCTCGCCCCTGGCTGGTCGTTGCGCAGGCGCTGATCAAGCAGGACGCCGCCGAGCGGGCGGTCGCCGCCATGACCGAGGTCGGGGTGGACGCCGTCGTCCCGTGGGTCGCCGAGCGCAGCGTCGTCACCTGGTCCGGCGACCGTGTCGAGCGCGGCGTCCGACGCTGGCAGACCACCGCGACCGAGGCCGCCAAGCAGGCCCGCCGGGCCTGGGTGCCGCAGGTCAGCGCCCCGGCGTCCCTGTCGGAGCTGGTCGGCCGAGTCCGCGACGCCGACCTGGCCCTCGTCCTCGACGGGCAGGCGCCGTCGGCGTTGGGTCGCCTCGACGTCCCCGACGAGGCCACCGTGCTGCTCGTCGTCGGCCCCGAGGGCGGGCTGACCCCGCACGAGACGAGCGCCCTCGAGACCGCCGGAGCCGTCCGGGTGCACCTCGGACCCACCGTGCTGCGCGCCGCCACGGCCGGAACCGCCGCGGCCGCGGTGCTGCTGAGTCGCTCCCGGCGGTGGACGATCCCACATCAGGGGGTTCCTGCTGGTTAGCATGCAGCGCATCGACATCACCGACGACCCGGGCACCGCGCAGCACCGCACGGTGGTTCCCGCGAGCATCCCGATGGTCAGCGTCCTCGGGTCCGCCGACACGCTCCTGCGGGTCGTCGAGAGCGAGGTCCCCGACGTCGATGTCCACGTGCGCGGCAACGAGGTGACACTCACCGGGCCCGCCGAGGACGTCCTGCTGGCCGAGCAGCTCATGGACGAGATGGTCGCCGTCGTGCGCACCGGGCAGGGTCTGACCGAGGAGACCGTCCGGCGCTCGGCCCAGATGCTGCGGGCGCGCACCGCCGAGCGCCCGGTGGATGTGCTCACCTTCAGCATCCTGTCCCACCGCGGCCGGACCATCCGACCGAAGACGCTCAACCAGAAGCGCTACGTCGACGCCATCGATTCGCACACGCTGACCTTCGGCGTCGGTCCGGCCGGCACCGGCAAGACCTACCTGGCCGTGGCCAAGGCCGTCCAGGCGCTGCAGTCGCGTGAGGTCACCCGCATCATCCTCACCCGGCCTGCGGTCGAGGCCGGCGAGCGGCTCGGGTTCCTGCCCGGCACGCTGGCGGAGAAGATCGATCCATACCTGCGGCCGCTGTACGACGCCCTGCACGACATGCTCGACCCCGCCACCATCCCGCGGCTGATGACCGAGGGCACCATCGAGGTCGCCCCGCTGGCCTACATGCGCGGCCGCACCCTCAACGACGCGTTCATCATCCTGGACGAGGCGCAGAACACCTCATCGGAGCAGATGAAGATGTTCCTCACCCGCCTCGGGTTCGGCTCGAAGATGGTGGTCACCGGGGACATCACCCAGGTCGACCTGCCCACCGCGACCACCAGTGGCCTGCGACAGGTGCAGGACGTGCTCGTCAACGTCGACGACGTCGCCTTCTGCCGACTCACCAGCCGGGACGTGGTGCGCCACAGCCTCGTCGGGGCCATCGTGGACGCCTACGGCCGCCACGAGGAGATGCCCCGGCCCGCCCGCAGGGACCACGCACGGGGCGGCCGGTGACCATCGAGGTGCTCAACGAGTCCGGCACCGTCGCCGACGAGGCCGAGATCATGCGGCTGGCCCGGTTCGTCCTCGACCAGCTGCGCATCCATCCGCTCACCGACCTGTCGATCCTGCTCGTCGACGAGCCAGCCATGCAGCGGCTGCACGTGCAGTGGATGGACGAGCCCGGGCCCACCGACGTGCTGTCGTTCCCCATGGACGAGCTGCGGCCCACGCCTGCGGGGCAGGACCCCGCGCCGGGGCTGCTCGGGGATGTCGTGCTGTGCCCGACCGTCGCCGCCCGGCAGGCCGCGGCCGCCGGCCACAGCCTCCGCGACGAGCTCGACATGCTCACCACCCACGGGGTCCTCCACCTGCTGGGCTACGACCATGCCGACCCCGCCGAGGAGCGGGAGATGTTCGGGCTTCAGGAGCGGCTCCTGGCCCAGTGGCGCGACGCGGAGGAGACTCCTGCGTGAGCACGCTGCAGACGGTCGTCCTGATCGTCGTCCTGGTCGTGCTGGCCGGTGTCATCTCCATGGCCGAGGCGGCCCTGTCGTCGTACTCGCGGGTCCGCGCCGCGGAGTTGGTGGAGCAGGGCCGCACCGGTGCGCGGCGGCTGCAGGCGCTGACCGAGGACCCGGCGCGTCATCTGAACACCGTGCTGTTCCTGCGGCTGGTCTGCGAGATCGCCGCGGTCGCGCTGGTCACCAGCCTCTACCTGGACTCCGTCGCGCCCACCTGGGTGGCGTTGCTGGCGTCGGTGGCCACCATGACGGTGGTGTCCTACGTCGTCGTCGGCGTGGGGCCGCGCACCCTGGGCCGGCAGCGCGCGGACCAGGTGGCTCTGCTGGCCGCCGGGCCTGTGATGGTCGCCGCGCGGGTGCTCGGGCCGCTGTCCAGCCTGCTCATCCTCATCGGGAACGCGTTGACCCCTGGTCGCGGCTTCCGCCAGGGCCCGTTCGCCAGCGAGGCCGAGCTGCGCGAGCTGGTGGACATGGCCGAGGCGAGCATGGTCATCGAGGCGGACGAGCGCCAGATGATCCACTCCGTCTTCGAGCTGGGGGACACCCTTGCCCGCGAGGTCATGGTGCCCCGCACCGACATGATCTTCGTCGAGCGCGACAAGACGCTGCGGCAGTGCCTGTCGCTGGCGCTGCGCAGCGGGTTCAGCCGCGTGCCGGTCATCGGCGAAGACATCGACGACGTGGTCGGCATCGCCTACCTCAAGGACGTCGTGCGCCGCGTCTACGACAACCGGGCGGCCGAGTCGATCGAGCGCGTCGACTCGGTGATGCGCCCGCCGCTGTTCGTGCCGGACTCCAAGCCGGTCGACGACCTGCTGCGCGACATGCAGGCGCAGCGCACCCACGTGGCCGTCGTCATCGACGAGTACGGCGGCACCGCCGGGCTGGTGACCATCGAGGACGTGCTCGAGGAGATCGTCGGGGAGATCGACGACGAGTACGACCGCGGGGGAGCAACCGTGGAGCGGCTCCCCGACGGCTCGGTCCGGGTGAGCAGCCGGATGAACATCGAGGAGCTGGGTGAGCTGTTCGGCATCGAGCTGGCCGACGAGGACGTGGACTCCGTCGGTGGGCTGCTCGCCAAGCAGCTGGGCCGCGTCCCGATCCCGGGGGCGCACACCGAGGTGGCCGGGCTGCTCATCACCGCGGAGTCCGTCGCGGGCCGCCGCAACCGCGTCGACACCGTCCTGGTGCAGCCGGTGGACACGCCCGACCGGCAGGACGGGCAGGAGTCACGGTGACCCGGCCGCTGGAGCCGGAGAACGCCACGCTGGTCACGCTGGCCAGAGCGGCACGTGCCCGGGTCGGTGCCTCGGCCGGCGCGGCCGTCCGGGACTCCGACGGACGCACCTACGCCACCGCTTCGGTCGAGCTGCCCACGCTGCGGCTCTCGGCGCTGCGCCTCGCCGTCGCGATGGCGGCCGCGGCCGGCGCGGCCGGCCTGGAGGCCGCCGCCACCGATGCCGACGGCCTCGCCTCGTCCGACCTCGACGCGGTTCGCGACCTCGGTGGACCCGGGGTGCCCGTCCTGCTCCTCGACCCCGGCGGGACGGTCCGCGATCGCGCCGAGACCTGACCCGGCGGCAGGTCCTTCGTGCCTTGATGGCCGCGGCGCGCGCCCTGGACGCCGAGGCCATGCTCGCCCGATACGCCGACGACGCGCAGGTGTGGGGGACCCAGAGGGGTACCGGTGCTGGATATGGCGGGGCGGCACAATGCAGGGGTGTCGGTGGCAGCGGAGTTCCGCAGCGGCTTCGCCTGCGTGGTGGGTCGTCCCAACACCGGCAAGTCCACCCTGATCAACGCACTGGTCGGCCAGAAGGTGGCGATCACCTCCAGCCGGCCCCAGACCACCCGGCACGCCATCCGCGGGGTTGTGCACCGCCGTAACGCCCAGCTCGTCCTCATCGACACCCCGGGACTGCACCGCCCGCGCACCCTGCTGGGGCAGCGGCTCAACGACCTCGTGCGCGACACCTGGGGCGAGGTGGACGTCGTGGCGTTCTGCACCCCGGCCGACGAGCCAGTCGGACGCGGCGACCGGTTCATCGCCTCGTCCCTTTCGGCGCTGGCGCGCACGCCGGTGCTCGCGGTGGCGACCAAGATCGACCGGGTCACGCCGGACCGGCTCCTCGCGCACCTGAGCCAGGTCGCGGATCTGGGTGCCGACACCGGGCTGGACTGGGCCGAGGTGGTGCCCGTCTCGGCCGTCACCGGCGAGGGGATGCCGGTGCTGGAGCGGCTGCTCATCGACCGTCTGCCGGAGGGTCCGCCGTTCTACCCCGAGGGCGAGCTGACCGACGAGCCGGAGGAGACCCTGGTCGCCGAGCTCATCCGCGAGGCCGCCCTGGAGGACCTGCACGACGAGCTTCCGCACTCGCTGGCCGTCGTCGTGGACGAGATGGTCCCGCGCGAGGACCGTCCTGCCGACCGACCGCTGATCGACGTGCACGCCACGGTGTTCGTCGAGCGCTCGAGCCAGAAGCCCATCGTCGTCGGCCGGCGCGGGGAGCGGATCAAGCGGGTCGGGTCGGCGGCCCGCACCCACATCGAGGCGCTGCTGGGCACGCCCGTGTTCCTGGACCTGCACGTCAAGGTCGCCCCCGAGTGGCAGCGCGACCCCAAGCAGCTACGCCGGCTCGGCTTCTGAGCTCGACCGGGCCGTTGCCTCGCCGCCGTCCGGGACGATCACCCGCACCTCGTCCAGCAGGCGGGCTCCCCCGGTCAGCTCGAGCCGGTCACCGCTCCAGAACCTGCCGGGGTCGTAGAAGTTCTCCGGACGGGGCTTGGCGATCAGCCCCATCGCCTGGTAGCTGGCGGCCACCAGCTCGGCGCAGTACAGGGTCTCCAGCGACGCCCGGTTGCGCACCCGTCCCCGGGCCCAACGCCCGGCCAGCCTCGACGTGCGGGGGAACGGCGTGCCGTCCAGCCGTGCGATGGTCGCAAGCAGCGCGTCCTCCATGTCAGGCGTGATCTGCGCCACGAGCTGGCGCATCCAGACCTGCTGCTCGTAGTGGTCGTGCCATCGGCGCACCGCGTCGTGCAGGTCGTGCAGCTGAGCGCCGCGGTGGTGCTTCCCTGTCCACACGTCGGGCAGGGACCGTCCGAGCTCGGCGTGCCACATCAGCGGCGGCAGGTCGTCGATCGCCACGGCCATGCCGACATGGTTCACCGGGGCGTTCGTGGCCAGGCGGATGGCGGTGTCGGCGGCACTGTTCCCGCGGAACAGCCACAGGTCGCCGGTGCGGGTGTGGTCGACGGCCTCGTCCAGGGTGAGTGCCGAGCCGGTCATGGACCGATACCGTAGAGCCGTGGGTTGGTGGAAGTGGGTAGGTCTGGCCGGTCTGGTCGGGGTGACCGCGACCGGTGTCGTGGTGGCCCGCGACCAGCGCAAGCGCCGGGCCTACACCCCCGACGACGTCCGTGCCCGGTTGCACGAGCGCGTCGGGACCGGCACGACATGACCGAGGGCCCGGACGCAGCCGGCTGAGCGTGTAACCTGGGCCCGTGCTGCAGGGGCTGCTGCTTAGCCGCCGCGACGGGGCCTAGGACGACCGGCTCCCTCGTCGCGGAGCCCAACGCTGCCGGTCTCGTCCCGATCACCCCCAGGAGACCTTGTGAGCAGCCCCGTGTCCGACACCACCCAGGCCCGACCAACGCAGGCCCCAACCGCCTTCCCCCCGGTGCAGCGCCCGTCCGGCATGCCGCTGCACCGCTACCAGCCCTTCCACGACCGGGGCTACGTCCCCGACCTTCCCGGTCGCAGCTGGCCCGGCCGTGCGATCACCGCAGCGCCGCAGTGGTGCGCGGTGGACCTGCGTGACGGCAACCAGGCGCTCATCGACCCGATGAGCCCGGAGCGCAAGAAGCGCATGTTCGGACTCCTGGTGCGCATGGGGTACAAGGAGATCGAGGTCGGGTTCCCCTCAGCCAGCCAGACCGACTTCGACTTCGTCCGGATGCTCGTGCAGGACGACCTGATCCCTGACGGCGTCGTCATCCAGGTGCTCACCCAGTGCCGCGAGCACCTCATCGAGCGCACCTACGAGGCCATCCGGGGTGCGCGGCGGGCGATCGTCCACTTCTACAACTCCACGTCGCAGCTGCAGCGTCGGGTGGTCTTCGGCCTGGACCGCGACGGCATCACCGACATCGCCACCTCGGGTGCCCGGCTGGCCATGAAGTACCACGAGATGATCACACCGGACACCGAGGTGTTCTACGAGTACTCCCCGGAGTCCTACACCGGCACCGAGCTGGAGTACGTGCTGGAGGTCACCTCCAAGGTCATCGACACCATCGATCCGACCCCGTCGCGCCGACTCATCGTGAACCTGCCGGCCACGGTCGAGATGATCACGCCAGACATCTATGCCGACTCCATCGAGTGGATGCACCGCAACCTGCCCCGCCGGGAGTCCCTCGTGCTCTCCCTGCACCCGCACAACGACCGCGGGACGGCGGTGGCCGCCGCCGAGCTCGGGATCAAGGCCGGCGCCGACCGCGTCGAGGGCTGCCTGTTCGGCAACGGGGAGCGCACCGGCAACGTCGACCTGGTCACCTTGGGGATGAACCTGTTCAGCCAGGGGGTCGACCCGATGATCGACTTCTCCGACATCGACGAGATCCGCCGCACGGTCGAGTACTGCAACCAGATCGGCGTGCACGAGCGCCATCCCTACGGCGGGGACCTGGTCTACACCGCGTTCTCCGGCAGCCACCAGGACGCGATCAAGAAGGGCTTGGACTCCCTGGACTCCGACGCGCGGACGGCTGGCGTGCCGGTGCGCGAGCACGGCTGGGACGTGCCCTACCTGCCCATCGACCCCAAGGACGTGGGACGCAGCTACGAGGCGGTCATCAGGGTCAACTCCCAGTCGGGCAAGGGCGGGGTGGCCTACGTGATGAAGTCCGAGCACAACCTCGACCTGCCGCGGCGGCTGCAGATCGAGTTCTCCCAGGTGGTGCAGCACTACACCGACGTCGCCGGCGGAGAGGTCGACCCGGCCGACATGTGGCGCTTCTTCTCCGCGGAGTACCTCGAGCGGACGACCCCGCTGGCGCTGAACACCGTGCACACCTCCGCGGCTGCGGGGATGCGCGACGCACTGGAGGTGGCGGTCTACTTCGACGGGGAGCGCCAGGTGCTCGAAGGACGAGGGAACGGGCCGATCGACGCGTTCGTCAACGCCCTGGGCACGATCGATGTGGACGTACGCGTGCTCGACTACGCCGAGCACGCGCTGTCCTCCGGCGGGGACGCCACCGCAGCGGCCTACGTCGAGTGCGCCATCGGCGGCCAGGTGCTCTGGGGCGTGGGCATCGACCCGAACATCGTCACCGCGTCGCTGCGCGCGGTGGTGTGCGCGGTCAACAGGGCGTATCCCGGCGCGACGGGTTGACATCGGTACCGGTCCTGCGCACGGACCGGCTGCTGCTGCGCGGCTTCACCCCGGACGATCGTGCGCCGTTCGCTGCGCTCAACGCGGACCCCAGGGTGATGGAGCATCTGCCCGCGCCGCTGTCGCGGCAGCAGAGCGACGCCTTCGTCGAGCGGATCGAGGCTGGCTGGCGCTCGCGTGGGTTGGGGTTGTGGGCCGTCGAGCTGCTCGACGACGGCGTGTTCGTCGGCTACGTCGGGCTGTGGCCGGTGCGGCTCGACCTGCCGGTGCGCGGCTCGGTCGAGGTCGGCTGGCGCCTGGCGGCCTCGCAGTGGGGGCAGGGCCTGGCGACCGAGGGTGCCCGCCAGGCGCTGCGCTTCGGCTTCGACGTCCGGGGTCTGGACGAGGTCGTGTCGTTCACGTCCATGGTCAACCTGCGCTCGCAGCGGGTGATGCAGCGCCTGGGCATGACGCGCGATGCCTCGGGTGACTTCGATCACCCCGCGCTGCCGGTCGGTCATCGGCTGCGTCCGCACGTCCTGTACCGAGCGTCGGCGTGATCCATGCGCGATCCGACACACCCGGCGAGGGCCGATCCCGCATGGATCATGCGCTCCGTACGGACCGGCCTGGCACGATGGCGTCGTGGCGCTGTACCGGGACGAGGGCGTGGTGCTGCGCACGCACAAGCTCGGCGAGGCCGACCGGATCGTCACCGTGCTCACCCGCCATCACGGCAAGGTCCGAGCGGTCGGCAAGGGGGTACGTCGAACCCAGTCCCGGTTCGGCTCGCGGCTCGAGCCGTTCACCCATGTCGACCTGCAGTTCGCCACCGGTCGCACCCTGGACGTGGTCACGCAGGCCGAGACACTCGGCTCGCACGGGGTGGCGATCTCGGCCGACTACGTCCGCTACACCGCCGGTAGCGCGATGCTGGAGACGGCCGACCGGCTCGCCGCCGAGGAGGGCGAGCCCGCCGTCCAGCAGTACCTGCTGCTGCTGGGTGCGGTGCGGGCCCTGGCCGAGCAGCGCCACCCTGCCGACCTGGTCCTCGACGCCTACCTGCTGCGGGCCCTGGCCACCGCCGGCTTCGCGCCCAGCTTCGTCGACTGCGCCCGCTGCGGCGCCGCAGGCCCGCACGTCTGGTTCTCCGTCGGCTCGGGAGGAATGGTGTGCTCCAGGTGCCGTCCACCCGGCTCGGTCAGCCCGACGGCGGGCACGCTCCGGCTGCTGGCGGCCCTGCTCAGCGGCGACTGGGCCGGCACCACGCAGGCCACCCCCGCACAGCGCACCGAGGCGCACGGCATCGTGGCCGCCTACGTCCCCTGGCACCTGGAGCGTGGCCTGCGCTCCCTGCGCCATGTCGACCGGCAGGGCGTGAGATGACCGCTCCTGCCCGCCCCTACCGCAACCCCGACCCGCATCCCTCAGGGATCCGCCCCCCGGCGCTGCCCGCGGCGGCCCTGCCACGGCACGTGGCGATCGTCATGGACGGAAACGGACGCTGGGCCCAGCAACGCGGGCTGCCCCGCACCCGAGGTCACGAGGCCGGCGAGGCGGCGCTGGTCGACGTCGTCCACGGCGCGCTCGAGATGGGCATCGGCACGCTGTCGGCCTACGCGTTCTCCACCGAGAACTGGAAGCGCTCCCCGGACGAGGTGCGGTTCCTCATGGGCTTCAACCGGGACGTGATCCACCGTCGGCGCGACGAGCTGCACTCCCTTGGCGTGCGGGTGCGCTGGGCGGGGCGTCGGCCACGGCTGTGGCGCAGCGTCATCGAGGAGCTCGAGACGGCCGAGCGCCTGACCCGCCACAACGACCGCATGACGCTGCAGTTCTGCGTCAACTACGGGGGTCGCGCGGAGATCGCCGACGCCGCGTCCAGGATCGCCGCCGACGTGGCCGCAGGTCGGCTCCGGGCGGACCGGGTCACCGAGGAGGTCGTGGCCCGCCGGCTGTACTGCCCGGACCTTCCTGACGTCGACCTGTTCATCCGCTCGTCCGGAGAGCAGCGGATCAGCAACTTCCTGCTCTGGCAGACCGCCTACGCCGAGCTGATCTTCGTCGATGTCCTGTGGCCGGACCTCGACCGGCGACACCTGTGGGCGGCGGTGGAGCAGTACGCGTCTCGGGAGCGCCGCTACGGCGGTGCCGAGCCTGCGGAGTCGTCGGAGACCTCGGGGACGATCTCGTAGCGCTTGCCGTAGGTGTCCATGACCGCGATGACGATCGCCACGACGGGGATGGCCAGCAGCGCGCCGGTCGGACCGAACAGGACCCCTCCCATGATCACCGAGCCGAAGGCGATCGCGGCGTGCACCTCCAGGGTCTGCTGGGTGACCCGCGGGGTCAGGATGAGGTTCTCGACCTGCTGGTAGATGAGGATGAACACGAGCACCGCCAGCGCGACGAACGGCTCACCCAGGACCAGGGCGATGACGATCGGCAAGGCGCCGGCGAGATAGGTGCCGATCGTCGGGATGAACTGGCTGACGAACCCGACCCACAGCGCGAGCGGCAGCCAATAGGGCAGGTCGATGACGGCGAAGAAGACCCCGTGGGCCAGGGCACTGATGAAGGCGAGGATGCCCCGCGAGATGACGTAGCTGCCGGCCTTGGCCGTCGAGATGTCCCAGATGGTGATGAACTGTCGCTGGCGGCTCGGCGGTAGCCAGCTCGCGATCGTGCGACGCAACTTGGGGCCGTCGGCGGCGAAGTAGAACGCGAACAGCAGCATCATCAGCCCACTGAACAGCAGCCCAATGGTCTGGGTGACGAAGCCGATGACGCCGACACCCACGGTGGTGGCCGCGTTGGCCAGGTCCGAGGTACTCAGCCCGACCGACGACAGCAGGGATGTCGGCGTGAGGTCCGTCCCGAACTCGTTGTTCACCGAGTCCAGTGCGGTGTCCACCAGTTTCGGGACGCTACGGATGAGCTCGGCGAGCTGCGTCACGAGCAGGTTGCCGAACACAGCGAAGAAGGCCACGGTGCCCAGGATCAGACCGCCCAGCACGATTCCCGTCCCGGCACCGCGCCTGATCCCGCGGCGTTCGAGCCGGTTGACCAGAGGTTCCATCGCCAGGCCGATGAAGAACGCGAACGCCAGCGTGTACCAGAACCTCCCGAGCTGGCTGAAGGCCCAGCTGCCGACGAGGAACAGGACGACTGTGAAGCCGACGAAGACGACCCCTCGGCGGAACCAGCGTGGGATCGGGTCGGACTCCCGGGTGTCCTCCGGTGCGGGGACGTGCACCGGGATCGGCCGGTCGGCTGCGATCGGCAGGGCCGCCGCGGGGACCGCGCCATCAGCAGCCGCGGCCCGTTGCCTGGAGGGAGGGTGGGTGGTCATTGCTCCCTCGAGGTCACGGTCGACCGGCTGGCGCGGCGGGTTGCTGGCCCCTTGAGGATAACTGGCGAGCAGGGGCCAGGCGCGTGCGGCGAAGGGGGTCAGCCGGGCGTCGCACGGGTCAGCAGCGCCGCGTGCTGAGCGGGGGTGGGTCCGGCCGCCAGGGGCGGCGAACCCCGCTCACGATCCCATTCCGCGGTGGCTCGAGCGGTTTCCCGAGGCGAGCGGGTGTGCAGGCCCGCGGCGAACGCACGAGCACCGGGGCGGGTGAGCAGTGCCCGGTTGGCTGGGTCACCGTCGATCAGCGGCAGCACGACGCCCTCCTCGTCCAGCGCCTGGCCGCCCACGTCCACCAGCGTGACGGGACGAGCGGGATCAGCGATCTCGCGCAGCATCTCGGCCAGCGGCAGCGACGGCCCGACGGCGTCGAAGGAGCCGCTGCGCCTGGTCGCTGCGAGCGTGAGCAAGAAGTCAGCGAGGTCACGCACGTCGATGATCTGGACCGGTTCTTGCGGCCAGGCGACGGCGACCGTGCCACCGTGCGCGACGGCCCGCGCCCAGTACGTGAAGCGGTCCGTCGGGTCGTGCGGGCCGACCACGTACGTCGGACGGACGACGGACCAGCCCTCGGGGGCGCAGTGGCGCTGGACCTGCCGCTCGGCGGCAGCTTTGGACGGCCCGTAGGTCGCCGGGGTGATCGCCTCGGTGTCCGGCCCCGGCGGGGGCCACAGCGGTGAGTCCTCGTCACGCCGCAGCGCGTCGGCGTCGTAGGCCGCCACCGACGACACGAACACGTAGTGCCCCTGCCGGTCCGACAGGGCGGTCAGGGCCTCGTCGACGTGGCGCGGCAGGTAGCCGCTGACGTCCACGGTGGCGTCCCAGCGTCCGTTCGCCAGGCTGGTGTAGTCGCCGGTGCTGCGATCGCCGTAGCGGTGCTCGGCCTGCGGGAACAGCCCGGGGTTGGTGCGTCCACGATGGAAGAGGATCACCTCGTGGCCGTGGACGAGCGCGGCGTCCACCAGGTGCCGACCGATGAACGAGGTTCCTCCGAGGACGAGAAGCCGCATCAGGCGACCGTAGACCTACGGTGGTGACGTGATCAGCATGACGCGACATCGCGTGCCCGAGGACCAGGCAGCGGCGTTCCAGCGGCAGGCGACCGAAGCGGTGGACCTGCTGCGGCAGCGCGACGGCTTCCGCAGCGCAGTGGTCGGTCGCGCCACCGACGACCCGCAGCTGTGGGCGGTGGTCACCGAGTGGGACGACGTGGGGTCCTTTCGGCGGGCGCTGTCGTCCTTCGACGTCAAGCTCGGCGCCGTGCCGTTGCTGGCCACGGCGATCGACGAGGCCACGGCCTACGAGTCGCTGGTCAGGGCGCTTCCGGACGGGATCGCTGCGCAGGCCAGCGACCGCGCAGCCGATGCCGACAGCGCAGGCCCGGCGCGGCACGTCGAGGGCGACGTCCATGGGTGACCCGGTCGCCCGGACAGGCCGCAGCCGGCAGGTGAGCGCCGTCGTGCTGGCCCTGCTCGTCCCGCTCGGTGCGCTGACGGTGGCCGGTCTGGTGCTGCTGTGGCCGTCGCAGGCCCCGCCGACCATCGAGTCCGGCGACCTCGTCACCGGCACGGTGGTGGCGGTCAGGGACTGTCCCGACCTTCCGGCCGAGCAGTGCCGGCAGGCGGAGGTGACGATCACCAGCGGGCCCGACGAGGGCCGGCTCTTCGTGGCGGCCGCCCCGGCCGGAGTGGGTGCTCCGAAGGTCGTCGCCGGCGACCGGGTCGTGCTGCAGTCCAACCTCGACGCGCCGGCATCGCAGCGCTACGTCATCGGCGACTTCCAACGTGGCCCGGTGCTGTGGGTGCTCGCCGGCGTCTTCGCGATCGCCGTCGTGGTGCTGGCGCGCTGGCGCGGGGTGGCGGCCCTGGTGGGCTTGGTCGCCTCGCTGGGGGTGCTGCTGCTGTTCGTGCTCCCCGCTCTGCTGGAGGGGTCGCCACCGCTGTGGGTGGCCACCGTCGGAGCCTCCGCGATCGCCTTCCTCACCATGGTGCTGGCGCACGGGCCGTCGCTGCGGACCGGCGTGGCGCTGCTGGGCGTGCTGGTGAGCCTGCTGCTGACAGCCGGGCTGGGTGCCGTGGTCATCGAGCTCGGCTCGTTCACCGGGCTGGCGGAGGAGTCCTCAGCGTTCCTGCAGGCCTTCGGTGCGCAGGTCGACCCCCGGGGACTGCTGCTGGCGGGCCTGGTGATCGGGGCGCTCGGGGTGCTGGACGACGTGACCATCACCCAGACCGCAGCGGTCGCCGAGGTGCATGCCGCCGACCCATGGCAGAGCCGGCGTCGGCTGCTCCGAGCAGGGTTGCGGGTGGGTCGCGACCACGTCGCAGCGACCGTCAACACCCTCGTCCTGGCCTACGCAGGTGCCGCGCTGCCACTCCTGATGCTGTTCCTGCTGTCGGGCAGCACCTTGGGACAGGTGCTCACCGGAGAACTCGTGGCGCAGGAGGTCATCCGGACCCTGGTGGGGGCGATCGGGATCGTCGCGGCTGTCCCGCTGACCACCGTGCTGGCCGCGGCTCTGCTGGCGACCGAATCCGGCTACCCTGGGCCGTCCTCGCCTGCGGCCCAGGCCGGCGCGCCCGACGGGGAACCCACGAGCCACGCACCATCGGGAGAGCCTGACCATCGTGCCCAGCGACCGTACTGACGCCCTCGTCTCCCTAGCCAAGCGCCGGGGGTTCGTGTTCCCGTCCGGGGACATCTACGGCGGCACCCGCTCCGCGTGGGACTACGGCCCGCTGGGGGTCGAGCTGAAGGAGAACATCCGACGCCAGTGGTGGCGGGCGATGGTGCAGACCCGGGACGACATCGTCGGGCTCGACTCCTCGGTCATCCTGCCGACCCCGGTGTGGGTGGCATCGGGGCACGTCGAGGCCTTCGTCGACCCGCTGACCGAGTGCATCAACTGCCACCGCCGGTGGCGCTCGGACCAGCTCGAGGAGGCCTACGAGGCCAAGCACGGACGGGCCCCCGCGGACGGGCTCACCGACATCCCCTGCCCCAACTGCGGGGTGAAGGGCCAGTTCACCGAGCCGCGCATGTTCAACGGGCTGCTGCGCACGCATCTCGGTCCGATCGAGACCGAGGAGGGGCTGCACTACCTGCGCCCGGAGACCGCGCAGGGCATCTTCGTCAACTTCGCCAACGTGATGACCTCCTCGCGGATGAAGCCCCCCTTCGGCATCGCGCAGACCGGCAAGTCGTTCCGAAACGAGGTGACGCCGGGCAACTTCATCTTCCGCACCCGTGAGTTCGAGCAGATGGAGATGGAGTACTTCGTCGAGCCTGGCACCGACGAGCAGTGGCACGAGTACTGGCTGACCACCCGCTGGGACTGGTACGTCGACCTCGGTCTCGACCCGGACGACATGCGGCTGTTCGAGCACCCGAAGGACAAGCTGTCGCACTACTCCAAGCGGACCGTGGACATCGAGTACCGCTTCGGCTTCGGCGGCGCGGGGTTCGCCGAGCTCGAGGGCATCGCCAACCGCACCGACTTCGACCTGTCGACCCACTCGCAGCACGCCGGGGTCGACCTGACGTACTTCGACCAGGACAAGGGCGAGCGCTGGACGCCGTACGTCATCGAGCCGGCGGCCGGGCTGAGCCGCTCGGTGCTGGCGTTCCTGCTCGACGCCTACGACGAGGACGAGGCGCCGACCACCAAGGGCGGCCTCGACAGGCGGACGGTGATGCGCTTCGACTCCCGACTGGCACCGGTCAAGGCCGCGGTGCTACCCCTGTCACGCAACGAGAGGCTCTCGCCAAAGGCCCGCGACCTCGCCGCCGACCTGCGCGCCTGCTGGAACGTGGACTTCGACGACGCCGGGGCCATCGGCCGGCGCTACCGCCGCCAGGACGAGATCGGCACGCCCTACTGCGTGACGGTGGACTTCGACTCCTTGGACGACGACGCCGTGACGGTGCGGGACCGGGACTCCATGGCTCAGGAGCGGGTGGCGATCAGCCAGGTTCGAGGCTGGCTCGCCGCGCGCCTGCCCGCCTGCTGACCGGTCGGCCGCGACGGTCTCCCGGCTGTTGGACCGTTCGGCGTCGCCGTCCAACCACTCGTCGCAGCGTCTCCTCCCGCGACCGCCCCCTTCTCGCCGTTCGGCGCGTCCGGGCAGGCAAGTTCTGTGACGGGGCTCACCCGCGCCCTAGCGTTCCGGTCGAGTGGACCACCGGGTCCCCCGTACATGATGGAGGTAGGGCGTGAGTACCACAGACGATCGTCGCACCGGGGGAATCCCTATTGCGACCTACGAGTCGGTGCAGAAGAGCCCCGACTTCCAGCAGCTGAGGCGAAGCTACCGCGGCTTCTCCTTCCCCATGACGGTCGTGTTCCTGGCCTGGTACATGGTGTACGTGATGCTGTCGGTGTTCGCAACTGACTTCATGGCGACCGAGCTGTTCGGCAACATCAACATCGGCCTCGTGCTCGGTCTCGCGCAGTTCGCCTCGACCGCGCTCATCACCTGGCTGTACGTCCGGCACGCCAACCGCTCCCTCGACCCGATGGCCGAGCAGCTGCGGAACGAGATCGAGGAGGGTCGGGCATGAGCGGATTCCTTGCCGCGGACGCCACCACCCAGGTCGGCGAGCCCCTGCTGAACATGGCCATCTTCGGCGTGTTCGTCGCGATCACCATCGTCATCATCATCCGCGCCTCGAAGACGTCCAAGACGGCCACGGACTACTACGCCGGTGGCCGCAACTTCACCGGACGGCAGAACGGCACCGCGATCGCCGGTGACTACCTCTCGGCCGCCTCCTTCCTCGGCATCGCCGGCGCCATCGCCCTCACCGGCTATGACGGCTTCCTCTACTCGATCGGCTTCCTGGTGGCCTGGCTGGTGGCGCTGCTGCTCACCGCCGAGCTCATGCGCAACACCGGCAGGTTCACGATGGCCGACGTGCTGTCGTTCCGGATGCAGCAGCGCCCGGTGCGGATGGCGGCCGCGATCTCCACGCTCGCTGTGTCGCTGTTCTACCTGCTGGCGCAGATGGCCGGTGCCGGTGGTCTGGTGGCGCTGCTGCTGGGCGTCACCACAACCACGGGCCAGGCGATCACGATCGCCGTCGTCGGCGTCATCATGATCCTCTACGTGGTCGTCGGCGGCATGAAGGGCACCACCTGGGTGCAGATCATCAAGGCCGCCCTGCTCATCGCGGGTGCCGGTCTGATGACGGTCTGGGTGGGAGCCAAGTACGGGTTCAACCTGTCGGACCTGCTGGGCGCGGCGCAGGACACGACGAACGAGGAGCTGGGTGACGCGGCGACGAACCTGCTGGCACCCGGGGCCAGGTACGGGGTCTCGACGACGACGCAGATCGACTTCATCTCGCTGTCGATCGCGCTGGTGCTCGGCACCGCGGGCCTGCCGCACGTGCTGATGCGGTTCTACACCGTGCCCACCAGCAAGGAGGCCCGCCGCTCGGTCGTCTACGCGATCTCCCTGATCGGCCTGTTCTACCTGTTCAGCCTGGTGCTGGGCTTCGGCGCGGCCGCCCTCGTGGGTCCCGAGAGAATCCTCGGTGCTCCCGGCAAGGGCAATTCCGCTGCTCCGCTGCTGGCGTTCGAGCTCGGTGGCACCCTGCTGCTCGGCGTCATCTCCGCGGTGGCCTTCGCGACGATCCTCGCGGTCGTCGCCGGCCTGACGATCACGGCGTCGGCGTCCTTCGCGCACGACATCTACAACA